>JBDSRF010000231.1:0-51232 GCA_039929445.1 Arachnia sp. | reverse complement strand
CCCCCACCCTGTTCGGCAGCGAGATCAGGTGGGCAAACTACGCAGAGGTCTTTGAGTACGCACCATTCGGGCGCTACATCATCAACGGCATCATCCAGTCCGTCGGCGGCACCGTCGTGGTGATCATGGTGAGCTCCTTGGCGGCCTACGCCTTCGGAATCCTTCGCTGGCGCGGCCGCGACCTCACCCTGCTGGGCTATTTGGCGACTCTGATGATCCCCCAGGAGGTGTTGGTCATCCCGATGTTCCTGCTGATGCAGCGGCTCGGGTGGATCAACACGTGGCAGGCATTGATCCTCCCCTGGGCTTTCGGGGCGTTCGGGACCTTCCTGCTCCGGCAATTCTTCATGAGCCTGCCCTACGAACTGGTGGAGGCGTCAAGGGTCGACGGCTGCTCCCAGTGGGGCACGTTCTCGCGCATCATCCTGCCCTTGGCCAAGCCGTCCCTGGCGGTCCTCGGAGTCTGGACCTTCATCACATACTGGAACAGCTTCCTGTGGCCGCTGATCGTGGTCAACGACGTCGAGGGGTTGGGCAACGTCAGCATCGGGCTCCAGACATTCTTCGGGGAGCGTGGTGCCGCGTGGAACCTCATCCTCGCAGCATCCGTCATCGCCATGGCCCCCACAATGCTGGTGCTCGTCCTCCTGCAGAAGCACCTTGTGAAGGGCATCGCGACGGTAGGACTGGCTGGCAGATGACAGGCCCTCCCCCACCCAACGTCGTGATGGTGGTCGCGGACGACCTGGGGTGGGGAGACCTCAGCTGCTACGGGGCGACCCGGGTGGCAACGCCCAGCATCGACGCGCTGGCCACGTCAGGTGCCCGCTTCGTGGACAGCCATGCTGCCTCCTCGGTCTGCACTCCTTCTCGCTACGCCATCCTGACGGGGCGGTACCCGTGGCGCAGCCCCTTGCAGGCGGGGGTGCTTGGCGGTCTGGATCCCTCGATCATGGCTCCGGGGCTCCCGACGCTCGCATCTGTCCTCGGGGCCCGCGGCTACCGCACGGGCGCCTTCGGCAAGTGGCACCTGGGCCTGGGGTGGGTTCCTCGCCAGGGTGGTCGGGCCTCCGCGTTCGCCGCCGGTTTCCAGCCCGACCTGCAGGCGCACGGGCGCGACATCGACTATGCCCAGCCCTTCACCGACGGCCCCCTCCAACAAGGTTTCGACAGGTTCTTCGGCATCTCCGGTTCTCTCGACATGCCCCCTTACTGCTTCCTCGACCAGGACCGAACCGTCGGCATCCCGTCGTTGGAGAAGGATCCCCTGGTCACGTCCCAGCGTCCCGGCCTCATGGTGGAGGGGTGGGCTGACGACGAGGTGGACACGACGGTGCTGCGTGAGGCAGTCGCGTGGATGAGCGAACAGACCGACGTTCCATTCTTCGCCTACATCGCCACAGCCGCACCCCACCGCCCCTGTGTCCCCCCGCACTTCGTCCAGGGCACGTCGCGAGCTGGTCCGCGCGGCGACAGCATCCATCTGGTCGACTGGATGGTGGGGCAGGTCCTCGAGACGTTGGCCACGACCGGACGCCTCGAGAACACCATGGTCATCTTCACGAGTGACAACGGCGCGCCGATGATCTATCCCGAGGACGGGGATGTGGTTCACCATCGCCCCAACGGAGCGTGGCGGGGACAAAAGGCAGACGCCTACGAGGGTGGTCACCGCGTTCCTTTGGTGATCCGCGGCCCCGGCATTGAGGCAGGGACCGTGCGCAAAGATGTTGTTTCGCTGCTTGACCTGCTGCCGACGGTGGCCATGTTCACCGGTGCAATCCCACTGAGCGCGCTCGACGGCACGGACATCCTGGCCGCGGACTTTTCCTCTGAGGACCGACGGACAATCGGTCAGCAGGCCTTCGACGGACGACTGTCGTTGCGACGCGGACGCCACAAGTCCATTCATGGCTCTGGTTCCGGCGGGTTCTCCGCCCCCGTGGGCATTCCGTGCACAGTCGACTCCGCACACGGGCAGTTGTATGACCTGCGTGAGGATCCCGGAGAGCTCGACAACCTGTGGGTGGATCATCACGACATCGCGCGCTTGCTGTACCGGGATTTTCAGGACACGACGGGCTACGAACCCCCTGTCGATACGTCGGCGTCTCCGGGGACGCCCAACCCCGGAGCAGGAGCCGGAGGCGACAGCGAGCAGGTTCGCTGACGCCTCCGCAGTGCCCGACACGGGCTGGGGTCAGGCGACGCCCGCCCGGAACTCCGCGTAGGCGGGCTTTATGATGCCCTGAATGAGCGCCAGCCGCTCGTCGAAGGGCAGGAAGGCCGACTTCATGGCGTTGATGGTGACCCACTCCACGTCGTCAAGATCCCATCCGAACGCGTCGACGAGCTTCGCGAACTCCCGGCTCATGCTGGTGTCGCTCATGAGCCTGTTGTCGCAGTTCACGGTGATTCGGAAGCCGAGGTCCTTGAGCATCCCGATGGGGTGGTGCTCGATGGTGTCGGCGATGCCTGTCTGCAGGTTGGAGCTGGGGCACAGCTCCAAAGGGATGCGCTCGTTGCGCACGTAGGCGGCCAGGTCACCGAGGTGCCGCCGACCGTTCTCGTCGACGGTGATGTCCTCGACGATCCGCACTCCGTGGCCCAGCCGGTTGGCGCCGCACAGCTGTACGGCCTCCCAGATCGACGGCAGGCCGAAGGCCTCGCCCGCATGGATCGTGAAGTAGGCGTTGTTGTGCTTGAGATGATCGAAGGCTGCCTGGAACCTGGAGGGCGGGAATCCGTCCTCGGCGCCGGCGATGTCGAACCCGCACACCCCCTCGTTCCGGAAGCGCACCGCCAGGTCGGCGATCTCGATGGTGGGCTCGCCGTGGCGCATGGACGTGACGATCTGCTGGGCGACGATGGGGTGGCCCAACTCCTCCGCCTCAGCCATGCCGGAGTTCAGTCCCCGACCCACAGCCTCCACGACGTCGGCCAGCCCCAGGCCCTGTCGCAGGTGCTGCTCGGGGGCGTAGCGCGCCTCGGCGTAGATCACGCCGTCGGCAGCCTGGTCCAGCACGAACTCGTGGGCGACGCGCGCCAACTGGTCGGCGGTCTGCATGGCCGCGATCGTGTGGTCGAACGTTTCGAGGTAGCGCACCAGCGACCCGGAGTCGGCGGCCTCGAAGAACCAGCGACGCAAGGCCTCCGGCTCCGTCGTGGGCAGCACGTGGCCGTTGCTGGCGCAGTGCTCGATGATCGTGGCCGGCCTCAGCCCGCCGTCCAGATGGTCGTGCAGCGCAACCTTCGGCAGCGTGCGGATCTGCTCTGTTCCAAGCAAGTCAGTATTTCCCTTCGGGGTGATGTGTGACTCAGTGACGGCCGCTGGTATGCGGACCCCACGGTGCGGGGGCGTGTGCCTCCCCCTGCGGTCGGGGCGTCGTTGCGGGACGACGGCGCTGCCGCAGGAAGGCGATGACGACCATGATGGCACCGCACCCCATGAACGCCGCCACGCGGGCGATGCCCGAGAGGGTGGCCATGTCGAACAGGACCAGCTTCGTGGCCGCCCCGAGCGCCACGACCGCTGCCAGTGTCAGGTCCGCCGCGGACCCCTTGCGGAGCGCCAGGAAGGCGGCGAAGGCCATCCAGCCGAGCGACGCGATGGTGTGGCCGATGAGGAATCCGCCCTCGAGGGCCCCCACCTGCATCCCGATGAGGGAGGCGGCCAGCACCACGCCGTGGACGCACAGGTACAGGCCACCCACGAAACGGACGCCGTCGAGGACCTCGTTGACGCGGCCGTGTCGAAACACCATGAGCGTGACGCCCAGGACGGTGAGGAGGATCCCCTGGAGGATGGTGACGGGATCGGAGACGAGCGCCGAGGCCCCGCCCCACACGGCCACGACGGCGTCGCCGCCGGCGAACAGCGCCAGTACCGCGGGGATGGCGCGGAACAGCCACCCCAGCGACGACTTGATCACGGGTACCACCTGGGCGGCGATGGCCAGCACCAGGAGGACCAGCGGCTCGACCACCGGGTCGGTGCGGCCCACCAGGAGGCTGATGCCCACCCCGGCGACGGCGACCAGCGCAAGCCCGTCCCGCAGCGGACCCTGCGGGTTGACGGCCCCGGGCGGTTCCGGGAGCAGCAGGGCCGCCACGAGGGCGACGGCCGCCACCAGCAGCGGAAGCCATCCGGGCGCGCCACGGATCGTGAACGAGACAAGCCATGCCGTGGGGAGCAGGATGAGACTCAGTTCCCAGGGCTGCCCGCCCAACTCCCCCCTCGTCGGCAGCACCCACGGGGGTCGCCGGAGGCCATCGGGGGCAGGCACGGCCGGGGCTGCGCGGTGGAAGTGGACGAACCACAACGTCAGCACGACGGTGGTCGCCAGCCACAGGACGGGCCACGCAGGATCGGAACCGAAGGTTCCCTGGAAGCCACTGAAGGCCATGGCCAACGCCACCGCCACCTGCTGCCGCGGCCAGCCACGCCCGATCATGGCGACGAGGAAGAACGCACCTGCCAGCGCCGACGTGAACGCCTCAGGGGCGAAGAAGTCAACGGCCAGCGCCAGCCAGGCGAGCCACACCAGCGTTGAGGCAGAGTTGCCGAGTCGGGCCGCCAATGCCGCCACGGCCGCCAGGAGTGAGGCCATGGCCAGGCCCACCAGGGGAGTTACGTCGATGTCCTCCCACGCCAGGGTGGCGGCACCCAACCCCAGAGCCGTGCTGACCACGAGGATCACCATGCCCGCCTGGGACGCGCGCTTCAGCAGCACGAAGATCAGCGACACGATGCCGAGACCCAGCGCGAAGGAGTAGACCAGCAGGGAGGTCGACAGAGGGAAGACCAGCGCGATGAGGAGCACCACCCCGGCCATGAGGATGGCCGAGCCGACCGTGAAGAAGAGTGTGGTGGCCACCTCCTCCCGCTGGGCGCGGTCTAGGCGCCTGCGGGGAGGTCGCGGGATCAGCGCGGTGGGGCCGGGGAAGGGGGGCGGTGGGTACTGGGCCCGCACGGGGGGACCACCCCGCCACACCCGTGGGTCATACCCGGGCGGATGGCCCTGCGGCTGCTCCTGCCCGGGCCATCCCTGCGGTGGCGCCTGGTTCCCCGCTAGCCCCGGTGGGGGCTGTCGTTGCTGCGGACCGGGCCAGCCCTGTGGGGGCCGCACCTGGCCCTGCCATCCCTGCACCGATTGCTGTGGAAGTGCCTGCCATCCCGCAACGGGCTGCCGCCCCGGAGGGGGCACTGCCTGCGACGGGTCTGTGCGCCGTTGCTCCTGCGGGTCCTGCGACGACTGCGGCTGGATCCCGCCCAGCGCGTGTGGCGGCCCGGGAGGCCCGCCCTGAGGCGGATTCATCGGGGGCTGGGGTGGCTCCATGGGTTCAACCTATCGGTCAGCGGGTGCCCGTCACGATGGTCAGGTCCTCGGGGCCGAAGGCCTGCGGCAGCACCTGCGCGAGAGTCCACACACCCTCGGGAGTGTCGAGGAGCAGGGACGCTCCCCCGTGCTCGTTCAGGAGTTGCCGGCAACGGCCACACGGCATGATGAGGTCTCCGTTGCCGTTGACGCAGGTGAACGCCACGAGTCGGCCGCCACCTCCCGCCACCAGCGACGAGATGAGACCGCATTCGGCGCACAGCGCCACGCCGTAGGCCGCGTTCTCCACGTTGCAGCCGACGACGGTGCGGCCGTCGTCCACGAGGGCTGCCGCACCCACGGGGTAGTGCGAGTAGGGCGCATACGCCCGCGTCGCCACGTCGCGGGCGGCGCTCCGCAGGCTTTCCCAGTCGATCACCATGTCACTCCTTCACGAAGTGCTCGCCGTCGGCGGCGGGGGCACGCACGCGCCCGACCAGTCCTGCGACGGCGATGATCGTGGCCACGTACGGCAGCATCAGCAGGAACTGGCTGTCGATGGGGCTGCCCAACGGGTTGAGGGTCTGGCCCAGCTGCGTCACGAAGCCGAAGAAGACGGCCATGAGGGCTGCCCAGACGGGGTGCCAGCGACCCATGATCAGTGCGGCGAGGGCGATGAAGCCGTTGCCGACGGTCATGTCGGGACGGAAGGCACCCGTGGAGCCGATCGTGAAGTAGGCACCGCCGAGCCCCGCCATGGCGCCGCCCAGCACCACGGAGGAGAACTTCGTGGCCACCACGTTGATGCCCACGGTGTCAGCAGCGTGGGGGTGCTCTCCGACGGCGCGGACCCGCAGCCCCCACTTGGTCTTGAACAGCAGGAACCACACGGCCGGCACCATCAGTATGGCGAGGTATGCCAGGGCCGTCTGGTTGAACAGGATGGGGCCCAGGAAGGGAATCCTCTCCAGGCCGGGGATGGGGATGCGCTGCATGATGGGCACCGCGTTGTACTTCGCCGTGTCCGAGCCGACCAACTGGTGGAACAGGAAGCCCGTGAGGCCCGCCGCCAGCAGGTTGATGACGACGCCCAGCACCACATGGTCCACGAAGTACTTCAGCGCGAACAACGCCAGCAGCGCGCCCATGGCCATGCCCGCCAGGATGGCGGCGATCAGTGCGGCCACCAGTGATTTGGTGAGCGATCCGGTGATGGCGCCGGCGAAGGCGGCCGTCAGGAACTGTCCCTCGATGGCAATGTTGACCACACCTGCGCGCTCGGACAGCGCACCACACAGCGCGCCGAACACCAGCGGGGTGGCGACGGCCAAGGTGCCCTGCAGCTGGTTCGTCATGGTGAAGACGGCCATGCTGCCGGCGGCGGCCCACGCGATGAAACCGACGAGCAACGCCACACCACCGACCACCCCGGCGATGGTCATCAGGCGCTTGTTGAACCTCCCCGAGAGGTAGGCGAAGGCTGCCCCCAGGACGAGGACCGCGCACAGCGCCACCGTCACGGCGCCCGGGAGGACGATGGTGGGCAACTGGATGGCGTCGAACGCGTCGGACAGGGCGATCTTGGCGTCACCCGCGGTACCGAACGTGCCCCACACGAGCATGAGGCCGATGACGGCGAGCAGGACCCCCGTGGAGAGCCGCTGGATGCGGTTCTCCCGGGCCTCCACCTTGCGCAACGCCGGAGGCGGGGTTCCCGCTGCGCTGTTGTTGACGATGTTGGCTTGGGTGCTCATGCCGTGGCCGCCTTTGCAGTGATGTCGGCGCCTGGTCGCTTCTCCCGGAGACCGGGAACGAGCCAGAGTACGAATGCGGGCGCAGCAACGAACAAGACGATGAGCGCCTGGATGAGGTTGGTGAGGTCGGACGGGGTCTGGGCCTGGGCGGCCATGGTGAGGCCTCCCGCCTTGAGGGCGCCGAACAGCAGCCCTGCCAGGACCACGCCGAGGGGACGCGACCGACCCAGCAGCGCCACCGTGATGGCGTCAAAGCCGACGGTGCCGACGATGCCCAGCGACAGCTGAGTGGGGAAACCGGTCAGCAGGGTCGGTGTGAGAACAGCCTGCGCACCCGCCAGGCCACCGAGGCCGCCAGCGATGGCCATGGCGACGATGGTGGTCCTGGAGACGCTCATGCCGGCCGTGGCCGCGGCGTGCGGGTTGAGGCCCACCGCGCGGATTCGGAAGCCGAGCGTTGTCCGCTCCAGCAGCCACCAGACGGCGAGGGCCGCTACCAGGGCGATGAAGAAGCCCAGGGTGAGCCGTGTCCCCGCGAGCCGGGGCATGGTGGCGGAGAACTCAACGACGGACGAGATCGGGTCGGAACGCCCCGGCTGCTGCAGCATCTTGGTGGTCAGCAGGAACTGCAGCATGTACAGAGCGATGTAGTTCAGCATGATCGTGACGATGACCTCATGGGCACCCGTCTTCGCCTTCAGGAAGCCGGCGATGGCCCCCCACAGGGCGCCGAAAACCATGGCCAGCGCCAGGGCGATGGGGATGTGGATGAACCACGGGAGGCCCTCGATGGTGAAGCCGATCCAGGCGCCGAAGATGGCACCCCAGATGGCCTGGCCCTGGGCACCGATGTTGAAGAGCCCGGCACGGAAGGCCAGGGCCACGCCCAGACCCGCACAGATGAGGGGCGCCGCCTGCGCGGTTGTCTCGGTGATGGCAAGCCAAGACCCCACGGAACCGCGCAGCAGCGCTGCATAGGCCGTGGAGATCTTGTCCCACGACGCGCCGAGGGCGTCGCCGGGGGCATTGAAGAAGTACGCGAACTTCCCCAGGACCTCCGGGTCGGCCACCACCATGACGATGGCGCCGGTCACGAAGGCGAGGACGAACGAGATGAGGGTGACCACCAGGCTCACCCACCGACGGGAGGCAGGTGCTTTGGGAGGTACCGGTGCCGGAGTGACCGGCATCATCTTCTCCTCGACGAGTTCCTCAGACATCAGCGTTCTCCGTCCTGCTCTTCGCGACACTGCGTTTGGCTTCCTCAAACGGAACCCCGGCCATCATGAGGCCCAGGATGTCGCGGGGGGTGTCGGGCTCGACCACCCCCACGATCCGGCCGCGGTACATGACGGCAATCCGGTCCGCCAACGACTCGACCTCCTCCAACTCGGTGGAGACGATCAGGACTGCGGTGTCCCGGTCCCGCTCCTCCACGATGCGGCTGTGGAGGAATTCGATGGCGCCGACGTCGACGCCACGGGTGGGCTGATTGGCCACGAGGAGGCTCAGCGGCCGGGACAGTTCCCTGGCCAGCACCACCTTCTGCTGGTTTCCGCCGGACAGCGACCGCACCGGCTGGGACTGGGAGGAGGTGCGGATGTCGAACTCCTCGATCCGCTCATCCGCATTGCTGCGGATGCGGCCGAGGTCCAGGTTGCCGATGGAGGAGAAGGAGGCGGTGCGGTTGAGCACCAGGTTCTCGGCGATCGAGAAGTCCCCGACGAACCCGTCGCGCTGGCGGTCCTCAGGCACGAAGCCGAGGCCTGCCTCGATGGTCTTCTTCGGCGGCATGTGGGTGACGTCGACCCCGTCGAGGATCGCGGTGCCCTTGATCACGGCCATGGTCCCCAGCAGAGCCTCGGCCAGTTCCGTCTGCCCGTTGCCCTGAACGCCCGCGATGCAGACGATCTCCCCGCCCGCGACGGTGAGGTTGAGATGGTCCACCACGATGGTGCCGGCGGCGTTGGCCACGGTGAAGTCCGTGAGGATCAGGCGCTCCTTCCCGAGCGTGGGGGGCGCCTTGTCGACCGTGAGGTTGACGGCGCGGCCCACCATCAGTTCAGCGAGATCGCCCTCGCTGGCGTCGGGGGTGGCCTCACCGACGACCTTGCCGCGACGGATGACGGTGATGTCGTCGGCCACGGCCACGACCTCCCGCAGCTTGTGCGTGATGAAGCAGATGGCGCGACCCTCGTCGCGCAGCGTCCGCATCACCACCATGAGTTCGTCGATCTCCTGCGGGGTGAGGACGGCGGTGGGCTCATCGAAGATCAGGTAGCGGGCGTCGTTGGCCAGCGCCTTGAGGATCTCCACCCGCTGCTGGATACCGACGGGCAGGTCCTCGACGAGCGCGTCGGGGTCCACGTCCAGCCGGTACCGGTCGGAGAGCTGCCGCACGAGTTTGCGGGCGCCGTTCAGGTCGAGCTTCCCGAACCGTCCGGGCTCACGGCCCAGCACCATGTTCTCGGCGACCGTGAAGACGGGGATGAGCATGAAGTGCTGGTGAACCATGCCGATCCCGGCGGCCATGGCCTGCTTCGGGTTCTCCAGGTGCAGCACGTTCTCACCGACGCTGATGGTGCCCTCGTCGGCGCGCAACAGCCCGAAGAGGATGTTCATGAGCGTCGACTTTCCGGCGCCGTTCTCCCCCAGCAGGCAGTGGATGCGCCCCGGCACGAGGCTCAGAGTGATGGAGTCGTTGGCTGTCAACGAACCGAACCGTTTGGTGATGCCCTCGAGATGGAGTACCTCGCCTGTGTGCGAGGCGACCTCGTGCGTGGCAGTGCTCACGACCTGTATTTCCCCCCTCGGCCGACGCTGGCCGCTGCGAAGTATGTGTGCGTAGAAAAAGAGTGCTCGGGAAAGATCCTAACCACAGTCCCCAAGGACTGGCGCGAGCACCCCGCCTCGTGGCCCGTCGCCGCCGGCGACGCGGTTTCCCGACAGCGACGGCTGGCCGGGGCGTACCCCGACCAGCCGTCAGCGGTCGTTCAGATCATGACTTTGCGGGTTGCGCCTCAGAGGTGATCTTGATGGTGCCGGCGATGATGTCGGCCTTGAGCTTCTCGAGCTCGGACTTGGTCTCGGCGGAAACCTTGCCGTCGAAGTCGTGGAACTCGGACAGGCCGGTGCCACCGTTCTCGAGGGTTCCGACGAACGGCTCGGGGCTGAAGTCCCCATCCATGGCGGCCTTGATGGCGTCGAACACGGCGATGTCCATGCCCTTGTACACCGAGGAGATGATGCTGGGGCAGAACTCGGCGGCCGAGATGCAGCCGTCGGTGTCCACCCAGATGGCGTTGACCTTGCCACCGGACGCCTGGGCGGCCTGCAGGCCGCCGAGACCGGCGGGGCCGGCGACGGGGAAGATGATGTCGGCGCCCTGGGCGATCAGGGTGTTGGCGGTGTTCTTGCCACCGTCAATGTTGCCGAACGGGTCGTTACCGGGGACGAACTGGCCGTCCTGCTTCGCGGCATCCCAGCCGATGACCTGGACGCTCTTGCCCTTGACCTCATTGAAGTGCGCGACGCCCTGGGCGAAGCCGTCCATGAAGATGGTGACGGTCGGGTACTTGGCGCCACCGAACGTGCCGACCTTGCCGGTCTGGCTCATGGAAGCGGCCAGGTAGCCACCCAGGAAGGACGACTCTGCGGTGTTGAAGATGAGGCCCTTGGCGTTGGGAACCAGTTCCTTGGAGCCCTCGGAGACGGGGAACGAGTTGTTGTCCACGATCGCGAACTTCACATCCGGGTTCTGCTTGGCAGCTGCCTCGGTGGCGGCGGCCAGTGCGAAACCGACGGTGACGACGATGTCGCAGTCAGCGTCAATCATCGACTGCACGTTGGGGGCGAAGTCGCTCTCGGCGTTCGACTCAATCTGGCCGGTTTCGACCTTCAGTTCTTCCTTGGCCCGCGTGAGCCCGGCGTAGGCCGTCTCGTTGAATGACTTGTCGTCGAAGCCGCCGGCGTCAGAGACCATGCAGGCCTTGAAGTCAGCAGCCGGCGCCATGCTGTCGGTCGTTCCCGCGGACGTGGCGTCCGTGGGCGACACCGCAGCGGTGGGTTCACCAGGCGTGGTGTTCGGGGCCTCGGCACAACCGGCCAGCACGAGCGCGCTGGCTCCGATCACCGATGCGAGCTTCAGCAATGACTTCTTCACGATGCGTGTTCCTCCTGGAAGACCTATGGGATAGCTGACCATACTGCCTGCCCATTGTGAGTGCCCATCGGGGGGTCAATCGTTATCTCACCGAAACATCCGGAGCCCCGGTATACCGTGCGTCGCGCCTCAGGTCACCTGGCGAACGAGCGCAACGGCGGACTGGACCATGACGGCGGTGGTTTCCCGCCACAGCGCTTCCTGGCCCCGATAGGGGCCCGTGGCCAGACTGATGACAACCGCGGCCGTCCGCAGTCGCAGCTCGACGGGGTCCACTCGCTCATCGAAGACCGGCACCCACCGGTTCAGCAGGTCGCGCACCTTGGCCTCCTGCGTCGGGTTCATCCTCTGGATGGTCGAGAGGTGCGCCATGAGGCAGGCCAGGTCGTCGGCCCTGCGGCCCGGGCCGATGGTGTCGACGTCGAGTATGCCGACGATGCCGCCGCCGGCCACGCGAATCTGCCCCTCGTGGAAGTCGCCATGGGTTGCCTCCGCCCCGGGTGGCAGCCCGGCGAGGCCGGCCGTGATGTTCTCGGCGGCCCAGTGCAGGTCGGGTCCCAGATCGGGCACCGCCGATGTCACCATGGCGGCGTAGTGCGCCACCGCGTCGGACCATGGTGGCCGCCGCTCCAGCCGGGTGACGGCCTCCGGCATGGCGTCCAACGCCGCCACCAGTTGCTCCGCGGTGCACGGGTCCCCCTGGTCGAACAGTGCCTTCGCAAGCGAGTGCCCCGGGAGCTCACGGGTGACCATGAGGCTCTCGGGTGTGACGAAGGCCACCTGGGGTGCGGGGACCCCTCCTTCCAGCAGCAGGCGGTGCTTGGCCAGCACATCCTGGAAGAGGCGGGCCCGCAGAACCTTGATGAAGAACGTCTCGCCGGTGTCGCGGACCGCCACTCGCACCACTGCCCGCCTCCGCGGACGGTAGCCGATCATGGTGACGTCCAACCCGTCGGCGGTCACGGGCTGCGCCAGGACGCCCTCGGCGTTGAACATCTCCGCCAACTGGTCGGCAAACGCGGCGCGGGGCAGGCCCGGCAGGTCGGGATCGTTGGGGTAAAGCCAGACGGCCACCTCCCGTGTCCCGTCAGCGAAAATTTCAGCGCCACGATCCGTGTGTGACAACTCCCCCGACCGCGCGCTCACGCCCAACAGTTCGGAGCGCTGGCCCCACGGCCAGGTGATCTGCGCCATGAAGGTGGCCGTGGTGGACTGCTCGGGGTTGGTGTCGACGTGGTCGAGCTTCCATTCGCCCAGCACGCCCCCTGCGTGCTCGACCGCCGCCGTCAGGAGCGGGCCGACACGGGGGCTTGTGAGGAGGCGGGACCCGTCATCCATCGACGACCTCGCCCGGGTCCGGATCGACGGATGCATCGTCCGCGACACCGTCCTTGCGCAGCGTGAACCACGCTGCCCGGCGCCCGTCCAGCGCGTCCACGGTGAAGAAGAACGTCACCCGGTCCTCGCCCTCTTCCCCCACCTCGACGGGGGCCAGTGCCACGGTGATGGTGTCCCCCACCTGCGGCAGGGCGCCCAACTGGGCCATGAAATAGCCAGCCACCGTGTCGTAGGGGCCCTCCGGCAGGACGTAGCCGGTGGCTTCTGCGAATTCCTCGATGGTGGTGAGTCCGTCCACCCGGTTCACCTCGTCGGCCGCAACGTCCCCGACGACGTCGTACTCGTCGGTGATGTCGCCGATCAGTTCCTCCATGAGATCTTCCATGGTGACGATGCCGGCGGTGCCGCCGTACTCGTCGCGGACGATCGCCATGTGGGAGGCAGCGGCGCGCATGGAACTCAGGGCTCGAAGAATCTTGACGGTCTCGGGGAGGCTCAGCACGGGGCGCGCGATGGATCGCAGGTCGCCGGTGCGGGCCGAGCCGTCGAGGTCCATGAGGTCCCGGACGTGCAGGAAGCCAACGATGCGGTCCGCGGACCCGTCGGTCACGGGGTAGCGCGAGTGTGGTGCTCCCCGCACCTCGCGGTAGGCCCGCTGGACGGGCATGTCGGCGGGGAGGAAGTCCACCTCGGTGCGCGGCACCATCACCTCGCGCAGGGTGCTGTCGCCGGCCTCGAACACCTCGTCGAGGATGTGGCGCTCCTCCCGCCCGAGTGTGGAGGAGTCGCTCAGCATGGCGCGCAGTTCCTCATCGGTGACGGCGTCCCTGGACAGCGACGGATCACCCCCGAAGATGCGCACCACAACATCCGTGGAGACACCCAGGAACCAGATGAGGGGGCGGGCCACGGTGGCTATCCCGGACACCAACGGCGCCAGAGCAAGGGCGATCGGCTCGGCACGCTGCATGGCGAGGCGCTTGGCGCTCAGCTCCCCGATGACGATGGAGAAGTACGAGATGATCACCGTAATGATCACCAGCGCAAGGGTGCCGGAGAACGACTCCGGCACCCCCCAGGACTCGAGCACGGGGGCGAGGCTTGCGGCCAGGGTGGCCCCGCCAAATGCAGCGGAGAGAAAACCCGAGAGTGTCACACCGATCTGCACGGATGAGAGAAAGAGGTTGGGGTTGCCGGTGAGTCGCTGGATGGCCCGGCCACGCTTGCCCTTGTTGGCCAGCTGCTTGACCCGGCTCTCCCTCAAGCTGATCAGGGCCATCTCTGCGGCGGCGAAGGTGCCGCCGATCAGGATGAACACCCCAATGAGGGCGACGTCTTGTAAAACCTTCATATCTCCTTCTGTCCTGGCCGTGTGCTTGCCGGGAGGGCTCCACTGTAGTGGGGCGTCCGAAGGCAGAGGGCTGCAGCGGCCGCCCCTCAGCGGAAGATGACTGTGCGGTCCCCGTCGGAGAGGACGCGGTGTTCAGCGAACAGACGCACAGCCTCGGCCAGTGTCTGCGACTCCTGCGCCTGACCCTTGCGCATCAGTTTGGCAACGTTCATGCTGTGGTCCACCCGCACCACGTTCTGTTCGATGATGGGGCCCTCGTCCAGGTCACTGGTCACGAAGTGGGCGGTGGCGCCGATGAGCTTCACCCCACGTGTATGTGCCTGACGGTAGGGGTTGGCGCCCTTGAATCCGGGCAGGAACGAGTGGTGGATGTTGATGGCCCTGCCCGCCAGGAACGCGCACAGCTCCGGGCTGAGGATCTGCATGTAGCGGGCCAGCACCACCAGTTCGATGTCCTGCTCCTCGACGGTGCGCCGGATCTCGTCCTCGAATGCCTGCTTGGTGGACGCGTCGACGGCGCGGTGCGTGAACGGCGTCTCGTAGAACTCGGCCATGGACGCCAGTACGTCGTGATTGGCCATGATGCCGACCACGTCGATGGGCAGCTCGCCGCTGCGGCGCCGGAACAGCAGGTCGTTGACGCAGTGCCCGGCCTTGGACGCCAGGATCAGGGTGCGGGTGGGGCGCTCGCTGTCGTGCACCTCGAACTCGGCGCCGTGTCGCTCCGCCGCCCTGCCGATGGCGGCGGTCAGCGTGACCACGTCGGGTCCCTCCACCTGGACGCGGGTGAAGAACTGGCCGGTGTCCGGGGACGTGAACTGCTGCAACTCCACGATGTTGCCTGCGGCCTCGACGACACCGCCCGTGATGGCGTGGACGATGCCGGGGCGGTCAGGGCACTGGAGCGTGACCACGAGGTCTGTCATGGGGCACGACTGTAGCGGCAAGCCGACATCTCGCGCATCAGCGGCTTCCGTGTCCTGGGTGGCCCGGGCGACACGGGCAATGTCCTGAGCGGGCGCGGAGGGAGTCTCCCCCGCGACCGATCAGGACATGAAGCAGCTCAGATGAGGCCGAGCTCGGTGACGGCGTCGCGCTCGTCGACCAGTTCCGCCACGGAGGCGTCGATGCGGGCGCGCGAGAACTCGTTGATCTCGAGCCCCTGCACGATCGTGTACTGCCCGTTCTCGACGGTGCACGGGAACGAGGAGATGATGCCCTCGGGAACCCCGTACGAGCCGTCGGACGGCACGGCCATGGAGACCCAGTCGCCGTCTGGAGTGCCGAGCACCCAGTCGCGCATGTGCTCGACCGTGGCGTTGGCGGCGGATGCAGCCGAACTCAGTCCACGGGCCTCGATGATGGCGGCGCCACGCTTGGCGACCTTGGGGATGAACTCCCCCTCGATCCAGGCCTGGTCGTTCACCACGTCGGCGGCGGCACGATCGCCCACGAGCGCGTTGAACAGGTCCGGGTACTGGGTGGCGGAGTGGTTGCCCCAGATGGTCATGTGTGAGATGTCGGTGACCGGCGAGCCCAGCTTTGCCGCCAACTGGCTGATGGCGCGGTTGTGGTCAAGGCGGGTCAGCGCGTTGAAGCGCTCCACCGGGATGTCGGGAGCGTTCCTGGAGGCGATGAGCGCGTTGGTGTTGGCGGGGTTGCCCGTGATGAGCACCTTCACGTCGTCGGCGGCGACGTCGTTCAACGCCCGGCCCTGCTTCGTGAAGATGGCGCCGTTGGCGCTCAGGAGGTCGCCGCGCTCCATGCCGGCCTTGCGGGGCATGGCACCCACGAGCATGGCGAGGTTCACGCCGTCGAAGACCGTGTTGGGGTCGTCGCAGATCTCGATTTTGACGAGGTTGGGGAACGCGCAGTCATCCAGTTCCATGACCACGCCTTCCAGCGCCTTCAGCGCCGGGGTGATCTCGAGCAGACGAAGTTCAATGGGGCGATCGCCCAGCAGGGATCCGCTGGCAATGCGGAACAGCAGGCTGTAGCAGATCTGGCCGGCCGCACCGGTGACGGCAATCTTGACGGGAGCCTCAGTGCTCACTGTCGACCTCTCTTTCATGTGTGGTCTCTTAGCTCTGTCGACCCTATCGCCTCGCAACCCCAATCTTTTGTCGGGGGATCCGATTGCGGTGGGCGGACCGACGTCCGGGTCAGCGGGACGGCGGGACGAGGAACGCCAGCGTGGCGATGCCGGCCGCCACTGCGGCGAGGCCGACGACGTCGATCCACCGGCGACGGACCACGAGGAGACCGGCCACTCGGGCACGCAGCACCAACCGCAGCACCGCGGCCAGACCGGCCGACGCCGCGATCAGCAGCGAGGCGCTGCGCCACCGTCCCAGCCCGAGCAGGACCAGGCCGAACGCCAGCACCGCGAGGACCACCATGAGGGGCCACGGGTTGCTGGGGAACTCGTCCGCCGGAAGGTCACGCCTGTCCGCCACGCAGTGCCTCTCCCCCGTACAGGGCCTCCGCGCGGTCCACGACATTGCTCAGCAGCATGGCACGCGTCATGGGCCCCACCCCGCCGGGGACGGGCGCCACGAGGGAGGCCTTCTCCCACACGTCGGGGTTGAGGTCGCCCACCAGGCCTGCGTCGGTGCGCGTGATGCCGACGTCCACCAGCACCGCCCCCTCCTTGACCATGTCGGCGCTCAGCATGCCGGGCGTCCCCGCGGCGGTCACCACGATGTCACCCTGCCGGGTGAGGGAGGCCAGGTCACGGGTGCCGGTGTGGCAGAGCGTGACCGTCGAATTCTCCGACTTGCGGGTCAGGAGCAGCCCCAGGGGGCGCCCCACGGTGGTCCCGCGCCCCACCACCACGGTGTGCGCGCCATTGAGGTTGACCCCGTAGTGCCGGAGCAGCGCCACGATGCCACGCGGCGTGCAGGGCAGGGCGCCGGGGATCCCCAGGACTAGCCGGCCCAGGTTGACGGGGTGGAGGCCGTCGGCGTCCTTCTCCGGGTCCACGAGGGACAGCGCCCAGTTGTCGTCGAGATGCTTCGGCAGCGGCAACTGGACGATGTAGCCCGTGCACGTGGGGTCAGCATTCAACTCCTCCAGCGCAGCCTGCAGTTGCTCGGCGGTGGTGTCGGCGGGCAGGTCCACGCGGATGGAGCGGATGCCCACCTCGGCGCAGTCCCGGTGCTTGCCAGCAACGTAGGAGTGGGAGCCGGGATCGTCGCCCACCAGCACGGTGGCGAGGCCGGGCACGATCCCTGCCTCGCTGAGCCGCGCGACGCGTTCCTTGAGCTCGGCCTTGATCTGCCTGGCGACCGGGACACCGGCCATCTTCGTTGCTGTCATGCGTGAGCCCTGTCTTGTCAGTGGAAGAAGTGGCGGGTGCCGGTGAAGTAGAGCGCCACCCCGCGCTCGCGGCACAGGTCGATGGTCTCCGAGTCGCGCATGGAGCCACCCGGCTGGACGATGGCTCTGATGCCGGCGTCGAGCAGGATCTGCGGGCCGTCGCTGAACGGGAAGAACGCATCCGAGGCGGCCACGGAGCCCTCCGCGCGATCACCGGCGCGCTCGATGGCCAGCTTGCAGGAGTCCACCCGGTTGACCTGCCCCATGCCGACGCCCACGGAGGCGCCGCCGGAGGCGAGCAGGATGGCGTTGGACTTCACGGCGCGGCAGGCGCGCCACGCGAAGGCGAGGTCGGCCAGGGTGGCGGCGTCGACGGCCTCGCCCGCGGCCAGTTGCCACGCCTCCGGCGCATCCCCGGGGGCGTCGATGAGGTCGGGCTGCTGCAGGAGGGCGCCCCCGCTGATCGGCTGTAGGGAGAGTGCCCCGAGGCTGAACTGCGGGGCGCGCAGCAGGCGGATGTTCTTCTTGGCGCCGAGGATCTCCAGCACGCCGTCCTCGAAGTCGGGCGCGATCACCACCTCGGTGAACACGTCGGCGACTGCCCGGGCCATCTCCACCGTGATGGGTCGGTTGGCGGCGATGACCCCGCCGAACGCGGAGACCGGGTCGCAGGCGTGGGCCTTGCGGTGGGCCTCGGCGATGTCCGCGCCGACGGCGATGCCGCAGGGGTTGGCGTGCTTGATGATGGCCACGCACGGCTCGTCGAAGTCATGGGCGGCGCGCAGGGCGGCGTCACCGTCTGTGTAGTTGTTGTAGCTCATGGGCTTGCCGTGGAGCAGCTCCGCCTGCGTGATGCCGGCGGGTGCCTGGCTGTCGGAGTACAGGGCCGCAGCCTGATGGGAGTTCTCGCCGTACCGGAGGGTCGCCTGCTTCTGCCAGGTGGCACCCACCCAGCCGGGGAACCCGTCGTCGGCCTGCTCGGCGACATTGTCCGTCATCCAGCTGGCCACGGCCACGTCGTAGGAGGCGGTGTGGCGGAATGCCGCCGCCGCCAGTTCCCGACGCTCGGCCAGCGTGAAGCCGCCCGCGGCGATGGCAGCGTGGACGTCGTCGTACTGGCCCGGGGACGTCACCACGGCCACGGACGGATGGTTCTTCGCTGCAGCGCGCACCATGGTGGGGCCGCCGATGTCAATCTGTTCCACGCATTCGTCGACGGTGGCGCCCGAGGCGACGGTCTCGGTGAAGGGGTACAGGTTGACCACCACCAGATCGAACGGGGCGATCCCCAGGTCCCGGAGTTGACGGACGTGGTCCGGGAGTCGACGGTCCGCCAGGATCCCGGCATGCACGAATGGGTGGAGCGTCTTGACGCGCCCATCGAGGCACTCGGGGAAACCGGTCAGGGTCTCGACAGCAACGACGGGGACGCCCGCCGCGGCGAGCCTGGCTGCCGTGGAACCCGTGGAGACGATCTCCACGCCTGCCTCGTGCAGCGCCCTGCCCAGCTCCTCCAGCCCGGTCTTGTCGTAGACGGAGACCAGCGCACGCCGTGTGGTGATGCGCTCAGGTCCGGACGTATCGGTCATGATTCCCTCTTCTCCCACTCGCGCACGGCGCGGACGAGCAGTTGTCGTTCGACGGTCTTGATGCGTTCGTGCAGCGTGTCGACGGTGTCCCCGGGGCAAACCTCGACTGCGGCCTGGACAAGAATCCTACCGGTGTCAATGCCGGCGTCCACGAGGAAAACCGTGGCCCCCGTCACCTTCACCCCGGCGGCGAGGGCGTCCCTCGCGGCGTGCATGCCGGGGAAGCTGGGCAGGAGTGAGGGATGGGTGTTGATGGTGCGGCCCCCGAACCTACCGAGGAACGACTCGCCCACCAGCTTCATGAACCCCGCTGAGGCCACCAGGTCCGGGTGGTGCGAGCCCACAATCTCGGCGAGCTCCTCATCCCAGGCGGCCCGGTCGTCGCCCCGGCGGAAAGGGTGGGCCACAGTTGCGATTCCGTGGCGTCGAGCACGCTCCAGCGCGGGCGCCCCCGCCTGGTCGGAGACCACGGCGGTGATACGGGCGTCGAGCGCACCGGATTCGATGGCATCGATGAGCGATTGCAGCAGGGTCCCGGTGCCGGAGACCAGCACCACCACATCCTTGGTCACGGGGCAATCCTAGGGGTCGCTCGGCTGGGGAGCTTCCCCGTCCGGCACCTCGACCGGCGGGACTGCCCGATCCGGTCGCCGCACCAGACCAAGTACTGCGCCCCCCACCAGCCCGGACAGCCCGAGGAGGGTGGGCGCAACGACGATGAGTTGCGCCGTGACGGCCCCCATGTGCGTGAGCCTTTCGACGCCGAGGCCGCCGTTGGACAGCGAGCAGAGGAGGGTCACGAGCAGTCCTGCGGCGACCCCGGAGAGCCCACCCACCAGTGCCGTCTCGTCGAAGCGCGCCCGCGGCCGGGCCAGGCCCACGACCAGTGCAGCCACCAGGCCGGCAACCACGCCGACGAGCAGCCACCAGTAGAGGGCGCCGCCACCGATCCCGGGGTCCCCCACGGCGCCGAACACCGGAATGGCGGGCAGGAACCCGACGTCGGTGACCGACATGCTCAGCAGGGAGTCGTCGCCGAGGGTGACTCCGGCGCCGAGTACCCAGGAGGTGGCCCACAGAATCAGGTTGGGCAGGTACAGCAACTGGAGGAGCACCAGGAGAATGGTCCCGGCCACCCCCGGCTGGAGGGCCTCGTGGATGGCGAAGATGCGGTCGCGATGGACCACGAGCGTCGCCGTCAGCGCCGCTGCGCCGCCCACCAGGCACACGCCCAGCGCTGCCGCCATGGCGCCGGGCACGGAGCGCAGCCACGCGGGCCAGGCATCGCGGGGGTCGAATCCCACGGCCCGACTGGCGCCCCACAATCCGGCCACCGCGCCCAACACCACGCCGCCGATGAAGCCTCGCAGCCCACCACCGGCAGCGCCGAGGGCTGCGGCGAGAACTCCGACGGCAACCCCCTGGGTCAGGGACATCGTGCCGGCCACCCGCCACACCACCTTCTGCCCGTCGACCCAGATACGGCCCGTGTCATCCGTCGGGGACTGGCTGCGGGCAGCCTGCCTCGCAGCGAGGGCGGCGACGGGGTGCGCCAGCACCACAAGGATCAGTGCGAGTCCCAAAGGCATGATCGACACCAGTTGCCCCGCCACCCGGACGGGGACGCCGTGCGCCAACAGGAGGACGTCGGTGCCCAGCCTCAGCGCGGCATTCAGATCACTGTGGGGGGAAGTGAGCCAGCCCAGGGCGGCGGCGCCCGCCATCAGCAACCACCCGGCAGCCACCACGGCGAGGGCGCCCACCACTGCCACCACCCACCAGGGCCACGGCATCTCACGCCTTGGCTGCGCAGGCATGGCATCCACGTCGACGGCTATCGTGCGATGCTTGGTCGGGCGTTCCGCCACGGGCGACTCCCCTTCAATCTGTGGTGCACAAGCCGGCACCCGGTAATCTGTTCGAAGAATGTCCCAACAGGGGCATTGTGCGGCCCAATGCGGAGGTGTTGATGTCAGAGTCCGGGTTTCACCGTCCTCGGCGAGCTCTCGCCCACGACACCGACTCCGACGAACCGATCGCGGCTGAGAATACCCCAGAGGCATCGGACGGAGCGCCACGACGCGGAGCCGATCCCGCATCCGCAGAACAACCCAGCACCACAGCCGGGGACCCTGCCGCCCTGCCCACAGCCGAGGACACAACCCCCGGGCAGGGCAATCCCTTCGCCCGCCCGGGGAGCAACAGCGCCGCCATGCCGGCCGCACCACCGCTGGTCCCGGCCCCGGTGCCCGCGATGCCCTTGCGCGAATTCGACGATCCGGGGTCCGCGGCCAGCGGGCGACGCATGGGCGCCATGGCCGACGACGGCCCGACGCCCGCACCCCGACGCTCGGCGGTCAGCTCCGCCACCCCACCCGAACGCGGCGACGCGGCACTGCCGCCCACTGCTGGCGGTGCGGAGCCCGTGTCCTGGGTGACGCACCACCGCCGCACACTCATCATCTGGGTCGTGGGTGCGCTCGTCGCGGCCCTGCTCATCGTGATGGGCTTCTACCTGGCCGGACGCCGCTCCACGGAGCCGGTCACCTCTCCCACGCCGTCGCCATCGGTGAGCCCCAGCACCTCCGTGAGCCCCGTCCCGGAGGTAAGCGGAGCCGACCTGCTCACCGTGGCGGATGCGGACAAGATCGTCAACGGCGCCAGCTGGGCCATCACCAACACGGCCGTCACCAAGTCCGAGGCCAAGGCCCGCGCGGCGTGCCTGAGCGTGGACCAGCCCGACGTGAACCCCACGGACACCTACCAGCGGACGCTCGGCACCTCGCAGGACGACCAGTTGGCCGTCATGCACCAGATGGACGTGTACGTCAACGCCGGCGCCGCACAGCAGATGCAGACGCAGCGCGTGGAGGCCCTGGCCAAGTGCAACGACGAGCCGGCCTACATCGTGTCCGCCAGCACCATCACCGGGTTGGGTGATGACGTCACCCAGGTCACGGTCGCGTTCCAGAGCGACCCCGCCGTCTTCCACACCGTCCTGCTCGTGCGCAACGGGCGCGTCCTGACCATGCTGGACGTGGTGCGCGACGGGAAGGCAGTGGACGCAAAGAGCGCCGTGGCGTCCCTGACCCGCTCACTCGGTGACCTCTGCTCCCGTGCCGACGGCCTGTGCCCCACCGACCCCGTCGTGACGGCCGCCGTGCCGCCGCCGACCGAGCCCAGGGGCTGGCTCATCACCTCAGACCTGCAGCGCCTCCGCCCCGGCTACGGCCGATGGACGGCCACGGATCCCGCCGACGTCACCTCCAAGGGAATGGGCTGCGAGAACCTGCCGTTGGGCACCGAGCCCGGCCCCTCCGGTCGTTCACAGCGCACCTACCTCCTCACCCAGGACGACACCACCCCCGACACGTTCGGGATGGACGAGATGCTCTTCACCTTCGACGACAACCCCAAGACCCTCGCCTTCACCACCAAACTCATCAACAACCTGCTGACCTGCAAGGACCGCGGCGGGACTGCCAAGGTCACCGACGGCGGCGCCGTCAACGGCGTCGGGGTGGACGGGGTGGCCGTGTCGGCCCGCATGATCACCATCGACCAGGCCATCGCCGACAACTCCTCGGTGCGCTACCAACTCGTGGTGGCCATTGCCGACAACCGGGCCAGCTACCTTCTCGCCAGCGTCACCACGAACTACCAGTTCTCGGCCGACCAGGCGAAGCTGCTGGCCATGCGCACGGCGCAACGCCTCAGCCAGGGCTGAGCGACACACCACCTTCCGGGGACGACGAGGGGGGTACCACTGCGAACAGTGGTACCCCCCTCGTCATGCCCTGCGGCGCTCAGGCGCGGTGTCGGCGGATGTCGGCGATCACGTCCCGGGCCAGGGACGCGGTCTGGCTGGGGGTGACCCCCACCATGACACCAGCGGCCTCAAGTGCCTTCTTCTTCGCGGCGGCCGTCCCGCCGCTGCCGGTGATGATGGCGCCGGCATGGCCCATGGTCTTGCCGGGCGGCGCCGTGAAACCGGCGACGTACCCGATCACAGGCTTTGTGATGTTCTCGGCGATGTAGGCCCCGGCCCGCTCCTCGGCGTCGCCGCCGATCTCACCGATCATGACGATCACGTCGGTGTCGTCGTCCTCCTCGAACGCCTGAAGGACGTCGATGTGCGAGGTGCCGATGACGGGGTCACCGCCGATGCCGACGGCGGTGGAGAAGCCGTGATCCCGGAGCTCGTACATCATCTGGTAGGTCAGCGTGCCTGACTTGGAGACCAGGCCGATACCGCCCCGACCCGCGATGTGCGCCGGGATGATGCCCACGTTGGACTTGCCCGGAGAGATCAGGCCCGGGCAGTTGGGGCCGATGATGCGGGTGCGGCTCGATGCTGCCGCGGAGTGGAACTCCAGCGCGTCACGCACGGGGATGCCCTCGGTGATGACGACGCACAACTCGATCTGGGACTGCACGGCCTCCAGGACGGCGTCGCGGGCGAATCGGGGCGGTACGAACACCACGGACACGTTCGCGCCGGTGGCCTCCACACCCTCGGCGACCGAGCCGAACACCGGGACGGGGTCCTCCTCGAACAGGACGGACTCGCCGCCCTTGCCGGGTGTGACGCCGCCGACGATGCGGGTGCCGGACATGATCATCCGCTGAGTGTGCTTGCGCCCCTCCCTGCCGGTCATGCCCTGCACGAGGACGCGTGAATACTCGTCGATGAAAATGGCCATGGCGTGTTCAGCCCCTCTCGCTCGCCAGCTTGGCGACGGCGGCGGCTGCCCCGTCCATGGTGTTCTCCACCCGGATCAACGGGTGGTTGGCCTCCCGCAGGATCGCCTTGCCGACGTCCACGGAGTTGCCGTCGAGGCGGACCACGATCGGCAGCTTCGCCTCGTCACCGAGCACCTCCAGTGCAGCGACGATGCCCTGGGCGACGTCATTGCAGGCCGTGATGCCGCCGAAGACGTTGACGAGGACGGCACGCACCTGGGGGTCACTCATGATGATGCGGAGACCGTTGGCCATGACGGTGGAGGAAGCGCCGCCACCGATGTCCAGGAAGTTGGCGGGCTTCGGGTGGCCCGGCAGTTCCCTGCCGGCGCGCTCCACCACGTCGAGGGTGCTCATCACGAGCCCGGCACCGTTGCCAATGACGCCGACGTTGCCGTCGAGCTTCACGTAGTTGAGGTCCAGTTCCCGTGCCTGCTTCTCAAGGTCCACGGCGGCTGATGTCTCGTGGTAGTCGCCCCAGTTCTCATGGCGGAACTCGGCGTTCTCGTCAAGGGTCACCTTGGCGTCGAGGGCCAGGATGGTGCCCCCCGCCACCTTCACGAGCGGGTTGACCTCCACCAGGGTGGCGTCGGATTCGCGGAACACGGTCCACAGCTTCTCCAGCACGGCGGCGACGGCCTCGCGGTCGCCCTCGTCAAAGCCAGCCTGGGCCACGATTTTGCGTGCCACGTCAGCGGTGATGCCCGTCGACGGGTCGAGGGGGACTTTGACGAGCGCCTCCGGACGTTCGACGGCGAGGGTTTCGATGTCGATGCCACCCTCCACGCTGCACATCGCCAGGTAGGAACCGGCAGTGCGGTCCAGCAGAATGGAGAAGTAGTACTCAGCGGCGATGTCTGCGCCCGGGCTGAGCATGACGGCGTCGACCGGCAGGTCCTTGATGACCAGGTCCAGGATCTCGGCGGCTGTTGCCTCCGCCTCATCTGCGCTGCGGACCAGCTTCACGCCGCCCGCCTTCCCGCGACCACCCGCTCGGACCTGCGCCTTGACCACGGCCACTGCGGAGTCCAGCCGCTCATAGGCGTCGCGAGCGGCGGCGGGCGTGGTGGCCACCACCCCTGGCAGCACCGGTACGTCAAAGGATTCGAACAGTTCGCGTGCTTGGTATTCGAGGAGGTCCACCCTCAGCTCCCATCGTTGGTTGCGGAACACCGTCCAAGATACAACCGCCACCGGCCACCGGTGTGAACACTGGTATTGCGTACTCAGAACCCTGAGTTTGAGAGCTTTCTGAGAAATGCTAAGGTTTCTCTTGATCACGCATCACATCCCGTTTGGAGAAGTGTTGAACAAGCTCAGTGCCACCAAGAGCCCCCGTAGGGCCGATGACAGCGTCGTCGTTTCCGATGTGGAGGTGACCACCGAAACCACTGGTTCCGCCCGCAGGCGGAGGTCCTCCACACTGGGCCGCGGAATGGTCGCCGGCGTCCTGGCGGGCGTCCTCGCCGCAGGTGGACTGTTCAGCTGGGCTGCAACGTCCCGCGACGGGGCAGAGGACATGTCGTCGGAGCAGGTCTCCGTTGAGATGGCCGTCCCGCAGGCAGCGATCAACTCCGCCGAGAAGGGCTTCTCGGACCGGTCGCAGGCAGCCTCCCGCGGCGCAGTGCGCAGCAACCTGACCGAAGCTGTCGCCGGCGAGGCCGCCAAGGATCGCGACGCCATCCTGGAATCCTCCGTCGAGGAGGCCACCAAGGCACAGGCAGCCGGATCCGCCACCGAGCGCGAAGCGCAGATGGCCGCCGACATGGAACTTGTCGAGAAGCAGGCCGCGAAGCTCAAGAAGGAGGCCGAGGAGGCCGCCCGTCGCCTGGAAGAGGCGCGCAAGGCCGCTGAAGCAGCCAAGGCCGCCGCCGCCGACAACTCCAAGTCCGGCTCGTCCAACTCGTCGTCCCAGGGCAATGCAGCAGCCATCGCGGTCCCGGCCGCGGATCTGGCAGCCATCTCCTCCAGCGGCGGGTCCATGCCGCTGAAGTCCAACTTCCGGGTCGGCGCCCGGTTCGGCGCCACCGGCTCCTGGTCGCGCTACCACACCGGCCAGGACTTCCCCGCCCCGATCGGCACCCCGATCTACGCGGTCGCCTCCGGCATCATCCTGAGCCCCACGGCCGGTGGCTGGGCAGGCACCAACGTCGTCATCCAGCACTCCAACGGCGGCGCCACCCTCTACGCCCACATGTCGAAGCGGGTCGTCAGCACCGGGCAGGCCGTCAAGGCCGGTCAGCTCATCGGCTACGTCGGTGTCTCGGGTCGCTCATTCGGCGCCCACCTGCACATGGAGTACTACGCCCCCGGCGTGACTCCCGGCAAGGTGTACTCGGCCTCGAACCCGATCACCTTCATGCGGAGCCTCGGCATCAACATCTAACACACAGGGGCTCCGCCCCCGTGGACCCCCGCCGGGGGCTTCGCCCCCTGGCCCCCCAGAAGCACAGCAACATCCATGAAGGGTCGGTCCTCTCCACGAGGGTCGGCCCTTCTGCTGTCCCCGGGTGGGGACTCCTGCACGTCACCAGCCCTTCGATACTCGGCAGGCTCGTACCTCGCCGGCCGAACTCAGGGAACAAAACACCGCAGCAGCCCCGCGAGGAACGAGCAGGGCACCACAATTCGTTTCCTCACTTGGAAGTGGAGCTTCCCAACCCCACGGTGCCGGAACGGCCGAACAGCTGAGTAGCCCCGCGAGGAACGAGCAGGGCGTATCGAAGGACCTCCTTTTACCTCACCAGCCCTTCGATGCAACCGTCAGAGTTTCTCCATCGGGGCGTGGCGGAGGCTCAGGCGCTTGGTGCCCGCGGAACCGAAGTCGACGTCGGCCTTCGTGGCGTCGCCGGAGCCGTGCACGGCCACCACCTCGCCCAGGCCGAACGTGGCGTGCAGCACCCTGTCGCCCGGGACCACGTGTGGCACCGTCTTGACCGGTCCCCTACCGGATCCGAAGCTGGCCATGCTGGTGCTGGTCTCGCGGTTGCGGGTGGCTGAACTGCTGGCCCACGTGGTGATGGCCTCGCCGGTGCGACGCCAGTCCATGACGTGTTCCGGGATCTCATCCAGGAACCGTGAGCCGGGGTTGTAGCGGGGCTGCCCGAACGTCACCCGCACGGCGGCACGGCTCAGGTTGAGGAGCTTGCGGGCGCGCGTGATGCCCACGTAGGCGAGGCGTCGTTCCTCCTCGAGCTCTTCGAAGTTGTCGAAGGCCCGCATGTGCGGGAACACCCCCTCCTCCAGCCCCGTGAGGAACACCGTGTCGAACTCCAGCCCCTTGGCGGTGTGCAGTGTCATGAGCGTGACTACGCCAGCCTCCGCGTTCTCCGGAACCTGGTCCGAGTCCGCCACGAGCGCCACGCGCTCGAGGAAGGCGGCCAGCGAGTCGTCGGGCTCCGGCATGCCCGCCACAAGACCGCTCACGATCTCGTCGAGGTCGACGGTGTTGGCGCCGGCCACGAACTCAGCAGCGACGCTGACGAGTTCCTCGAGGTTCTCGAGGCGTGTCTCGTCCTGGGGGTCCGTGGACTTCTGCAGTTCGGGGATGTAGCCGGAGGCCTGGAGCACCGAGGTGAGCACTTCGTCGGCGCTTCGTCCCTCGGCGACCATGATCCGGTGGGCGTCCATCATCTGGGCGAAGGCCTTGACCTGCTTCAGGGACCTGGCGGCCATCCCCGGGGCCTCCTCCACCCTGCCCATGGCGTCGGAGAAGGAGATGCGCTGCGCGGCGGCCAGGGAGGCGATGGCCCCCTCCGCCCGATCACCGATGCCACGCTTGGGCACGTTCAGGATCCGGCGCACGGACACGTCATCGGACGGGTTCACGAGCGCTCGCAGGTAGGAGATCGCGTCCCGGACTTCGCGCCGCTCGTAGAAGCGCACCCCACCCACCACCTTGTACGGCAGACCGACGCGGATGAACACCTCCTCCAGGGCTCGGGACTGGGCGTTGGTGCGGTAGAAGACCGCCACATCCCCGTACCGGGTGGCTCCCTCGTCCACGAGCCGGTCGATCTCGCCGGCGACGAACTGGGCCTCGTCATGCTCGGTGTCGGCGACGTAGCCGACGATCAGTTCACCTTCGCCGAGGTCCGACCAGAGACGCTTGTCCCGACGTCCCTGGTTCCGTGCGATGACGGAGTTGGCCGCGGTCAGCACATTCTGGGTGGACCTGTAGTTCTGGTCGAGCACGATGGTCTCCGCGCCCGGGTAGTCCAACTCGAAGTCCATGATGTTGCGGATCGTGGCGCCGCGGAAGGCGTAGATCGACTGGTCCGAGTCGCCCACCACCATCAGTTCCGCCGGCTCCGCCACGGGTGTGCCCGGAACCGTGGGCTTCGTCTGCTCACCGCACAGTTCCTTCACCAGCGCGTACTGCGCGTGGTTGGTGTCCTGGTACTCATCGACGAGCACGTGCCGGAACCGGCGACGGTACTTCTCGCGGATGTCCGGGAACGACTGCAGCAGGTGCACTGTGGTCATGATGAGGTCGTCGAAGTCGAGCGCGTTGGCGGCCCGCAGCCTTCGCTGGTATTCGGCGTAGGCCTCGGCGATCGCCCGCTGGCGGGGTCCCTCCGACTGGGAGAGGGCCGTCTCGAAGTCCACCAGTTCGTTCTTGTGGTTGCTGACCGCGGTCATGACCGCCCGCACCGGGTAGCGCTTCGGGTCGAGCTCCTGGTCTCGGCACACCAGCGACATGAGCCGCTTGGAGTCGGCGTCGTCGTAGATGGAGAAGCTCTTGGAGATACCGAACCTGTCGATGTCGGTGCGCAGGATGCGCACGCACGCCGAGTGGAAGGTGGACACCCACATCAGCTTCGCGCGGTTCCCCACCAGCGTGACCACGCGCTCGCGCATCTCCGCAGCGGCCTTGTTGGTGAAGGTGATGGCGAGCACGGCCCCGGGGTGCACGTTGCGGTGCGCCACGAGGTGCGCGATCCGTCGCGTCAGCACACGCGTCTTCCCGGACCCGGCGCCCGCCACCACCAGCACGGGTGAGCCGGAGTGCAGCACGGCCTTGCGCTGGGGCGGGTTGAGGTCCTCGAGGAGCTCGTCCTCGCTGATGGTGTGCGCCGGCGGGGTGGCGGCGGGTCGCTCGGAATGCGAGCCGCGCGGGGCGGCCTTGGGCTCGAAGACGGCAAAGAGGTCAGGAAACAGCGAGTCAGTCATGTCGGCTTCCCAGCCTACCGCCGCTGGTCGATGGACGCTTTGCCTGCGGCGGGTCGCGGTGGTGCGGCACCCCATAGGCTGCGGTGCATGGATCGTTGGCTGAGAACAGTACGCACCTGGATTCAGAGGCTGGGTGTGGGCGTGCTGGTCGGGCAACTGGTGTCGGTCATCACACTCGTGTCCGTGGAGAACTTCAGGAAGAAGCGGCGCAAGGTCCGCAGGTTCCCCTACACACCTGCCGTTCCTCTGGGCGTGGGCGACGACGAGATCACCATCTACAGCTACGGCGAGGACCTGTTCGCCCACATGCTGGATGCCATCGACGCGGCCACCGACGTCATCCACTTCGAGACCTACATCTGGAAGGCCGACGAGGTGGGGCAACGCTTCAAGGATGCGCTGGTGCGCGCGGCCTCCCGCGGGGTCCAGGTCAACGTGGTGTGGGACGAGTTCGCGAACCTGGTGGTGCCGCGACGCTTCCTCCGGATGCCCGAGACCCTCAACGTCATGCGCCACCCGGCCGTGCCCCTGCCGTGGAGCCCCAGGTCCTGGGGTCGCGACCACCGCAAGCTCCTGGTGGTGGACAGGAAGGTCGGATTCGTCGGCGGGTACAACATCGGTGCCCTCTACGCGACGGGGTGGCGCGACACGCACGCCCGCATCGTCGGCCCCGGCGTCAGCGAACTGGAGAACGCCTTCATCGACTTCTGGAACCTGCACGTCAAGGGTCGGCGGCTGCGGAAACTTCCCGACGACCTCCGCCGAAGCTGGGTGTCCAGCATCCGCGTCCACCGCAACATGCCCAAGCTGCGGGTGTTTCCCATCCGCAACATGTACCTGGAGGCCATCGACAGGGCGTCGGATCGCATCTGGCTGACCCACGCCTATCTCATCCCCGACGACGATCTGGTGGCCGCACTGCGGGACGCCGTGCAGCGCGGCGCCGACGTGCGGATCATCGTGCCCGCCCAGTCCAACCACGTTGTGGCCGACTGGCTCTCGCGGGGCTATTACGACGACCTCCTGCGCTCAGGCATTCGGCTGTTCCTCTACCGCGGCGCCATGGTGCACTCGAAGACCGCCACCATCGACGGGACGTGGGCCACCATCGGGACGGCCAACCTGGACCGGTTGAGCCTCAGCGGGAACTACGAGGTGAACCTGGAGATCCTCGACGAGGGCATCGCCGCGCAGATGGAGAAGATTTTCGAGGTGGACCTGCGCAACACCTACGAGCTGAGCCTGGAAGAGTGGCGCACCCGTTCCTGGGTCGCCAAGGGAACCGAACTACTGCTCAGCCCCTGGCGCCCCATCTTCTGAAAAGCCGTTGCCCCGGAATCACCAGAAGACGGCAATGGCGGCGTTGGCCAGGGTGAGGCCGAAGATGGACCAGAACGCAGCGTCAGGGACGCGCGACTTCTTCCGGTTGAGGATGACGAGCACCATGATCACGATCAGCACGAGCAGTTTGATGCCGATCTTCATGTGGTTCACGGGATCCGGACCGAACTCGTCAATGACCACCAATACGATCCCGGTCACGAGTTGGGTCAGCGCGCCGTGGAACATGGCGGGGTTCACGATGCGCTTCGGTCCTTTCATCTGGACGAACGCACCCCCGAAGAGCGCCGCGAATCCAACGAGGTGAAGAAGAACGAAGAGGTTGTGCAGTAGATCCATGGCCCTGAGGCTATCCAAAGGGGTGGAATTCACGCGATTTGCACGCCAAATGTCCGCGAAGGCGGGCCTCGGAGCGACAAATGACCCTCAGTTGGGCACAATGGGAGAATGTTGACAATCCTTGCATACGTAATCATCGGTCTCCTCGGCGGCGCCATCGCCAAGGCAATCCTCCCCGGAGAACAGGGTGGCGGCTGGCTCGCCACCATGATCCTCGGCATCGTGGGTGCCCTGCTCGGCGGCTTCATCGGCGGCGCGCTCCTCGGCGTCTCCTACGACAACATCTTCTCCCTCAAGGGCCTGCTCTTCTCCGTGCTGGGCGCACTGCTGGTCCTGTTCATCTACGGTCTGGTCACCAAGAAGAAGGTCTGACCGCACACACACCACAAACGAGGGCCGGTCGCGCGAGCGACCGGCCCTCGTTCTTTGTGCGCATGTGCGGCGTCAGACCAGGTGTCGGTCGGTGGCCCACTTCGTGAGCTGGTGACGATTGCTGAGCTGCAGTTTGCGCAGCACGCTGGAGACGTGCGTCTCCACCGTCTTGATGGAGATGAACAGTTCGCGGGCCACCTCCTTGTAGGAGTAGCCGCGGGCGATCAGCTTCATCACCTCGCGTTCACGCGCGCTCAACCGGTCCAGTTCCTCGTCGATGGAGGCGATGTCAACGGAGCCGGAGAAGGCGTCCAGCACGAAGCCAGCCAGCCTCGGGGAGAACACGGCGTCGCCGGAGGCGACCCTGCGCATCCCCTCCACCAGTTCCTCCGACGAGATGGATTTGGTCACGTAGCCGCGCGCTCCCGCGCGGATGACGCCGATCACGTCCTCGGCGGCGTCGGAGACTGACAGAGCCAGAAATTTTACATCGGGCGCTTTCGCCACCACCTGCTTGATCACCTCGGCCCCACCCCCACCGGGCAGATGGACGTCGAGGAGGACGACGTCGGGCAACGTGTCGCAGATGACCGCCACTGCGCTGGCGACGTCGTGGCCCTCACCCACGATGCTGCAGAGGGCGCCAATCTCGTGGCGCACCCCCGCCCTGAACATGGCGTGATCGTCCACCAGCACCACGGAAAGATCCTGGACAGCGCCATCAGGCTGATCGCTCATCGACTCATCTCCAAAGTGACCTCGGTGCCCTGTCCCGGCGCGGTGCGTATCCGGGCGCTGCCCCCATGGCGTTCCATCCGGGCTCGAATGGATTCTCTCACGCCCATGCGGTCCGGGCGAACGGTTTCGGCATCAAAGCCCTTGCCACGGTCCCGGATGAATACTTCCACCTCGTCGGAGCCGACCTCGGCGAACACGTCCACACGTTCCGCCCCGGAGTGCTTGGCGGCATTGGTCACTGCTTCACGGGAGGCCTGCACCAGCGCCTGCAGGGAATCGGTGACCTCGAGGTCGCCCACGCACACCACCTCCACCACTATGGGGAAGTTGGCTTCCGTGTCCGCGCTGATCTCCTCCAGCGCCGCCCGCAGCGTGCTTGCCTGGCTCGTGTCGCCGTACAGCCATGTCCGGAGCTCCCGCTCCTGCCTCCGCGCCAGCAGCGACACCTGCGAAGGATCTGTTGCCTGACGCTGGATGAGCGCGAGTGTCTGCAGGACGGAGTCGTGCAGGTGGGCGGCCATGTCAGCCCGCGCCTCGGCCCGCATACGGTCCTGCTCCACTGACCGCAGCCGACGACGGGTCCTGTACAGCCAGGGGGCGGCCACCACGAGCACCCCTGCCAGCAGCAGCGACGCGGCTCCCAGGACCTGGGGCAGCTGTCCCATGCCCACCTGCGTGGCCAGAATCCAGCTGACCCCCACGCCCACCAACAGCACGCCACCGACGAGCCGTACGACGCTCGCGGGCCCGGAGCCCGCGGTGAGTCGCGCCCACACTCCCGAACGGGACCCCATGGCCGTGGGTTCCGCGGTGCGGTCCACCTGCAGCCAGACGAGCACGACACCGACGCCACCCAGAACAACCGGCCAGAAGACACGACTCGGCACCCACAGTCCGCCCGTCACCAGCACCCAGAAGATGCCGACAACCACGGCCCCGATGGAGAAGGCGATGCCCGCGTCGACGCCCTGATGGCGCGGCTGGGGTCGGAGCCCCTGCCTGCTGGCAGATTCCAGGCCCACAGCCTGCTGCGGATCTCCCGCGGGGACCAGAATCCACAGCGCGGCGTAGGCGAGGACTCCCAGCCCGTCCAGGAAGGCGAGGGCGACGAAGGCCACCCGCACCCACCCCTCGGGCAGGCCCAGGTGCGCCGCCAGCCCGCTGGCGACCCCAGCGATGGCCTTCCCGGAGGAGTCACGGCGGAGTTCCGGGACCGGCACCGGGGGCGGTGAGATTTCGGGCAGCATTGTCATGAGGCCCCCAGCTTTGCACCCCTGAACGACGATGACGCTCTCCACGGCCGCTATTCAGGGCTCTCTCAGGCCTTGATCAGGGGTTCACCGGATGCCGCTGTGGCCGGAGTTCGGCAAGACTGGTGTCATGTCCGAACTCGTCCACCCCAGCCTGCTGGATTCACGCCTGGAAGGTTTGCAGCGACCGCTGCACACAGGCTTCACCGGCGGGCTGTGCCGCGCACTGGCGGAACGGTGGCGGCTGGACCCCCTCATCGTCCGGCTCATCGTCGTGGCACTGACCTTCGCTGGCGGGGTGGGCGTGGCCCTGTACGCCTGGGGCTGCCTCCTCACCCCCCGCGAGGGCGCCGAGCCCCCCATCCTCCGGTGGCTCCCCGCCTTCGGCCGCTGGTCCCGGAACACGCAGTTGATCGTCATTGCCGTGTCCTCGCTGGTACTCGTCCTGAGCGTTGCCCGACAGACGGGTGTTGCCTGGGGCCCCGTCATCGTGGTGGCCGCACTGGCGTGGGCCGTTGCCCGCAAGCGTCGGGCGGCCGCGGGTACTTCCGCCGCGAACCCTGCATCGGCGACGGCACCCTCACCGCACCCCGTGGCCGGCGAAACCGTGGAGCAATGGAGGTCACGCGTGGCCAGCCACGCGGGATCACCTCTGCCGGTGGTGGACCTCTACGCACCCGCCGCCGCACCCGGGACGACGCTCGCCCCTGTCAAGCACGCCAACCCCACCAGTTGGTGGGGCGGCGCGGCAGTGCTGCTGCTCACCGCGGTCGCGGCGACCGTACCGCTCATCCTCGGCATGACGCCGACGCTGCTGTGGGCGAGCGTCGCAGCAGGCGGCACCGCAGCGGTGTCCCTGCTGGTGTGGACACTGGTGGCTCGCCACCGGCGGATGCCCGGGGCCCTGCTGGTGGTGGCCCTGGCCTGCGCCGTCGGCTCCGGCCTGCTGGCCGTGAGTGACTCGCAGGCGGCCTCCAGCATCCCGCTCGACCCCACCGCCGGCGGCACCGCCAACTACTCGTTCGTGGGACAGGCCGACGGGCAACTGGACCTGACAGGGCTGCCATCCGACACCCCCGCCACCGTCACCATCGACGCCACGGCCTCCGTCGTGGAGGTGCGGCTCGCCGCCATGCCCGAAACCGTCACTGTTCTCACCGACACCACACATGTGGAGCAGCCCTCCTACAGGGGCGCGACCACGCCGAGCAGGCTCACCCTGATCATCGACGGGGACTTCAGCGTCGTGGAACTACTGGTGGCGCCATGAGACGTACGGTGGACGTACCCGCACTGGTGACAGGGCTCATCCTGCTGGGCTTCGCGGCAGTGTCCGCATGGCTCATCACCGGCCATCAACTCGTGGGACCGGCATCGATGTGGTTCGCGTCGGTCCTCATGATCTCCGGCATCGTCGGACTGGTGGTCAGCCTCACCTCGACCAGGAAGTCACGACCATGACCCGACCCACCACACCTGCAACACATGGAAACAACCGAAAGGGAAAAGAAATGAAACTCACCCGCTCCAACGACGACAAGTGGCTTGCTGGCGTGGCAGGAGGCCTCGCCCAGTCCTTGGGAGTCGACTCCACCATCGTGCGGATCGTGTTCGCGATCCTCGGCGTCCTGTCCTTCGGGACCGGGGTGCTGCTCTACCTCGCGCTGTGGGCCATTCTGCCCCGCCCGACCGGCGGCACCGTGGCGCAGGACGGCATCAACAAAGCACGTGAGTGGAACCAGTCCCGCAAGGGCGGAGACTCGGACTTCACGATCTGAGCCGAGACGGACTCACTCCCACTCGATGGTGCCCGGGGGCTTGCTGGTGATGTCAACCACCACGCGATTGACCTCCGGGCACTCATTGGTGATCCGGGTGGAGATGCGCTCGAGCACCTCGTAGGGCAGCTTGGCCCAGTCCGCGGTCATGGCGTCGTCGCTCGTCACGGGGCGAAGGACGATGGGGTGGCCGTAGGTGCGGCCATCACCCTGCACGCCCACCGACCGGACGTCCGCGAGCAGCACGACGGGGAATTGCCAGATGTCCCGCTCGAGGCGGGCGGCCGCCAGTTCGGCGCGGGCGATCGAGTCGGCCTGGCGAAGAATGTCGAGACGTTCAGCCGTGACCTCACCAATGATGCGGATTCCCAGCCCCGGTCCGGGGAACGGGTGGCGCCACACCAGTGAGTCTGGCAGTCCGAGCTGGCTGCCGACGGCACGGACCTCGTCCTTGAACATGGTGCGCAGCGGCTCGATGAGCGTGAACTGCAGGTCCTCAGGCAGTCCGCCCACGTTGTGGTGGCTCTTGATGTTGGCGCTGCCGTTGCCGCCGGACTCAACGACGTCGGGGTACAGCGTGCCCTGCACGAGGAAGTCGATGCCGCGGTCGCCGGCAAGGCTGCTGGCGGTGGCTTCGAAGGTGCGGATGAACTCCCGCCCGATGATCTTGCGCTTCTCCTCGGGGTCCGTGACCCCGGCCAGCGCATTGAGGAAGCGGTCGCGCTCGTCGGCGACCACCAGGTCGACCCCGGTGACGTCAACGAAGTCCTTCTTGACCTGATCGGCCTCCCCCTCGCGGAGCAGTCCGTGGTCGACGAACACGCAGGTCAGCTGCGACCCGACGGCGCGCTGCACAAGGGCTGCGGCGACGGCGGAGTCGACCCCCCCGGAAAGCGCGCAGAGCACGCGGCGGTCCCCCACGGTCTTCCGGATCGTTTCGATGGACTCGTTCACGAGGTTCTCGGCGGTCCAGTCGGGCGTCAGGCCTGCAATGGTGAACAGGAAGTGCTCCAGGACCTGCTGCCCCCACTGCGAGTGCTTCACCTCGGGGTGCCACTGCACTCCGGCAAGCCGACGGGCCCTGTCCTCGAACGCCGCCACCGGCGCCCCGGCCGTGCGCGCCAGCACCTGGAACCCGGGCGGCGCCTTGGAGACCGAATCCCCGTGGCTCATCCAGATGTTCAGTGTGTTGGGCATGCTGGCGAGCAGGCAGCCGTTGTTGGAGATGGACAGCGGCGTGCGCCCGTACTCCCGCTGGCCGGTCTTGGCGACGGTGCCGCCCAGTGCCTTGGCCATGGCCTGGAAGCCGTAGCAGATGCCCAGGATGGGTACGCCCGTCTCGAACAGGGCCGGGTCGACCTGCGGGGCGCCATCCTCGTACACGGACGACGGACCGCCGGAGAGGATGATGGCGGCAGGCCGCTTCTCCATGATTTCCGCCACCGACAGGTGGGGTCCGACGATCTCCGAATACACGGAGGCCTCACGGACCCGTCGTGCGATCAGTTGTGCGTATTGGGCCCCGTAGTCGACCACCAGGACGGTGTCGTGGTCAGCGATCATGGTGGGAAGTCTAGGGCCACGGGCCGCTGCCGGGAAAAGTTGCTCAGCCGTGCCGGGAATATCGCGGCCCCCGGGAGCGTTTGCGAGGGCATGACCATTTACTCCGACGTGACGGCCCTCGTGGGTCGCACCCCGCTCGTCAAGCTCAACCGCATCGTCCCCGAGGGCAGCACGGTGCTCGCGAAGCTCGAGTTCTACAACCCCGCCAACTCGGTGAAGGACCGCATCGGCGTCGCGATCATCGAGGCCGCCGAGGCCGATGGCGCGCTGAAGCCCGGCGGCACCATCGTGGAGGCCACGAGCGGCAACACCGGCATCGCGCTGGCCATGGTGGGTGCGGCCAAGGGGTACAAGGTGGTGCTGGCCATGCCCGAGACCATGTCCACGGAGCGTCGCGCGCTGCTGCGCGCCTTCGGGGCCGAACTCATCCTCACCCCCGGCCCGCTGGGCATGAAGGGGGCCGTTGACAAGTCGGAGGAGATCGCCGCGGAGCGCGGTGGAGTTCTCGCCCGCCAGTTCGCGAACCCCGCCAACGTGGACGTCCACCGCCGCACCACCGCCGAGGAGATCTGGAACGACACCGAAGGCGCCGTGGACATCGTGGTTGCCGGCGTCGGTACGGGCGGCACCATCTCCGGCATCGGGCAGGTGCTGAAGGAGCGCAAGCCGTCGGTGCAGATGATCGCCGTCGAGCCCGAGGAGTCCGCCATCCTCTCCGGCCACAAGGCCGGACCCCACAAGATCCAGGGCCTCGGGGCCAACTTCATCCCGGAGATCCTGGACCGCAGCATCATCGACGAGGTGTTGCCGCGCAACATCGACCAGTCGGTGGAGTGGGCCCGCCGCGCAGCACGCGAGGAGGGCCTCCTCGTGGGTCTGTCCTCGGGTGCCGCGTTGTCGGCGGCTGCGGAGGTTGCCGCGCGCCCCGAGAACGCCGGCAAGACGATCGTCGTGATCATCCCCTCCTTCGGTGAGCGTTACCTGTCCACGGTCCTGTTCGATGGCCTGATCGACAAGTGATGCTGCTTCGCCGCCTCAAGCAAGTCTCCTCGCGCATGGCCGAGGACCTCGACGCTGCCATGCGGGAGGATCCGGCTGCCCGGAGCAAGCTTGAGGTGGCGATCGCCTACCCCGGCATCCACGCCATCTGGTTGCACCGGATAGCCCACAAGTTGTGGCGCCGCTCCCCCGCTCTTCAACCACTGGCCAGGCTCATCAGCCAGTGGGCACGATTCCTCACCGGCATCGAGATCCATCCCGGCGCCGTCATCGGTCGTCGGTTCTTCATCGACCACGGCATGGGCGTGGTGATCGGCGAGACCGCCGTGGTGGGTGACGACGTGCTCATGTACCACCAGGTGACGCTCGGAGGCCGGGCCCGCGGCCGGTTCAAGCGTCACCCCACCATCGGGGACAGGGTTCTCATCGGGGCAGGGGCCAAGGTCATCGGCGCCATCCACGTGGGCGACGACGCCAAGATCGGCGCCAACGCCCTGGTGGTCAAGGACGTGGCACCCAACGCCGTGATCGTCGGCATCCCCAGCCAGACCTCCGCCGGCGACGTCATCGCCTGAGGCTTCACATGGGCGGTATGCGGGAGCGGCCGGCCACCGGTGGACTCAGGGAAGGTCGAGCAGGTAGCGCAGAACTTGGTCCACACCCTCCATCGTTGTCCGGTCCACGACTCCGGTCCGGCCCTGCAACCGCTCCACGGAGATAGTGCGGACCTGCTCACAGATTGCCCACGTGGGCAGGGCAAGACTGCGCTGGTCTCCGTCGACGGCCACGGAGACGCGGGTGGCCCACGGGCGCTCTTTCGTAGTCAGGGGCACAACCGTCACGACGCTAGGAATGATCTCCAGCGCCTCATTGCTGGACACAACCAGCACCGGACGACGCCCGGTCTGTTCGTGGCCCACACCCGGGTCGGGAGCTGCCCAAAGGACCTCTCCCCGTCTCACCCGTCGTCTCCGCTGACCAGTGAACCGCCAAGCCAGTCCTCACGCTCGCGGCGTTCATCCGCTGCTTCTGGATGCTCGGCCACGTCACGGCGCAGGGTCTCGAAGAAGACGTCGCGATCCAGGAGGTCAAGGGCGCGCTCGAGAACAGCCGCCTGGCTCACGTGGCTTCGCTTGGCATGCTCCTGGACACGCTCCCGCAGGCCTGTCGTGACCTTGATGCTCGTGATGCTCATACCGTTAAGGATACCTCCGGGATGCGCCCAGGTGTCGGATCAGACCTGCTTGCGCCGGAACTTCCGCACTGCCAGCGGGGGGAACACCAGCAGGACCATCAGTATCCCCACGAGCACGGTGGGGATGGGGTGTTGCATGGGCCACACGGACGGGGCCGGCATGTCGCCCAGGTTGCCGAACAGCGTCCGCACGGCCTGCACCAGGGCTGACACCGGGTTCCACTCCGCGAACACCCGCAGCACCGTCGGCAGCGTGTCGCTGGGGACGAATGCGTTGGATATGAACGTGAGCGGGAACAGGATGATGAACACGGCCTGGTTCAGCGTCTCGGGGCTCTTCACACTGAGCCCGATGAAGATCATGACCCAACTGAACGCCCACGCGAACACCAGCAGCAACACCAGCCCCAGGACGAAGTCCAGCACCCCTTCGCGGAAACGCCACCCCACCAGGAACCCCGTGATGATCATGACGGTGATGGAGACGATGTTGAGGATGAAGTCTGACACGGACCGGGCCACCAGCACGGCGCTGGGCGCCATGGGCAGGCTCCGGAACCGGTCGATGATGCCGTCCCGGATGTCCTCGGCCATGTAGCTGCCGGAGATGGTCGACCCGAAGATGACGGTCTGGGCGAAGATCCCGGCCATGAGGAACTCCGTGTAGTTGCTGCCCTCCACCCGGATGGCGCCGCCGTACACCTGGCTGAACAACAGCACGAACATGATGGGCTGCAGCAGGGCGAACCCGACGACGTCGGGGCTGCGTTTGAGCCGCGTCAGGTTGCGCATGGTGATGGCGTGCACGTCGGTGAACCAGTCCTGCACGGCGGTGCGGCCCGGGTCGCTGGTGATCGTGGTGTCGCCGGCGCTGGTCGTGGCGATGGTGGTCACTGGGCGGCCTCGGTCTCTTCGTCGGTGGCGCCGTGTCCGGTGAGTGTCAGGAACACGTCGTCGAGGGTGGGGCGCCGAACACCGGCCTCGTGGATGTCGATGCCCGCGTCGTCGATGTCGGCGAGCACGGAGCGCAGGGCCAGGGTGGCGTCATCCACCTGCACCGTGACACCGCGCCCGGACACGTCGGCCTGGCCGCGACCGTGCCGCTCCAGGATCCCCGCCACCTTCGGCGCGTCGTACTCGTCCACGAGCGTCACCTGCACGCGGCGGCCCCCCACGGAAGCCTTCAGCTCGTCGGCCGTCCCCTCTGCGATGACCTTGCCCCGGTCGATGACGGAGATCTGGTCGGCCAACTGGTCGGCCTCTTCCAGGTACTGGGTGGTCAGCAGCACCGTCGTCCCGTCCGCCGCCCGTTCCCGGATGACGTCCCACAGCGCGAAACGCGCCTGCGGGTCCAGTCCTGTGGTGGGCTCGTCCAGGAACAGCACGGGCGGGTTGATGACGAGTGCCCCCGCCAGGTCGACGCGGCGGCGCATACCGCCGGAGAAGCCCTTGAGCGGGCGGTCGGCCGCCTCTACGAGGTCGAACGCGTGCAGGAGCTCATCGGCGCGCTGACGGGCGCGGCGCGAGCCCAGGTGGTACAGCCGTCCGACCATCAGGAGGTTCTCGCGCGCCGTCAGTCGCTCATCGACGGCGGCGTACTGCCCCGAGGCCCCGATGCGGCGACGCACCTCCGCAGGATTGGCGAGCACGTCGACCCCCGCCACCGAGGCGTGCCCGCCGTCGGGGCGCAGGAGGGTGCTGAGCACCTTCACAGTCGTGGTCTTGCCGGCGCCGTTGGGCCCCAGCAGCCCCTGCACGGTTCCCTGCTCGATATCGATGTCCAGGCCGTCGAGGGCATGGACCGGGCCGGTCTTGGCCTTGTAGGTCTTCGTCAGGCCACGTGCCGACACGAAAGACATTTCGTTCCCCCCACCGTCCACCCGGTGTGGAACCCAGCAACCCTAGAGGACGAATGCCCCCGATCAAAGGGCCGGGAGTGCCCGGTTTCAGCTCACGATACGGCGCAGCCCCGCACCGTAGGCCAGCCTGGCCACCACTGCCCCCCAGGGGCGCAGGACGCGGGGAAGCCATGCGGGACGCAGGCTCTGCTGCCAGGTGACGAGTGTCCCCGTGGGCACTTGCTCGACGCTGGCCTCCACACGGCCCGCCACCGGGCCGAACTTCTCCACCACCAGGCGGCCGGGGTGATCAGGGGTGGGCGGGTCGGCACGCCTCACCACCATGCGATCCGAGAAGTGCAGCGGGCCCAGGCTTGTCTCGCCCACGAAACGGAGTCCCTCCTGCATGGACTCCCCCGCCGGCGTGACACGTGTGAAGGGGATGGCGGCGCTGTGGTTGTCGAGGTCGATCAGTCGCGCCCAGACCTCGCTGGCGGGGGCGGCGACCCGAACGTGCACCTGGAATGTGTCGCGCATGCTCACTGCCCAGCCCGCCCGGCGCCGTCGGTGGCACGGGCGGCCGCCGTACCGCTCGCCAGTGCACCCTGGATGGAGGCCTCGGCGGTGTCGCCCGCAACGACGACGCCCACCAGGTCGCTCCTGAGCGGGGCATCGCCGGGGGCGATCACCGGCAGCGCATCGTGGATGTCGTGGCGCACCAGCAGGCGCCAGTCCGGGTCAAGAACCCCGAGTGTGGCGGCCGCCTGCGCCAGTGCCGTGTCGTCCTCCAGTCCGTGGCTCCCCGCAGCGGTGGCCTGGACCAGGTGCTGGCCGGCGGGGGCGTAGGAGGGGCACACGTTGGACATCACGGAGGTGTTGGTGATCGACACGTCGTCGCGCACGTCGACATGCAGGAACGGCAGGTCGCTGGGGCGCCGGTCGGTGGCGAACCACCACGTGGTCAGCGAGTGCATGGGGCGGGCCTCCCGCCCCAGCAGTTCCGCACTGCCACGCGGCCCGGCCGCCAGCACCACCGCATCGGCGACGTGTCGGGTGTCGGCCGCCGTGGGGACGACCCACCGGGCGCCGTCCCGCTCCAGGGACAGGGCGCGGTGCTCGAACCGGATCCGGTCCAGGACGGGCTCCGCCAGCTGGTGGGCGATGGCCGTCATGCCCTGGGCCGGCAGCGAGGGCGAACCCTTGGCGAAGTACCAGGCGAGTTGGCGGGCAAAGGGGGCTGCCACCATCAGTTCCCGGTCCCCCACGACGCCTTCGAAGAACTTCTCGATGACGCGGCGCAGCGGTGCGGAGAAGCCGGCGTCGTCGATGGTGGACTTCAGCGTCCTGTTGTCATCGCGGGACAGCTGCGTCCACAGGTAGGCGGCCTTCAGGTCGGTCATCCCAATGGTGCCGCGCAGCAGCCCCAGCATGCGGGCGGGGTGGCGGCTCGGATCGGCCAGCACCTCCAGTCCGGCGCCGTCCCGGACAGCCACGCCCCTCCCCCACGCGTGGAGGTCGAGCGCGGCCAGATCAAGTGCCCGCCTCGCCTCGGGGTAGCCGGGGTTCAGCAGTTGGAAGCCGCGGTCGCAGCGGAAGCCGTCGACGATGTCCGTGTCGACGCGCCCCCCGACCCTCTGGGACGCCTCCAGCACGGTGACATCATGGCCGCGGCCAGCCAGGAGGCCCGCCGCCCGCAGACCTGCCAGTCCGGCACCGATGACGACTACATCCATGGTTCTTCCTTCGCGTGGGGATCAGGCGATTTCAGCCCGGATCTGTTCATGATGTCGCACCACTTCGGCCACGATGAAGTTCAGGAACTTCTCGGCCAGTTCGGGGTCAAGCTGGGCGTCCACGGCCAGCGCGCGCAGGCGCTGTATCTGGGCCGCCTCCCGGGTGGGGTCGGCCGGCGGCAGGCCGGCCGCGGCCTTCAGGACCCCCACCTGCTGGGTGATCTTGAACCGCTCTGCCAGCAGGTGCACCAGTGCCGAATCCATGTTGTCGATGCTGCCCCGCAGCCGGTCCAGTTCGACGCGTGCCTGTTCCGGGTCCATGTCAGTGGACGATCAGGTCGATGCGCTGGAACGACTTGACGTCGGTGTAGCCCGTCAGCGCCATGGCCTTGCGGAGCCCGCCCGCCAGGTTCATGGTGCCGTCCGGCACATGGCTGGGGCCGTTGACGACCTCCTCCAGCGAACCCACCTGGTCGAAGAAGACGCGCTCGCCGCGGGGCAGTGTCGCGTGCCACGCCTCGGGGCCCCAGTGCCAGCCGCGGCCGGGGGCCTCGGTGGCGCGGGCCAGGGGCGAGCCCACCATGACGGCGTCGGCGCCGCAGGCGATGGCCTTCGCGACGTCGCCTGAGCGTCCGACGGCGCCGTCGGCGATGATGTGCACGTAGCGGCCGCCCGACTCCTCCAGGTAGTCACGGCGGGCCTCGGCCACGTCGGTGACGGCGGAAGCCATCGGCACCTCGATGCCCAGCACGGAGGCCGTGGTGTGCGCGGCCCCGCCGCCGAAACCGACGAGCACGCCCGCAGCCCCGGCGCGCATCAGGTGCAGCGCGGTGCGGTAGGTGGCGCAGCCGCCCACGATGACCGGCGTCTCGAACCGGTAGATGAAGTCCTTGAGGTTCAGCGTGGAGTCCGCGCCGTCGACGTGCTCGGCCGAGACTGTGGTGCCACGGACCATGAAGAAGTCCAGCGCGGCCTTCTCGATGACGTCGGCGAACTCCAGCGTGTGCGCCGGGGACAGAGCCCCGGCAACGGGGACCCCGGCGTCGCGGATCTGCTTGAGTCGCTCGGCGATGAGCTCACCCTTGATGGGCTCGGCGTAGATCTGCTGCATGCGTCGGGTGGCGGTCACCTGGTCCATGGGCTCGGTGAGCTGCTCGTACTGGCTGGACGGATCCTCGTAGCGGGTCCACAGGCCCTCGAGGTTCAGCACCCCCAGGCCGCCCAGCTCACCCATCCGGATGGCGGTGGCCGGGGACATGACAGAGTCCATGGGCGCCGCGACGATCGGGGTCTCGAACGTCACCGCGTCGATGCGCCACGAGAGGTCCACCTCGTGCTCGCTGCGGGTGCGACGCGTCGGCGCGATGGCGACGTCGTCGAAGGAGTGGGCGCGGGAGGCACGCTTGCTGCGTCCAAGCTCGTACATGTGGGGTTGCTCCTTGGCTGGCGCTCAGCGCGACCAGTAGTTGGGTGCTTCGGCGGTCAGTTGGATGTCATGGGGGTGGGATTCGCGCAACCCGGCGGCGGTGATCCGCACGAATCGGCCACGGTCCTGCAATTCGGGCAGGTCGCGTGCGCCGGAGTAGAACATGGACTGGCGGAGTCCTCCGACCAGTTGGTAGGCCACGGCTGAGAGGGGTCCCCGGTAGGCCACCTGGCCCTCGATGCCCTCGGGCACAAGCTTGTCGTCGGAGGTGACGTCGCCCTGGAAGTAGCGGTCCTTGGAGTAGGAGGCCTTCCGGCCGCGCGCGGCCATGGCTCCGAGCGAGCCCATGCCGCGGTAGGACTTGAACTGCTTGCCGTTGATGAACACGAGTTCGCCGGGGCTCTCGTCGCAACCGGCCAGCAGTGAGCCCAGCATGACGGTGTTGGCGCCCGCCACGATGGCCTTGGCGATGTCGCCGGAGTACTGCAGTCCGCCGTCGCCGATGACGGGCACACCGGCGGGTCGGCAGGCACGGGCGGCGTCGTGGATGGCCGTCACCTGCGGCACACCGACTCCGGCGACGATGCGGGTGGTGCAGATGGAGCCGGGGCCCACGCCCACCTTCACGCCGTCGGCACCGGCCTCGACGAGCGCCTTGGCGCCGGCGTAGGTGGCGACATTGCCGCCGATCACGTCGACACCCTCGGCGGACGGCTCAGCCTTCAGGCGGCGGATCATGTCCACCACGCCGCGGCTGTGCCCGTGGGCGGTGTCGACGATGATGGCGTCGGCCCCCTGCTCCACGAGCGCCATGGCGCGCTCCCACGAGTCGCCGAAGAAGCCGACGGCGGCGCCCACGCGGAGGCGCCCTGCCTCGTCCTTCGCGGCGTTGGGGTACTGGTCGGCCTTCACGAAGTCCTTGAGGGTGATGAGCCCCTTCAGGTGCCCCTCACCGTCGACAATGGGGAGCTTCTCGACCTTGTGCCTGGCCAGCAGTGCCAGCGCCTCGTCGTTCGTGATGCCCTCGTGGGCCGTGACGAGCGGCATGCGCGTCATGACCTCGTGGACCGGGCGGTCGCCGTCGCTCTCGAACCGCAGGTCGCGGTTGGTGATGATGCCCACCAACATGCCATCCCCGTCCACCACGGGCAGGCCGGAGATGCGGTAGCTGGCACACAGCTCGTCCACCTCACGCAGGGTGGCGGTGGGGCTGATGGTGACGGGTTCGGTGACCATGCCGGACTCGGAACGCTTGACCTGGTCCACCATGTGCGCCTGCTCCTCGATGGACAGGTTGCGGTGCACGATGCCGATACCACCCTCGCGGGCCATGGCGATCGCCATGCGGGCCTCGGTGACCGTGTCCATGGCGGCGCTGGCCAGGGGGATGTTCAGGGTGATCCGCTTGGTGAACTGCGTGGCCGTGCGCGCCTCCGATGGAATGACATCGGATTCGTTCGGCTGCAGCAGTACATCGTCGAAGGTGAGGCCGAGGGCCTCGAAGGGGCCGGGAACGCCGGAACCAGTAAGAGCGGACAAGGTGGGGTGACTCCTGTCGGTCGGACTGGATGAGTCTAGCGGTTTGCGCGGTATCGGCTCGGCTCACTTCTCGGCCCGCCACTCCAGATACCGCCGGTGGAGGCGGACCACGTCGAGATCCTCCCACGCGGCCCTGGTCATGCCGTCGTCGTCGAGCTGCCAGATGTCGGCATCCCGGATTCCGGCGAGGATCGGTGAGTGCGTGGCCATCAGCACCTGTGAGCCGGTCTTCACCAGGTCCTGCAGGATCTCGCAGACGGCCAGCTGTGAGGTGTAGGACAGGCCCGACTCGGGCTCGTCGAGCACGATGAGGCCGGGATGCTTCGGGCCGAACCGGTGCGGATCGGTGAGCAGGCGGAGGATGCTCTGCCCGTGGCTCATGGCATGGAAGTCGTCCCGGCCAGACAGGTAGGTCCACAGCCCGTGCAGTGTCTCGCCGCGGACGAAATAGCCCCATTTGGGGCCCAGACCGCGCACGATCTGTAGGTGCGCGTGCAGCGGCGACTCGGTTTCGGCAGTGCGGTGCATGGCTCCGGTGCCGCCGCCCTCGGCGTTGAGCCCGTACGCCATGGCGATGCCCTCCACGAGAGTTGACTTGCCGGCACCGTTCTCACCGACGAACACCGTGAGGTCGCCGAGATCCAGCCCATCGCTCAGGAGCTGCCGCACCGCCGGGATGCCCCACGGCCACTCCCGCGACTGCGGCACGTCGCCGACCGCCTCGACGCGACGCACGGGCCGCTTGTTGATCCGCATGCCGGTGACACTACTGAGCAACTGCGACATCTTGGCCACCGTCCTGTCCCACAGCGTGCATGGTCACGGTCCTCGCGGTGACGACAACCGCGTGGGGGTGGGATCTGCACCGTCGGGGACAGAACACGGTAGACGACGAAAAGACCCCGGGGCCGAAGCCCCGGGGTCCTAATCGTTACTGCGTGAGCGTGACTCAGTTGTCGTCGTCTGCCGGCTTCTCCACCACGAGGGTTTCCGTGGTGAGGAGCAGCGCGGCGATGGACGCGGCGTTGGCGAGCGCGGAACGCGTCACCTTCACCGGGTCGATGACGCCGTGCTCGACGAGGTTCTGGTACTCGTTGGTCCTGGCGTTGTAGCCGTGACCCACCTCCATGTCAGCCACGCGGGTGGTGATGACATAGCCGGCCTCGCCGCCGTTCTCGGCGATCCAGCGCAGGGGCTCGACCAGCGACTTGCGGACAATGTTGACGCCCGTCTTCTCGTCGCCCGTCAGGCCGAGGTCACCGTCGAGGGCCTTGCCCGCGTGGATGAGGGCGGAGCCGCCACCGGCGACAATGCCCTCCTCGATCGCGGCGCGCGTCGCGGAGACGGCGTCCTCGATGCGGTGCTTCTTCTCCTTGAGCTCCACCTCGGTGGCAGCGCCAACCTTGATGACGCAGACGCCACCGGCAAGCTTCGCGACGCGCTCCTGGAGCTTCTCGCGGTCCCAATCGGAGTCGGTGCGCTCGATCTCGGCGCGCAGCTGCGCGACGCGACCGGCGACCTCGTCGGCAGAGCCGGCGCCGTCGACGATGGTGGTGTCGTCCTTGGTGACGAGCACGCGACGGGCGCGGCCCAGCACTTCGAGGCCCACCTGGTCGAGCTTCAGCCCGACCTCGGGTGCGACGACCTGTCCACCGGTCAGGGTGGCGATGTCCTCCAGCATGGCCTTGCGGCGGTCACCGAAGGCCGGGGCCTTGACGGCCACCGAGGTGAACGTGCCACGGATCTTGTTGACCACCAGGGTGGACAGCGCTTCCCCGTCGACGTCCTCGGCCACAACGAACAGGGTGCCCTTGGCGGCGATGACCTTCTCCAGCAGCGGGAGGAGGTCATTCATCGAGGAGATCTTGCCGGAGTTGATGAGGATGTAGGGGTCGTCGAGGACCGCTTCCATGCGCTCGGTGTCGGTCACCATGTACGGGGACAGGTAGCCCTTGTCGAACTGCATGCCCTCGGTGAACTCGAGCTCGGTGCCGAAGGTCTGTGACTCGTCAACGGTGATGACACCGTCCTTGCCGACCTTGTCGAATGCGTCGGCGATGAGTGCACCGATGGTCTCGTCACGCGAGGAGATCGTGGCAACCGAGGCCATGTCGGCGGTGGTGTCCACCTCGCGGGCGTTCTTGCGAAGCTGCTCGATCACGGCCTCCACGGCCTTGTCGATGCCACGCTTCAGACCAATGGGGTTGGCGCCGGCTGCGACGGCGCGGAGGCCCTCGTGCACGAGCGCCTGGGCCAGGACCGTGGCGGTGGTGGTGCCGTCGCCAGCAACATCGTTGGTCTTGGTGGCCACTTCCTTGGCCAGCTGGGCGCCGAGATCCTCGTAGGGATCGTCGAGCTCCACCTCCTTGGCGACGGTGACGCCGTCGTTGGTGATGGTGGGTGCGCCCCACTTCTTGTCGAGGACGACGTAGCGACCCTTGGGGCCGAGCGTCACCTTGACAGTGTTGGCGAGGACGTCGACGCCACGCTCCAGGGAGCGGCGCGCCTCCTCATTGAACTGCAAAATTTTTGCCATTTAGGCTCCTAATCTCAATTTGATCCTTCACTCGCGAAGCGAGTCCGGGAAACGCGACGGAGTCGCTTGTTCCCGGCCATCGAATCCGCGCGAGCGAAGCGAGCTCAAGCGGGGGCGCAGCCCCCACCGGGGTCCACGGGGGCGGAGCCCCCGTGCGTTACTTGGAGACGACGGCGAGGATGTCGCGGGCGTTGAGGAGCAGGTACTCCTGGCCGTCGTACTTGACCTCGGTGCCGCCGTACTTGGAGAAGATGATGACGTCGCCCTCGGCGACATCCAGGGGCACGCGGTTGCCGTTGTCATCGATGCGGCCGGGGCCGGTGGCCACAACGCGGCCCTCCTGCGGCTTCTCCTTGGCGGTGTCCGGGATGACAAGGCCTGAGGCGGTGGTCTTCTCGGCTTCGAGGGGAGCAACGAGGACACGGTCCTCGAGCGGCTTGATCGTGGTTGCCACGTCAAACCCCTTTCTGTAGTCGTCCGGCTTCAGCCGGTGATGTTCTTGGGTTTGTGGGTTCAGCTCGCAGTTGGACGTCGTCGCGGTCCGCCCAGCCACGCTGGCACCCGAGCCATCCGAGTGCCAATGGCCAAACTACACCGGTCTTAGCACTCACTCAACCCGAGTGCCAGCAACGGGGGCCGGTCAGCCGACTGCACCTCCCATTTCCGGTGGTAGGGCGAAGCGCCACGACGAGGAATCAATCCTGCGTCGCGACCATTCCGCGACACACTTCACTGAACGCATGTGACGATCAGGTGGCAGCCGGGAATGAAGGGGTATGGACAACGTGTTCCCGATTCGGGACAGACTCTGGCTCGCGGAGCTCTTCGATGAGCATCACCCGGCCCTGGTGGCCTACGCCACCCGTCGGGTCGGCCCCGACGGCGCCGACGACATCGCCGCGGAGGTGTTCGTCGTCGCGTGGCGGCGACGCAAGCAGGTCCCGCCGGAGCCACTCCCCTGGCTCTACGCCGTAGCCCGCAACGCTGTCCTGCATGAGCAGCGTGGCCACGCGCGCCGCAGTCGACTCCGCGACGCGCTCACGCTGGTGCGGGAGCCACTCCAGCGTCCGACGGAGCAGGTGGAGGTGGAGGCGGTCCTGTCACAACTGGAGCCCACCGACGCCGAGGTGCTGCGCCTGGCCATCTGGGAACAACTGACACCGCGCGAGATCGCCGAGGTCCTCGGCATCTCCCCAGGCGCCGCCCGCAACCGGTTGATGCGGGCCCGCCGCAGAGCACAGCAGTTGCACGAACTCACCGAGAACCCCACCACGTCCCCCGCGCCTGCCCTGACCGGCGCCCCGTTGGCAAGGAGCCAGCCATGCAAGTCACAGACCTGATGCACGCGGCCGACCCGGCCACCCGCGTCGACCCGCCCACCGCGGCGCAACGCGCAGAGATCCTCGACGATGCCGTCGCCGCCTCGGACACGTCCTCGGCCGGCAGGCCGCGCAACCGTCGGCTGGGCCGGATCGCCGTCGGCATCGCCGCGAGCCTCGTGATTGGTGGCGCGGCATTCCAGTCCCTCAACCACGACGGCGCAGAAGCCCAGGCAGCGGAGGTCCTGCGGACGGCGGCCATCCACGCCACCGACCCACCCGTGAAGCCAGGCCAGTACTGGGAGATCACACAGGTGGGCACGTGGATGATGTCGAGCTGCGATGAGGCGGCAACGGACGAGAGCGACTGTGACAGCGTTGTGCGAGCGAAGTACCTCAGCTATGTGGAGACGGAAGGCCTTCTGCCGTCATGGACCATGAACTTCCCCCTGGAACTCGTGAAGGCTCTGGGCTCTGACGCCGCTCCGCTGCCCACCGGCGACAGCTGGTCCGCCGAGACCTCCAACCTTGCACCCAATGACGTGCCGGGCGGTTGGCAATCACCATCCCCAGCCTGGCTCAGCAGCCTGCCCAGGGACACCAATGAGCTGAGGGCGAAGCTCGCGGCGGACACGAAGGGGCGGGGCAGGAACAACGACGACGAGATGTTCGTGTACGTGGCCGACGTCCTGCGCTCCGGTCTGGTGCCGGCCGACCTGCGGTCCGCCCTGTTCGAGGTTCTGGCCACCGTGCCGGGAACTCGCGTGGTCGAGGACGATGTCACGGTGGACGGCGTTCATGGGGTCGCGATAGGGCCCTCCCCCTCCTCTGAGGTGGCAACCGAGCTTGTGATCGATCCCGCGGCCGGTCAGGTCATGGCCGAGCGCGAGCGGAGCGAGGATCCCCGGTTGATTGCCGTGGCACTCGGCACCACGTACTCCCGCCGCCTCGTCGACGCCGTCCCGTCCGACGTCCAGGAAGCGGCGGTGCACGGCAACTGCACAGTCCAGGACGACGGCGCTGTCACGTGCACCTACGACGACTGACCCCGGCGCGGTCGCAGGAGGTCAGCCGGAGCACGACGCAGGGGGCGGATCCGGTGACCGGATCCGCCCCCTGCATGGTGTCAACAGTGGCTACATCGACAGCTCGCGCGTGTCGAGCGACACGATCTCGTCCCCCAGCGACGCCAGCAGCGCGTGCCGCTCGTCGCGGCGGCGCTTCTGCTCGATGGGGTTCGGGACCGGCGCTGCCGCCAACAACCGCTTGGTGTACTCCTCCTGCGGGTTCAACAACACCTGCTCGCGGTTGCCACGCTCGACCACCTTGCCGTACTGCATCACCACGACGCGGTGCGCCAAGGAGTCGATGACGGCCAGGTCGTGACTGATGAACAGACAAGCGAAACCGAACTCCCGCTGCAGGCCGATCAGCATCTCCAGCACAGAGGCCTGCACCGACACGTCAAGCGCCGAGGTGGGCTCGTCGGCGATGAGGAGGTCCGGCTGCAGCGACAGGGCGCGGGCGATGGAGACGCGCTGGCGCTGGCCGCCGGAGAGTTCGTGCGGGTAGCGGTTGTAGGCGCTGCGCGGCAACTGGACCGCCTCGAGCAGGTCCAGGACCTTCTTCTCGCGTTCCTTGCCCCTGGCCACCTTGTGGACGCTCATGGGCTCGGCGATCACGTCACCGACGGGAAGCCGCGGGTTCAGCGATGCGGCAGGGTCCTGGAAGATCACGCCGATGCGCTTGCGGAGCTCGTTGCCACCCTTGCCCTTCGCCGACAGCGCGTCGGTGCCCAGCACGCGCACCTCACCGGAGGTGGAGGGAAGGAGCCCCAGGAGGGCACGTCCGATGGTGGACTTGCCGGAGCCGGACTCCCCCACGAGGCCGACGATTTCGCCGCGGCGCACGTCGATGGACACGCCGTCGACGGCACGGAACGGCTTCTTGCCCTCCCGCTTGTACTCCACCACCAGGTCCTTGACCTCCAGCGCCATCCCGGCGTCGGCGGCCACGGGCAGGGGCGCCGTCCCGAACTGGCCGTGCCCTGCACCCAGGTGGGGCACGGCATCCAGCAGTCGGCGGGTGTAGGGGTGCTGTGGGTTCATCAGCACCTCCTCCACCGTGCCGCGCTCGACGATTTCGCCCTTGAACATCACGGCCACACGGTCCGCCATGTCAGCCACCACGCCCATGTTGTGCGTGATGAGCAGGATGCCGGTGTTCAGCTGGTCCTTGAGGGAACGCAGCAGGTCGAGGATGTCGGCCTGCACCGTCACGTCGAGGGCGGTGGTGGGCTCGTCGGCGATGATGACCTCGGGGTCACAGGCCAGTGCCATGGCAATGACGACGCGCTGGCGCATGCCGCCCGAGAGCTCGTGCGGGAACTCGCGGGCCCTGCGCCGGGCTGCGGGGATACCGACGGCCTCCAGCAGTCCGACGGCGCGGTCCCAGGCCTCGCGGCCGTGGGCGATACCGTGCACCTCCATGGCCTCGGTGAGCTGTTCGCCGATGCGGATCA
>JBDSRF010000230.1:0-9106 GCA_039929445.1 Arachnia sp. | reverse complement strand
GCGCGACCGGCACGGCGAAGATCACGCAGTACACCCGTTACCTCACCCTGGTCCTCGCCGTCCTGAACTCGACGGCGTTCATCACGCTGGCCCGTACCGGCCAGCTCTTCCAGGGCTGCACGGGCATCCTCAACACCGACGAGCTGCTGCCCCTGGTCACGATGGTGCTGACCATGACGGCCGGCACCGTCGTGATCATGTGGCTGGGTGAGCTCATCACCGAACGCGGCATCGGCAACGGCATGTCCGTCATGATCTTCACGCAGATCGCCGCCAGCTTCCCCGCCGGTCTGTGGGCCATCAAGCAGTCGAGCCCCGGCGCCACCGGTTGGTTCCTGTTCTTCGGCGTCATCGCCATCGGCCTGCTCGTGATGCTCGGCATCGTCTTCGTGGAGCAGGGCCAGCGCCGGATTCCCGTCCAGTACGCCAAGCGCATGGTGGGTCGTCGCCTCGTCGGTGGATCCACCACCTACATCCCGCTCAAGGTGAACCAGGCGGGCGTCATCCCCGTCATCTTCGCCACGTCGATCCTGTACCTGCCGGTGCTGTACGCCCAGTTCCGTCCCGACAGTGCCGTCTCCCAGTGGATTGCGGGGAACTTCGTCAACAACGGCTTCTGGTCGTCTGTGGCCCAGTTCTTCCTCATCATCTTCTTCACCTACTTCTACGTCTCGATCACCTTCAACCCGGAGGAAGTCTCGGACAACATGAAGAAGTACGGCGGTTTCATCCCCGGCATCCGTGCCGGGAAGCCGACCGAGCGCTACCTCTCCTATGTCCTCTCCCGACTGACGGCCCCCGGGTCCCTGTACCTCGCAATCATCGCCCTGGCGCCGACACTGGCGTTCGTGGGAGTGGGTGCGAACCAGAACTTCCCGTTCGGCGGCACGTCGATCCTCATCATCGTGGGTGTGGCACTCGATACCGTGAAGCGGATCGAGAGCCAGCTCCAGCAGCGCAACTATGAGGGCTTCCTGCGGTGAGGCTGTTGATCATGGGTGCGCCCGGAGCCGGCAAGGGAACCCAGGCGACGGCTCTTGCCGCTCGCTACGGGGTTCCCGCCGTCTCCACGGGCGACATCTTCCGGTCCAACATCCAGCAGGGCACCGAGCTGGGTGCACAGGTCAAGGCAATCATCGAGGCCGGCGAGTACGTGCCGGACGACATGACGGAAGCCATCGTGGCCGACCGCCTGGCCCAGAGGGACTGCGAACAGGGTTTCCTGCTCGACGGCTTTCCCCGCACCATGCACCAGGTGCACTTCCTCGACGAGCACCTCGGCGCCACCTCCCGCGAACTGGACGCCGTGGTGTCGCTGCAGGTCAACCCTGACGCACTCGTGGACCGCCTGCTGGAGCGTGCCCGCGTCGAGGGGCGGGCCGATGACAACGAGGACACCATCCGCAGACGGATGGAGGTCTACGCCGGCCAGACCGCCCCCCTGTTGTTCCACTACGAACGCCAGGGGATCCTGGTGGACGTCGACGGCACCGGCAGCGTGGATGAAGTGCGGGAGCGCATGTTCTCCGGTGTCGACAACCAGACCACGAAGTGAGCCGGGGCATGAGGATCGAGATCAAGACCGACGCACAGCTCAGGCTGATGCGCCGCGCCGGACTGGTCGTGGCCGAAGGGCTGCAGGCCATGCAGGAGGCGGCCCGGCCCGGCGTCACCACCGCTGAGGTGGATGCCGTGGGCCGCGAGGTCCTGGCCCGCAACAACGCCACCTCCAACTTCCTGAACTACGGCGCGGAGTACGGTGTCGGCTTTGCCGGTGTCGCCTGCATCTCGGTGAACGAGGAACTCGTGCACGGCGTTCCCGGCTCCCGGGTGCTGGCTGAGGGCGACGTGGTGTCGGTGGACTTCGGGGCCATCATCGAGGGGTGGCACGGCGACGCCGCCCGCACCTTCATCATCGGCGAGGCGGACCCGGCTGATGCAGCGCTGTCCGAGGCCACCCGCGGTGCCCTGTGGGCCGGTGTCGCGCAGGCGAAAGCCGGCGGCCGCGTGAGCAACGTCTCCAAGGCAATCGACGAATTCGTGCGTGCGCAGCCGCGCCGCTACGGCACGTTGCGCGAGTACACGGGCCACGGCATCGGGTCCAGGATGCACATGGAGCCCGACGTGCCGAACTTCCACAAGCGCGGTCCCAGCCCCAAGCTCGCCGTGGGGATGGCGCTGGCCATCGAGCCGATGCTGACCCGCGGTCTGCACCAGACCTCCGTCTGCGAAGACGACTGGACAGTGGTCAGCCGCGACGGTTCCCGAGGGGCGCACTGGGAGCACACGGTGGCCATCACGAAGGCCGGATTGTGGGTGCTCACTGCGCCCGACGGCGGCGAAGCGGAACTGACGGCGCGCGGCGTGGAATTCGGCCCGCTCGGCGACTGATGCCCATCGAGAGCCGTGACCTACCATGGGTGGCATGAGCAGCCTTCCCCCGTCCTCGAAGTACCTGCAACAGGCACAGGCCGACGTCGACGACGTCGAGCGTGAGGCCCTGACCAAGCGGCTCTCGGACGCGTTCGCCGACGGCCGGCTGGAGCAGGACGACTACATGGCGGCGCTCGACGTGGTCTACGGCGCCCAGCACCTGGGGGAGCTCGTCCCCGTCATCGAGCGGCTTCCCGCCGCCGCCGTCGAGGTCCCGGGGATCGTGCAGTCCTCCGGTGTTCCGGCAGGGCAGGTCAGCACCTCCCGCAATGTCCTCCTCCCCGCGCTGCTCGTCACCGGTGTCGTCCTCGCCCTCCTTGTCACCCTCGCGGTGCTGGTGGTGCTCTTCGCCGGCATCGCATGACCCCTGCCGTGCCGGCAGGGCCACCCGATGGCTGGCTGCCACCCAGCACACCGGGGCCGGCGGTCATCCCCACAGGGCCGCCCACCGGGCCGCCCGCGGCGTGGGCGGTGCCGTCCCCCGACCACTGGCGGCCCCACTATCCGACCGCTGTCGCCACGGCCGCCTCCGGCAGCCCTCGCAAGGGTCCCCTCGCGGGTCTTGTCGTGGTCCTTCTTGTGGCCGTGATGGCCGCGGCGGGCGTGGTCTCCACGCGGAGCCGGGATGACGCCTTCGGGGACAGGAAGCCGACGCCGGCGGCCGTCGCCACACCCACCGTGTCACCCCTGCCAGCCAGCACGGCCGGTGAGCCCGAACCCCCTCCCGGCTCCGCCGTCGGCAGCACCGACCCCGCCACGGGGCGATGGTTGTTGCCGGAGTGGACCTGGGACGTTCTGCCGACGCTGGTACCCGACCAGGAGGAGGCGTGGCAGACGCTGCAGGCCGAGTCCCTCGCCGCCGTCACGCCCCCCTCCATCACCGGGTGCGAGGCACCCCACATCGTGAAGGACGACGCCACCTACCAGGACGCTGTGAAGCGGCAGTGGCGGTGCGTCCACGAGGCGTGGACACCCATCTTCCAGACCCACGGGTGGTCGACGGTGGAGCCCACCGTGAAGTTCTTCACCGGCGCGGGCACCACGAGCGCCTGCGGGTTCGCCACCGCTCCCGCGTTCTACTGCCCTTCGGGCGGTGGCGTGGCGTTCTTCGGCGGGGACGATCGTGACCTGGCCATGTACTGGGACCTGACGATCAACGAGAGCGTCCACCACGAATACGCACACCATGTGCAGAACCTGGCCGGCATGATGGACGCCGTCGAGGAGGTGAGCCCCACCGATGACCTTGATCGCCGGCTGGAACTCCAGGCGACGTGCCTCTCGGCGAGCATGACCTTCCGCAACGACGCTGTGGACTTCGACCAGGAGCGCTGGGACGACTGGCAGTACAGCCTGAACGAGAGTGTGCTCGACGACGACCACGGCAGCAGGGAGTCGCTGCTGTACTGGGGGACCAGGGGGCTGTACGCGGCGAAGCTGGGGGACTGCAACACCTGGTCCGTGGAACCTGACCGGGTCGACTGATGTCCGGGTCCGTCGACGACATCACGGGTGGCGCCATGCATCTCCATCCGCCCTACCCGCCCGCCGCAGCGCCCCAGCAGCGGCCCACGGACTGGGTCCGCGCTGCACCTTCCCAGTGGGGTCCGCCACCCGGAGGCGGATGGGGGCCCCCGTCCCCACCCGCACCGCCACCACCCAGGCGCCCGCGCAGGTCGAGCCGGGGCGCTGTCCTTGCCGTCGTGTCCGCCCTCGCCGTCCTCGCGATGCTGCTCGGCGTCGCTGGGCAGGTGGTGAGGGGTGCTCCGGAGCCCGCTCGCAGTGCGCCCACGCCGTCACCTGCCACCACCCGGGTGGTGTCGTCCACGACACCCTCGCAGGCCACGCCATCACCGTCCCCCGAGGTGCCGCCACCGGTCCCGCCGGTCCCTGCACCGTCGCCGCCTCCGCAGGCGTGGCAACTGCCGGAGCGCGACTGGGAGGCACTCCCCACCGCGGCGCCACAGGACGAGCTCTGGACGGTGCTGCAGGCCGCCGGGCTGGTGACTGAGCCACCCCCCATCCTGTCGGCCTGCCCCGCCGTCCAGACCGTCAGCACCGAGGCGCAGTACCAGGGTCTCGTCCGTCAGCAGTGGCACTGCGTCCACCTGGCCTGGCTGCCGATCTTCGAGTCACGGGGATTCTCCGTCGTGGAGCCCTCCGTCGCGTTCTACCCGGGAACGGGGGACTCGAGCGAGTGCGGATACCTGGAGGCGCCCGCGTTCTACTGCTCGGCAGGGGCGGGCAGCGTCCACTTCGGGGTGGGCCACATGGAGATGGCCATGGACTGGGACCTGTCCATCAACGAGATGGTCAACCACGAGTACGCACACCACGTCCAGAGCCTCGCGGGGATCACTGCGGCCAAGCTGGCCATGGACCAGACGGACGAGATCGAGCGACGCGCCGAGCTGCAGGCGACGTGCTGGTCGGCGAGCATGACCCGCGGCAGTGAGACCGTGGAGTTTGGCCCGGATGACTGGGACAGCTGGCAACAACGACTGGAGACCATGACCATCGACGGCATCCACGGCAGCCGGGAGTCGATCCTTTACTGGGGAACGCGCGGGCTCTACGCCCAGACCCTCGGTGACTGCAACACCTGGGCGGTCGACGGAGAAGGGGTGAGCTGATGTCAGCGCCACCTCCCGGCCCGTTCAACCAACCCCCGCGGCCGTTCGGCGGAGCCCAGGGGCAGTTCCACAGGCCTCCGGGCAGTGGCGGGCCGGTCGGTCCACCGCCCCGCGGCGCGCAGTGGGGACCCCCGCCCCCGGCCAACCCGTGGGCGCCACCCGCATTTCGCGGCGGGCCGCAACCCGGCCCCGCGAGGGGTCTGTACGGACCCCCGGCCAACTGGGGCCCCTCGGGCGGGGGACCGGGCTGGGGCTCTCCCCAACCGCGCACGTCCTCGGGCCTGTTGGTGGGGTGCCTCGTGACGGTCGTGGCACTCGTCATACTGGTGCCCGCACTGGTCGCTGTGGCGGGTGCGCTGGCGGTGTCGTCGGTCGACCCCTACGAGCCACCCACACCAACCCCCCGGCCCAGCACGCAGCCGGCCACCCCCACCCCCGAGCCGCCGACCCCGACGCCCGAGCCGCCCAAGCCCGAACCCATTCCGGAGACGACCTATCCGCCGCTCCCGCCGCCGAATTCGGACGACCCGGCGTGGGTCACCGTGCAGCAGGCGGCCATCTACAAGGCGGGGTTCCCGGACATGACTGGCTGTCCCGGGCCCTCAACGGTGGAGACCATGGCGGAATTGAAGCCGTACGCAGCCGCGCAGCTGGCGTGCATCCAGAATGCCTGGCGCCCCGTCCTGGAAAGCGTGGGTATTCCCAGCCACGAGATTCCACACTTCTTCTACTCAGGTTCAGAAGCGACGTCCCCCTGCGGGACGGTGGCGGCGCCGGCGTACTACTGTTCTGCCGACGGAGGCACCATCCACTTCGGGGACGACCTGCTGCTGGACACGGCCTGGGACCCGATTTGGGCCAAGGACGTGATCGGGCACGAGTACGGTCACCACATCCAGGATGTGAGCGGCTTCTTCGACGCCATGTACTCACTCCCGGAGGGCAACGAGACAATTCGGCGCAGCGAGATCCAGGCAACCTGCTTGTCCATGGGCATGCTCCATCACGACGACGCCATCACACTGGATCGGCCGTTCTACGACACCCTCGAACCGCATCTGCGCTCCTACCTCGACGATGGCACGCACGGCAGCAAGGACTCCCTTGCCTACTGGGGGATGCGTGGCTTCCACGCCGACCTGGCGGGGGAGTGCGCCACCTGGCTCGTCGGTTCAGAAATGGTCCGCTGAGGCTCGCTCAGGCAAAGATGCCGATGGGCGGGTTCCACAACTGGATGCGACGCCCGGCGATGGCCCCGTGCAGCAGGAAGGGGTCATCGTCGAGCATCGCGGCCACGTCGTCGGCCGTGTCCGCCTCGACGATCAGCAGCGCTGACGGCTCTTCCGCGCCGGGGTAGGCGCCGGCCGCGACCACGCCGGAGCCCACCAGAGCCCTCAGGAACTCTCGGTGGGCGGGCCGGTGCTGATCCAGCAGGGCGGCGTCGGGAACGTAGGAATAGTGCACGGCGAAGTGGCTCATGCCGGCCACGCTACCGGCAGCGGCACCCTTCCCCGCGCACCGTTCCGCGGGGAAGGGATTTGGGCTCAGCGACGGCCGCGGCATAGAATCTTCCCAGACCATACTGATCTGACAACTGATTGAGAGCACATGGCGAAGAAAGAGGGAGCCCTCGAGATGGAGGGCACCGTCGTGGAGTCACTTCCGAATGCGATGTTCCGGGTGGAACTTGCGAACGGGCACAAAGTGCTGACCACGATCAGCGGCAAGATGCGCCAGCACTACATCCGCATCCTCCCCGCTGACCGCGTCGTGGTGGAGCTGTCTCCGTACGACCTGACCCGCGGACGCATCGTCTACCGCCACAAGTGACCCCAGCAACGACGAAGACGCCCGGTATTGCCGGGCGTTTTGTCATGTCCGGGCAGGTGGAGCAGGGCCGCACGGTCGATTTGGGCATTTGCCCGGCGCTGGCGTAACCTTGGGCGTCGGTCGTCCATGCCCGGCTGGTCGTTGTGTGCTCGCGCACGCAGGGTCCCTCTCCGGGCGGGACGTAACCGAGTTCATCCACCACTGATGGGGGCTGCAACAGGCCCCATCGCTGATCGAAAAGGTTGCTCGAATGAAGGTTCAGCCGAGCGTCAAGAAGATCTGCGACAAGTGCAAGGTCATCCGCCGGCACGGTCGTGTGATGGTGATCTGCGAGAACCCGCGTCACAAGCAGCGCCAGGGCTGAGCCCAGGCGTTCGCCGACAAAGGGTCGGACAGAGCATCGCGGAACGGGTCGATCGCCCACCCCGCCTGACAATTCAACAACGTGAACGCAAGGGTCCCTCCTCAGGGGACCTCCACCCTTGGACGAAGGCCAAGGCCCCGCCGGTTGCCAGACGCAGCCGAAAGGCACGGGGACGCGTCACGCCGCACACCTTCTCGGTCCACGACCGGACCCCTCGGGGTCACGGACCGGAAACACTTTGAAAGGTAACCGCCTGATGGCACGCCTACTCGGTGTCGACCTGCCGCGCGAAAAGCGCCTCGAGATCGCACTCACCTACATCTTCGGCGTCGGGAAAACCCGCGCCGCTGAAACCCTCGCCGCCACTGGAGTCAGTGGCGATCTCCGTGTCCACGAGCTCAACGACGACCAGCTCGTCGCTCTGCGTGACCACATCGAGGGCGCTTACGAAATCGAAGGTGACCTTCGTCGTAGCGTCGCCGCCGACATTCGTCGCAAGATCGAAATCGGCAACTACCAGGGCCGTCGCCACCGCAGCGGACTGCCCGTCCGTGGCCAGCGCACGCGTACCAATGCCCGCACCCGCAAGGGTCGCAAGAAGGCAGTCGCTGGCAAGAAAAAGGTACGCTGACCCGCGCGGTGAGCTGAAACAGGACTGGAGAGAATAGAACTTATGGCTACAGCAAGCCGCAAGAGCGCCGGCGCCAAGAGCAAGGTGCGTCGCAAGGAAAAGAAGAACGTACTCGCCGGGCAGGCGCACATCAAGAGCACGTTCAACAACACGATCATCGCGATCACCGACCCCGCAGGTGCGGTCATCGCCTGGGCCTCCGCCGGCACCGTCGGTTTCAAGGGCTCCCGCAAGTCGACCCCGTTCGCCGCGCAGATGGCTGCGGAGGCCGCTGGCCGCCGCGCCATGGAGCACGGCATGAAGCGCGTCGACGTGTTCGTCAAGGGCCCCGGTTCGGGGCGTGAGACCGCGATCCGTTCGCTGGGTGCAGTGGGCCTCGAGGTTGGAGCCATCTCCGACGTCACGCCCGTGCCGCACAACGGCTGCCGCCCGCCCAAGCGCCGTCGCGTCTGATCCCCGAGACCAAGTAAGGACTGAAGAGAAGAAATGGCTCGTTACACCGGCCCCATGACCAAGAAGTCCCGTCGTCTCGGGACAGACCTCGTCGGCAACGACAAGGCTTTCGAGCGTCGCCCATACCCGCCCGGCGTCCACGGCCGCGGCCGTATCAAGGACTCCGAGTACTCCCTGCAGATGCGCGAGAAGCAGAAGGCGCGCTTCTCCTACGGCGTGCTCGAGAAGCAGTTCCGCCGCTACTACCAGGAAGCAGACCGTCACCCCGGCAAGACCGGCGACCACCTGCTGCAGATCCTGGAATCCCGTCTCGACAACGTCGTGTACCGCGCTGGTTTCGCGGGCACCCGTCGTCAGGCCCGCCAGCTCGTGGTCCACGGCCACTTCCTGGTCAACGGGAAGCGCGTGGACATCCCCTCCTACCGCGTGAAGGCCCACGACATTGTGGACGTCGCCGAGAAGTCGATGAACCTGCACCCCCTCGTGGTTGCTCGTGAGACGCACGGCGAGCGTCACGTTCCCGCATGGCTGGAGGCGCGCCCCAACCGGATGCGCATCCTCGTTCACCAGCTGCCGCTCCGCGAGCAGATCGTGATCGACGTGCAGGAACAGATGATCGTCGAGCTCTACTCCAAGTAACGTCCGGGGGCTCCGCCCCCGGAAACCCCCGTCCGGGGGCTCCGCCCCCGGATACCCCCGTCCGGGGCTTGCTTTGCTCGTCCCGGGTGGAGCTCGCTTCGCTCGTTCCGGGTGGAGCTCGCT
>JBDSRF010000229.1:0-8498 GCA_039929445.1 Arachnia sp. | reverse complement strand
GGGCGCGGATCTCACGGTTCGCCTGGTGGTAGACCTTCTTCAGGTCCTTGACTGCAATCACTGGTGTCCCTTTCGGGGATGTGCCGGGGGCTCAGGCCGCCGGTGGTGTCGCACCAGCAGGAGTGTGTCCTGTGGTGAACGCCAGGGGGGGTGCAGCTGTGGTGGACCCCACGTCGACTCGATGGTCTCAAGGAGTGGTGGTCCCTCGCGCTGCGGGATTGTCCGCTTGTCAGCGGCAGCACATTCGCACGCGCATCATCATGGCCGGGACTGCAGGCAGCAGGCGGGCAGGACGAAGGGTGCAGGTGAACACGCCTCCGAAGCTAGCAGGCAATCCACGCCCCGACCAAACCGTCACGTCCACACCATGCACGGGTCAGCGCAACGGGGGCGGAGACGACGCAGCCCCGGCATCGCCGATGCGATGCCGGGGCTGTCGTGCGGCCGGATGGGTTCCCGGTCAGACGTTCTTGGGGTGCGTCATGTCGATGGGCACCACCCATTGGGTGAACTGCTCGTCGGTGAGGTAGCCGAGGCCCAGGGCCGCCTCCCGCAGCGAGCTGCCATCGGCATGGGCCTTCTTTGCGATCTTGGCTGCCTTGTCGTAACCGATGTGCGGGTTCAGGGCGGTGACCTGCATGAGGTTGCGGGACAGGTTGTCCTCGATGCGCTCCAGGTTGGGCTCGATGCCGACGGCGCACTGGTCGGTGAACGCCTCGCAGGTGTCGCCGATGAGGCGGATGCTCTCCAGCACGGCGTGCGCCATGACGGGTTTGAACACGTTGAGCTGGAAGTTGCCCTGGCTGCCGGCGAGGCCGACGGTGGCGTCGTTGCCGAACACCCGGGTGGCCACCATGGTCATCGCCTCGGACTGGGTGGGGTTCACCTTGCCGGGCATGATCGAGCTGCCGGGCTCGTTCTCGGGGATCGTGATCTCGCCGATGCCGTTGCGCGGGCCCGAAGCGAGCCAGCGGACATCGTTGGCGATCTTCATGAGGGCCATGGCCAGCACCCGCAGGGAGCCGGAGACGGCCACGAGGGCGTCGTGGGCGGACAGCGCAGCGAACAGGTTGCCGGCCTGGCGGAACGTGAAGCCGGTCTCCTCCGAGATCTTCTCCGCGCACAGCGCCCCGAACCGGGGATGCGCGTTCAGGCCGGTGCCGACGGCGGTCCCGCCGATGGCAAGGTCCTGCAGGCCCAGTTCGCTGTGGCGCACCTGCTCGACGGCGAAGTCGAGCTGTGCCACCCAGCCGGAGATCTCCTGGCCGAGCGTGATGGGCGTGGCGTCCTGCAGGTGGGTGCGTCCCACCTTGACGATGTCGGCGAACGTGTCGGCCTTGCCCGCGAGGACGTCCCGCAGGCGGCTGACGCGGTCGTAAAGCAGCGAGTGGAGGTCCCACACGATGGCGATGTGCATGGCTGTGGGGAACGTGTCGTTGCTGGACTGGCCCCTGTTGACGTGGTCGTTGGGGTGGACGGGGGACTTGCTGCCCATCTCGCCGCCGAGGATCTCGATGGCGCGGTTGGAGATGACCTCGTTGGAGTTCATGTTCGACTGCGTGCCGCTGCCGGTCTGGAACACCACCAGCGGGAAGTGGTCATCGAGGTCACCCCGGATGACCTCGTCGGCGGCGGCGACGAGGGCCGCAGCCTGCTCCGCGTCCAGCGGGAGCTCACCGAGCTCGGCGTTGGCCTGGGCTGCCGCCTTCTTCAGGATGCCCAGGGCCCGGATCATGGAGCGACCCCAGACGAAGGTGTCGCGGCCGATGGGGAAGTTGCCGATGCTCCGCTGGGTCTGTGCGCCCCAGTAGCGGTCGGAGGCCACCTCAAGGGCACCCATGCTGTCGGTCTCGTTGCGTGTCTCAGCCATGGGCACAACCTTAGGACCCGGTGTTGGTGGCGTGGGTCGCGGGTGGCAGTTCCACCAGGTCGGGGCGCCCCGGCAGCTTCTCGTCCATGTGTGTGATGACCATGTGCATCCACAGCAGCGCCATGATCGTCAGCACCAGCAGCACGAGGAAGGGTGTCGACGAGACGCCGGTGGCCACCGTGAGGTACGCGAACAGGGGCGGCAGGACGAAGCCACCGAGGCCGCCCAGCATGCCGACGAGGCCACCCACCGATCCGACGTTGTCGGGGAAGTAGGTGGGGATGTGCTTGTAGACGGCGGCCTTGGCGACGCCCATGGCGCAGCCCACGACGAAGATGAGTGCCACCACCAGCCACAGCGGCAGACCGTAGGGGCCCGACTCGCCCCGACCGCTGGGGGTCGACAGTACAGCCAGCGCCACGATCATCGTGAAGAAGGTGGCGTACATGGCCACCCGCGCACCCCACACATCGGACAGCCAGCCGCCGACGGGGCGCAGCAGCGACGCCGGGAATATGAAGGTGGCGGTCAGCAGGCCGGCGGTGGTCAGGTCCAGCCCGAACGTGTCGATGTAGTGCCCCGGCAGGATGGCGGCGTACGCCACGTAGGCGCCGAAGGCGATCACGTAGTACATGCTGAAGCGCCACACACGGATGTCCTTCAGGGGGCGCAGCATCGCGCCCAGGGGCTGGGACTTGCCCGGCATCCGGTCCTGTTTGGGGGCCAGCCACCACATGAGGATGGCGCAGATCAGGAGGAGGACGGCGTAGAACGCCGGAATCAGGCGCCACCCGCCCTGCAGGCCGAAGATCACCGTGGTTCCGGCGGTCGCGGCGATGACGGGGGGACCGATGAATTTCGTGACGGATGCACCCACGTTGCCGGCACCGAAGACGCCGAGCGCGAAGCCCTTGCGCTGCGCGGGGAACCAGGCGGAGTTCCAGGCGATGCCGCTGGAGAAGCTGTTCCCGACGAAGCCGACGAGGAAGGCCAGCACCAGCAACATCTCGTAGCTGGCGGCCAGCGAGACGAGGTAGGAGAACACGGCGCCCGCCAGCAGCAGGGTCACCATGACCTTCTTGCCGCCGAAGCGGTCGGCCAGAATTCCCGCAGGGAGCCGCCACAGTGAGCCGTTCAGGACCGCCACTGCACTGATCCACGACAGTTGAACGTTGTCGAGGCCGAACTCGGCCTGGATGGGCTTGCCCAGGATGCCAAACATGAGCCAGACGGCGAACATGAGCGTGAAGGCGGTGGTGGACAGCGTCAGGACGCGGTTGGCCCCCGTGCTGGTGGCGCTCGGGTTGCGCGTCGTCTCGGTGGTGCTCATCTGTCCTCTGCCGGGCTGGTCGGGTCTTGTTGCCCGATGGTAGGACGGGCGTATCTACACAACTGATGTGGGGTCGCTTTGGTCGATGGAGGCGGTGGTGTCGCTGACCGGCCCGGCCACGGGGCGCCGTTGACTGGCATGATGAAGAACGTGCAAAGGAAACCAGTGGACGAGCAGGCATGGCAGCCGTGGGTGGGTGCGGTGGCGGCCAGCGTGGGCCTGGATCCGGCGTCGGTGTCCATCGCCGCCATCCATGACGTGACCAGCGCGGTGTCCAAGGCCAGAACGCGCCCCATGGGCCCTGTGGCGGCCCACATCTGGGGCCTGGCGCGGGGTCTCCACCCCGACGCCGACCCGGTCGTGCTGCGCCGGGCCATCATCGACGCTGCCGGGGAGCAGTGACCATCTGGCCGGGGCCGCTGGTGGAGCCCGTCGCCACGCTCGCCCCCCACGAGGTCCAGCGCTACGCCCGTACCATTTCGCTGGCGGGCGTTGGTACGGAGGGGCAGAGGCGGCTGAAATCAGCCAGGGTGTGCGTGGTCGGCGCCGGTGGCCTGGGCGGGCCCGTCCTGCAGTACCTCGTGGGTGCCGGCGTGGGCCACGTCACTGTGGTGGACGACGACGTCGTGGAGGTGCGCAACCTGCAGCGCCAGACCCTCTACGGGCACGGGAGCGTCGGGCACGGGAAGGCTGACGCCGCCGTGACCCGGTTGCGGGACCTCAACGACCTCATCAGCATCTCCGCCGTCAGTCGGCGTGTGACAGCCGAGACGGCCGCCGACATCTTCGCGGGCCACGACCTGGTGGTGGACGCCGTCGACAACCTGCCCACCCGCCTCGTCACCGCCGACGCGTGCCAGGCGCTCGACCTGCCGTTCGTGTGGGGGGCCGTGCAGTCCGTCAACGGGCAGGTGTCCGTCTTCTGGGAAAGGCTCGGGCTGGGGCTGCGGGACCTGTTCCCCCGGCCCCCGGCCGAGATGCCGAAGCTGGACGACGTGGGGGTACTCGGCCCCATGACGGGATGGGTGGGCGCCGTGATGGCCACCGAGTGCCTGAAGGTGATCATGGGGATCGGTGAGCCCCTGGTGGGGCGTGTGATGTACATCGACACGCTCGGCGCGAGGGTGTCGGAGTTGCCGCTGAAAGGGCGTGGACCACAGTGACCCAGCGCGTGAGGCTGAGCGTCGAAGAGTACCTGGCGGAGCTCCTGGCTCTGGTGACGCCGATGGCCGAGGTGGATGTCGTGCCCGTCGCCCTGGCGGTGGGGCGCACGCTGGCGCTGCCCGTCATCGCTGGCGCGGACGTGCCCGTCATGGCCAACTCCGCCATGGACGGGTTCGCGGTCCGGGCCGTCGACCTCGAGTTGGGCACGACGCTGCAGGTGGTGGCCGACATACCCGCCGGCAGCCCCCTGGACCCCCCCATGGTGGAGGGACAGTGCTGCCGGATCATGACGGGCGCGCCCGTGCCCTCGGACGCCGACACCATCGTGCCCGTCGAACTGGTGGATCAGTCCGCGGACCGGAGCCGCATCACGCTGCGGGCAGTTCCTGGCACCGGAGCCCACATCCGCGGCGCCGGTGAGGACTTCACCGCCGGCGTGGAGGTGCTGCCTCCCGGCAGCGTGCTGGGTGCCCGCGAGTTGGGGCTGGTCTCCGGCGCAGGCGTGGCCGAGGTGAGCGTGGTGCGCCGCCCGCGCGTCGCCGTCGTTGCCACCGGCGACGAGCTCCGCCCGCCCGGCGCCGTGCTGGAGCGGGGCCAGATCTTCGAGTCCAACGGGCTGTTCCTGGCCACTGCCCTGGCCGCGGCGGGTGCGGAGGTCGTCGCGCGGCTCACCCTGCCCGACGACAACGACGAGTTCGCTGCCGGGCTGGAGTCGGCGGCATCGGAGGCCGACCTGGTGGTCCTGAGCGGCGGTGTCAGCGTCGGGGACTTCGACGTGGTGCGCATCGTCCTGCAGGCCCGCGCCACCTCGGCGTTCCGGCACGTGCTCATGCAGCCCGGCAAGCCTCAGGGCTGGGCCCTGTGGCAGGCCGCTGACGGCCGCACCGTGCCGCTCGTGGCGCTGCCCGGCAACCCGCTGTCGACCATGGTGAGCTTTGAAATGTTCGTGATGGCCCTGCTGGACCGGATGTGCGGTCGCGCCACCCCCGGCTGGCAGATGGCCGTGGCCGGCTGCGACTGGGTGCCGCCCGTGGGGCGACGCCAGTTCGTGCCCGTGGTGGTCGAAGTCGACGCCGCGGGCCGACAGCGGGTGACGCCCGTGCACCGTCGCGGGTCCGCCTCCCACATGGTCTCGGCGGCCGCGCTGGCCGACGGCCTGGCCATGGTGGAGGCCGGCGTCGAACGCGTCAACGCAGGCGACACCGTTTCCTTCAGGAGGTACCGATGAGCAGCTTCACACACCTCGACGACGCCGGGCACGCCCGCATGGTCGATGTCACCGCCAAACAGCCGACGGTGCGCAGCGCCACGGCGGCCGCCTCGGTCCACTGCTCCGCGACGGTCATGGACATGCTCCGCTCCGGCACCGTGCCGAAGGGCGACGTGCTGGCCGTGGCTCGCATCGCAGGCATCCAGGCCGCCAAGCGCACCCCCGAGTTGCTGCCGCTGGCCCACGTCATCGGCGTCCACGGCGTGGTCTGCGACCTGGAGCTGGTGGACGGCGGCATCGACATCACCGCCACCGTTCGGACGGCCGACCGCACCGGCGTGGAGATGGAGGCCCTCACCTGCGTCGCTGTCGCGGCGCTCGCCGTCGTGGACATGGTGAAGGGCACCGACCGCGCCGCCTGGTTCGGTGACGTCCGCATCCTCGCCAAGGACGGCGGCCGGTCCGGTTCCTGGCGGCGGGATGCCTGAGATGCCGCTGGACTTCGACGCCATCATCGTCGCCGGCGGGCGCGGTTCACGGCTCGGCGGGGTGGTGAAGGCCGACCTGCAGGTGGGCGGCCAGCGGCTCCTCGACCGTGTTCTTGCGGCGGCCCGCCACGCGCAGCAACGCGTCGTGGTGGGTCAGGTCGACGTGCCTGCCGGGGTGATGCAGGTGGTGGAGGACCCGCCCGGGTCCGGCCCCGCTGCCGGCCTCGTCGCCGGCCTCGACGCCATCGCCGCGCCCGCCGAGTGGACGCTGATCCTGGCGTGTGACCTGCCCGGGGCGGAGCAGGCGGTGCCGCAGCTGCTGGCGGCCGCCATGGACGGCGGGGACGCCGATGGCCACTGCCTGGGCTCCGGTGACGGGACCCCCCAGTGGTTGCTGGGCATCCATCGCAGCGACGCCCTGCGGCGGGCTGCCTCCGACTACGGTGACCCGCGGCAGCGCTCCGTGCGCGGCCTCCTGGCGCCGCTGCGTCTGGATGTGATCGCCGACCCGGAGGGCGTCGGCAAGGACGTCGACACGTGGGGCGACTACGAGGCCTGGGACAGGCGCTGGAGGAAGAGCATGGAGACCGAACACGAGGGCTGGGGTGTCTTCGTGCGCCGGGCGTGCGAGGCCGTCGGCGTTGATCCGGCGCTGGTGGATGTCAATGCCGTGCTGGACATGACCCGTGAGGTGGCGCATGCGGGCGCCCGGCCCATGGCGCCCGTCAGCGCCTACCTGCTTGGCCTGGCCATGGGGCTGGACGCCGATGCCGACCCGGAGCGCCTGCGCCGGGTCATCGAGGACGTCGCGACCGCGGCGCCCGTGCCGACGAAGGAGCCCTCATGATCCAGGTCCGACTCTTTGCCGCAGCCGCCGACGCGGCCGGCACGTCCGCCGAGGACGTCACCTCCGCGAACCTGGGGGAACTGGTGGCGGAGCTGCAGGAACGCCACGGCGAGCAGTTCGCCGCCGTGCTGGACCGTTGCTCCGTGCTGGTGGACGGCCGCGCCGTCACCGACCCTGCGGAGTCCTTCGGCGACGCCCGCGTCGTCGACATCCTGCCGCCGTTCGCTGGCGGCTGACCCACGAACGCAAGACTGCCGGGTCGGCCACGGTGGCCGGCCCGGCAGTCGCCGTGCAGTACAGGTCAGACGACGAGGAACACGAGCCACGTGAGCAGGAACCCGGCGAGGCCGCAGATGGTGGTCAGCACCGTCCACGTCTTCAGGCCGTCCGCGATGGACAGGCCCAGGTACTTCGTGACGATCCAGAACCCGGAGTCGTTGATGTGGGACAGGCCCAGACCGCCGAATCCGATGGCGAGGGTGATGAGGGCCACCTGAACGGGGCTGTAACCGCCGGTGGAGATGGCCTCCGACAGCAGGCCGGCCGTGGTCAGGATGGCCACGGTGGCCGACCCCTGCGCCGCGCGCAGCGCCAGCGTGATGACGAATCCGGCGACGATGACGGGCAGGCCGAGCGCCGTGAGGCTTTCGGACAGGGCCGTCCCGATCCCGGATTCCACGAGCACGTTGCCGAAGACGCCGCCGGCGCCGGTGACGAAGATGATGATGGCCACGATCGGGAGGGCCGAATCGGCGACCGAACTGCGACGTTTCTTGTCCCACCCGGCCTTGCGGCCGATCACCATGTAGGCCACCAGCACACCCACCAGCAGCGACGTGGTGGGTGCGCCGAGGAACGCGAAGAACGGCCTCGCGGCACTCTCAGCAGCCAGGATGGTCGTCATGGTGGAGCCCACCATGATCATGACGATGGGCAGCAGGATCAGCAGCACCACGGTGAGCGCGCTGGGTACACCTGCTCGGGCGCGGAGCCTGGCGGGCGCGGCGGTGCCCACTGCGGCACCGGTACCACCGACAGGAGGCACGTCATCGTCGACTGGGGTGTCGAACTCCAGAGCCTCGGAGGCCGGCGACGGGCCGAGCGTGATCTTGTCGACCTTGAACAGCTTGGCCGCGTAGTAGCCGACGACCCCGACGACGGCCGAGATGAGCAGCCCGAAGATTGTCACCAACCCGATGTCTGCCCCCGTGATCCCTGCCGCAGCGACGGGTCCGGGGTGGGGCGGCACTGCGACGTGGACGGTCAGGAGGACGGCCGCCACGGGCAGGCCGAGCTTCATGGGGTGGATTTTCGCGATCTTGGCGAAGGCGAAGACGATGGGCGCCAGGATGATGAACGCCACGTCGAAGAACACCGGGATGCCGAGGATGAATGCGGCCGCGGTCAGGGCCACGATCACACGCTTGGGCCCGAGGATGGCCGTGAAGCGGTGGGCCAGGTTGTCGGCTGCACCGGAGACCTCGATGAGCCGCCCGAGCATGGATCCCAGCCCGACGACGATGGCGACGGAGCCGAGTACCTTGCCCATCCCGGCAACCATTACCGGTACGACGTCGATGAGTGGGATG
>JBDSRF010000228.1:0-53457 GCA_039929445.1 Arachnia sp. | reverse complement strand
CGTGACCGTCGGCGTCGGCGTCGGCGTCGCCGTGAAAGATGGCTGGGTGGGTGCGGGTGGCTTGGTCGATGTCGGAGTCGTGGAAGGGACGACGGGTCGGCCGGTGCCCATGCCCACGGTGTCGACCACCACTGCACTGCCGTTCAGCCACGGCTCCGGGTTGGTGAACTGGCCGTCGGCGATGACCTCGAAGTGGAGGTGGCATCCGGTGGAGAACCCGGTGGTGCCCACCCGACCCACACCCTGGTGCGTCTCCACCTTCTGGCCCACGACGACGCCGATGGCCGAGAGGTGGTTGTAGGTGGTCACCACCCGGTGACCGCCCATGGTGCCGTGGTCGATCTTGACTTGGATGCCGTTGCCGCCCGCCCACCCGGTGCGCACAACAGTTCCAGGGGCGGCAGCACCCACGGGCGTGCCGCACGGGGCGGCCAGGTCCAGGCCGGAATGCAGCTTCCAGATGTGACGGACGGGGTGGAACCGCATGCCGAACCGCGATGTCTTGCGCCCCTGGATGGGCATCGACAGGAGAGCCCCGGAAGCCTGTTTCTTGACGGCGGGGATGGTGACCGTGGGCACGCTCGACGGCTTGGTCAGCACGGTGGTGTCCTCGCCCGGCGCCTCTTCCGGCGGCTCGCTGGTGGCCAGCGAGGCGGCCGCCGTGGAGAACAGGATGCCAGGCAGGTCGTCACTGGTGGCGGCGCGGGAATCCACCGAAAGGCTGGGGAGTTCCGGCATCTGCGTACTGATCACGCGGGCGGCGGCAGGCTGCGCGGCCGGTGCCATCGGCACGGCCACCATGTTGCCGGACTGGCTACCGACCGACAGGGTCATGCCGACGACGAGCACAGAAGACACGGCCGCCACCAGCGACTTGATGCCCTGCACTCGCATGAGACTCCCCCGAGCCGTGACCCCGGCTGACCGTTCCCGATTCTGGTCACCATGGAAGCACACATCGTCCGTAGTCCGCCAGAGATCAAGCCACATTGCTCACCCCGGACGGCGTGTCGGGCCAGAACCGACGAACAGTGCGCGCGGACGCGTGGGCGTAGGATGTGCGCCCATGCCCAGCCTCACCCAAGCCCAGAGCAACGCCGTGGAGCAGTTGCTCCGCATCTCGGTCGTCATCGACCAGCTGGGACACCTGTTCGAGGACGCGGGGCACCGCCTCTATCTGGTGGGCGGCTCGGTGCGTGATGCGCTCCTGGGCGGGCTCGGGCACGACCTGGACTTCACCACCTCCGCCCACCCCGACGTGACGCACGGGCTCCTCAAGCAGTTCACCCCGTCCACCTGGGACATCGGCCGCGACTTCGGCACCATAGGCGCCCTGAAGCGCGACGGTGACGACGAGTGGCAGATCGAGATCACCACCTTCCGCGCCGACATCTACCGCAGCGAGTCGCGCAAACCAGTGGTGGCGTTCGGGGACACGCTGGAGGGCGACCTCGTCCGCCGCGACTTCACCGTCAACGCCATGGCCGTCGACGTCCTCACCAAGCAGTTCGTGGACCCCTACGACGGGCTCGTCGATCTGGCGGACGGCATCCTGCGCACGCCCGCCGCACCGGAGTCCTCCTTCTCCGACGACCCGCTGCGCATGATGCGCGCCGCCCGCTTCGCGTCCCGTCTTGGGTTCGAGGTGGCGCCGGAGGTGGTGGCCGCCATGACCGACATGGCGGAGCGCATCACCATCGTCTCCGCTGAACGGATCCAGTCGGAGCTGTCCGGGCTTTTGCTGACCGACTCCCCCCGGGAGGGGCTGGACCTGCTCGTGCGCACCGGCATCGCCGAGTTCGTCCTGCCGGAGCTCCCGGCGCTGCAGCTCGAAGTGGACGAGCACCACCGACACAAGGACGTCTATGAGCACTCCCTGACGGTGCTGGAGCAGTCCATCGACCTGGAGAAGGCCCGCGGCCACGCCCCCGACCTCGTCGGGCGCCTGGCCGCGCTGCTGCACGACATCGGCAAGCCCGACACGCGCCGCTTCGAGGGCGCCAAGGTCACGTTCCACCACCACGACATCGTCGGCGCCAAGCAGGTGAAGCATCGCCTCCGGGCCCTGAACTACCCCAACGCAGTCATCAAGTCGGTGGCGAAGCTAGTGGAACTGCACCTGCGTTTCCACGGCTACGGCGACGGCGCGTGGACCGACGCCGCCGTTCGCCGCTACGTCCGCGACGCCGGGGAGGAGCTGGAACGGCTGCACATCCTCACCCGGTCCGACTGCACCACACGCAACAGGGACAAGGCCACGCGGCTGCGGCGCAACTACGAGGAACTCGAGTGGCGGATCGACGAGCTGGCCAAGGCCGAGGAGCTCGACTCGCTGCGCCCGGACCTGGATGGCAGCGAGATCATGGCCATCCTCGGCATCCCCCCGGGTCGCGACGTGGGTGCGGCGTACCGTTTCCTGCTGGAGCACCGCATGGAGAACGGCCCCAGCGGCCGGGCGGAGGCCGAGGCGCTGTTGCTGAACTGGTGGGGCGCTCGGCAGGAGGCGTGACCCGCTGCGGATGATGGCCGTCTACGATGGAGCGGTGTCGAGAGCCCCGTGGACCCTGCGTGCCCTCGTGGCGTTGGCGCTGGTCATCCCCGCGCTCGCCCTCAGCACACAGTCGGCCCACGCAGAGGGACCCGACCTGGTGGATGTCACCATCACCGCCAACAGCACCCCCGTGCTGGATTTGTCCTCCCCCGACGAACTCGTGGAGTTGAGCGGCACCATCATCAACACCTCGGCCAGCCGCATCCGCTTCACCACCGTCGAGTTCTGGGAGTCCACAGCCGCGATCAGCACCGGGTCCGAGCTCGACGACACGCTCGATTCGCCCGCCACAGTCCCCGTCGGCGAGCGGCCGCCGCCCTACTCGGAGGAATCCGGGCACACCCAGATCATCTCCCGCGAGGACTGGTTCGAGCCGGGCGAACGCGCAGCCTTCAGGGTGCACGCCACCGTCGGGGAGCTGACCCTGAGCAACAACGATGCGGCCTACCTCGTCGGCATCCAGGTCCGCGGCATTCCGGAGGAGGGCAGCAAGCAGGTGGTGGGCCGTGGGCGCATCCTCGTGGTCGCCGCCTCGGAACCCCTGGAGTCCAGCCGTGTTGTCCAGTTCGCGGCGGGGCCGCAGCGCAGCGTGGGGGGCGACTTCGTCGACGACGCCCTTGCCACCGCGCTGTCGACCGGCCTGGCCCAGCTGCTGACCGCCGCCGAGGGCAGCAACTCCGTCATCCTGCTGGACCCCATGCTCCTCATGGACGCCCGGGCCCTGGCCCGGGAACACATCGTGGCGGGCGAGGAGGTCCCCGCCGACGAGGCTGCTGCCGCCTGGGTGGGGCGCATGGAGTCGCTCATCGGGGAGGGACGCGTGCTGCGGCTGCCCTGGGCCGACGTCGACATCCCCCGCGCCGACGCCTCCGGGCAACTTGGCGAGGCCCTGCAGTGGGCGGATGACGCCCTCACCGACGACGCCCTGCGTCGACTTGCGCTGGCAGTGAACCTGCAATCCTCCGCCACTCCCGACCTCGTGAAGCGCCTCGGGGAGTTCGGCGTCACCACCGTGTTCGCCCGCAACACCGCCGGCGGCGGCATCGGCCCGGTGCAGGTGGTGCGGGTCGATGAGGTGTCACAGCACGGCATGGGCCCCGGCGGGAGCAACACCACAGCGCAGCAGTTGGGACGCCGGCTGGCCAATGAGGTGGTGGCGGCCAGGCCACCCGTTTACCTCGCCCGGACGGTGTCCGAGGCGGATGCCGCCCGGGCCCTGCCGGCCCACCGCACCGGTGTCGCCGTCCCCACCGACGACACCGCAGCCTCCTTCACCGACCCGGTCCAGGGACCCCGCTGGGACAGTCTGGCCCGGAAGATCGGTGGTCTCATGGCCGACGCCTCCTTCCGGCGCGACCTGACCGGCACAGACGACCTGCCGCAACTTGAGCGCACCGCCGTGGCCGCACTGTCGTCCTCCTTCACCACCGAGGTGGCGGCGCTCGACTGGCTGGCCACCAGCGCCATCACAGACGTGGACCCGTCGAAGATCACCATCAGCGCCGCCAGCCAGTTCGTCATGGGCTCCCGCACCAACGACTTCCCTGTCAGCATCACCAACGGCCTCGACGTCCCCGTGACGCTTCGCCTCGTGTTCGACAGCGAGAGCCCGCAGCGCATCTCAGTTCCCGCCACGGATTACAAGACGTTGGAGCCGGGCGAAAACCTCACCATCATCCTCACCCCGCAGGCGTCCAGCAATGGCGTCGTCACGGTGCACGGCCACATGGAGACCCGCGGAGGCGCCAGGTTCGGCGCCCCCGTCGTCATTGACATCACCGCCACCGAACTCGGGCGAGTCGGCTGGATCATCATCATCGTTTCCGGTGCAGTGGTGCTGGGTGGCACCGTGTGGCGGATCAGAGCGGTGCAGGCCGAACGTTCCAAGGAGGACGCGTGAGCAGTCAGGTCAGTACCACCAAGAAGCTGGTGTCCGCGAGCGCACTGATGGCGTCGGGGACACTCATCTCCCGGGTGCTGGGACTCGCCCGGGTCATGCTCATCGCCATCATCCTCGGCAACACCACCCGCCAGGCCGACATCCTGGGACTGGCCACCTCCGTGCCGAACTCGCTCTACATCCTGTTCGCCGGGGGCGCCCTCAACACCGTGCTCGTGCCCCAGATCGTGCGCGCCATCAAACACGACGACGACGGCGGCGAGGCCTACACCAATCGCATCATGACGGCGTTCATGCTGATCGTCGGCGTCGTGGCCGTGGTGGTGACCCTGGCCGCCCCACTCGTGACCGCCATCTACACGGGCGAGCAGTGGCGGGCCCCTGAACTGGCGAGCCAGTACGCGTCCATGGTGGCCCTCACCTACCTGACACTGCCCCAGATCTTCTTCTACGGCGTCTTCTTCCTGCTCGGTCAGGTCCTCAACGCCCGCGACCGGTTCGGCCCCATGATGTGGGCGCCCATCGCCAACAACGTCATCGCCATCGCCGTGCTGTCGACGTACCTGGCGGTGTGGGGCACCGGCGGCGACCATGCGGGGGCCTTCACCAGCGCCCAGATCTGGACGCTCGGACTCGGAAGCACCCTGGGCATCGTCGCGCAGACCCTGGTCCTGATCCCGTACCTGCGGAAGGTGGGTTTCCACTTCCGCCCCCGCTTCGACCTCAAGGGCACCGGGCTCGGCAAGACGTTCTCCCTCACCAAGTGGACCATCGGGTTCGTGGCGGTGAACCAGTTGGCCCTGGTGGTCGTGCAGCGACTGGCGACGTCGGCCACGGCCGTCGGCGAGGACGGCGGCGCCGGCCTGTTCGTGTACCAGAACGCCCACCTCGTCTGGATCCTGCCCCACTCCCTCATCACCGTGTCCCTGGCCACCGCCATGCTGCCCAACGCGTCGCGTCTCGCTGCAGCGGGGAACATGAGGGCCGTGGCCGCCGAGGCCACCAAGACCATGAGGCTGGCGCTGGTGGCGCTGGTGCCCGCCGCCATCGGGTTCATCGCGCTCGCCTCCCCCATCGCCGCCCTGCTGTTCGGCAACGGCCGGGGCGCCAAGGACTCCCAATTCGTGGCGCTGGCGCTGGCCGCCTTCGCTGTGGGCCTCGTGCCGTTCACCGTGCAGTTCGTGTGCCTGCGCACCTTCTACGCCATCGAGAACACCCGCACACCATTCCTGCTGCAGTGCGTCATCGCCGCCGTCAACGCCGGCGCTGCGTGGGTGTTCGTGTGGTGGGTGGGCGACCCGTCCTATTTCGCGGCCGCGCTGGCTCTGTCGTACTCAGTGGCCTACATCGTCGGCGTCCTGCTGAGCTGGCAGTTCCTGAAGCGACGGGTGCCTGACCTGGACGGCGGCGAACTCACCCTCCACATCGTGCGCCTCGCCCTGGGCGCCGGGCTGGGCGGCGTGAGCGCCTACTTCGCCGCACGCGGAATCGCGGAAGCCCTCTCCGAGAGCAGGCCGGGTCTCCTGCTCGCCATCGTGGCGGGGCTGGGGATCCTCGGCATCATCTACGCCGGCGTCGGAAAACTGCTGCAGGTGCGCGAACTGGGCAACCTCGCAGACCTGGTGACCACCCGCCTCGGTCGCCGCAACGGCCGCGGCATGTCGGAGGACTCCACCGACGGCTCCTCCGGTGGGCTGGCCGAGGACCTGCTCCCCACCCAGACCCAATCCGTTCTTCAGCTCGACGACGAGCCCCAGGAGGCGCCCGTGATTCCCAACGACGAGGAATCCATGATGGAGACCCGCATTCGGCCCGCCATCGTCATCACGGACCCCGACAATGACGTGGCTCCGGACGCCGACACCGCCCCGGACGCCGACGTCCCTGCCGGAGCCGGCGGCGCGGATGAGCGCGAGCCGGAGACCCCCACACTGGGGGCGGCGGGCGAGCTCCTCAGCACCCGCTACCGGCTGGAGGAGCCGCTGGCCATCCGCAGCGGCATCGAGAGCTGGCGAGCCCACGACCTTCAGCTCTCGCGCGACGTGCTGGCCCACGTGATGCCGGCTGGCGACCCGCGCATCCCGGACGTGCTGGATGCCGCCCGCACCGGCGCCTCCGCCACCGACTCCAGGTTCCTGCGGGTCCTCGACGCGGTGGCTGTCGACGACGGCGGCGCCGTCGGCGGCTACGTGGTCTGCGAGTTCGCGGCCGGCAAACCCCTCTCGCAGATGCTGGGCAACGAGCAGCTCAGCACTCTCGAGGCGGCGTGGATCGTCCGGGAGCTGGCGGACGCCCTGTCCGCCATGCACACCAATGGCCTCTTCCACGAGCAGGTGACCCCGGAGAACGTGATCATCACGTTCAGCGGCGCCGTCCGGCTCGTCGGCTTCGGTGTCGAATCGGTCCTGGCCCACGGCGAGCGACCGTCCAGCTGGAGCGCGAAGGAGTCGGCCGACGTCACCGCCATGGCGGCCCTGCTGTACGCACTGCTGTCAAACCACTGGCCGGGTCGCGCGGCATGGGGACTCCCGGCCGCGCCGGTGATCGGTGGCGCCCTCGTGGGTCCCCGCAGGTTGCGCGCCGACGTCCCCGCCCACCTGGACCGGATCTGCACGGCCATCCTCTCTGACACCGACGTCCCGGGGGAGAGCCGCATCACCACCGCCGCACAACTGGCGTCCGCCCTCGCGTCGGTCCTCGGCACGGCTGATCCGTCGCCCGACCTGGAGGACAGGATCCGCTTCGGGGGCGTCAGCACCATCACGCCGTCGGCACTGCCGGTCGCGGCACCCGCGCTCCGTCACCAGGACCTGCACGACGTCTTCGTCGCCGAGCCGGTCACGCATGAGTTCCTCCCCGAGCCCGACCCCCTCGAGGAGAACCCGCTGCAGGAACAGCGACGGCTGATGGGCAGCAGACGTCCCGCACTCTGGATCATCGCTGCGCTCGCGGTGGGGACGCTGGTGGTGGCGCTAGCCGTCGTCGCCTCCCAGCGCGCCGGCCAAACGGAAACGGGCCCCGAAATCACGACGTCCTCCCCGGCCAGCCAGACCCCCGGCGGCACGCTGGCCATCGTCTCTGGCGTCGACTTCGACCCCGAGGCCGACGGCGGCAACGCCGAGGAGAACACGCCCAAGGTGCCCCTGGCGTTCGACTCGGACCCCGCGACCGGTTGGCCCACGCTGGAATACCACAATCGCCCGAACCTGGGCGGCCTGAAGCCCGGCGTCGGGATCGTCCTCGACCTCGGCGAGGCCCGCGCCGTCGCCTCCGTGGACGTGCTGTTCTCGGCCCCCGGCACCACGGTGGAGCTGCGCGTCCCCACCGATCAGAGCGTCAAAGAAGCCCCCATGCGCTCGCAGGACGAGTGGTCCGTTGTCGCCACCCAGGCCGACGCCCCCGACACCGCGACGCTCACCCCGACCACACCCACCACCACCCGCTACCTGCTGCTGTACCTGACGAAGCTGCCCGAGGTCAGCACGGCCCGCTACCAGTCGCAGATCAACAACGTGGTGGTCAAGGGCTGAGCCGCGCAGACGCTCTCGCCAGTTCTGCCGTGCGGGTTGACAGGCCCCGCACCGAGGCGGGAGCCTGCTAACGAGCCGCGCCGGCAGCGCGGTGGAGGCACCCCAGGACGGTGTGCCTCCCATCCCCCACCGCCACGGGAGCACACCCATGACCCACAGGTCGCCGCAGAGGCGCCGGATGGTGCTGGCAACAGCACTCACCGCCATCACCCTCACCATCCCCCTGGCCGTCATGGCCCCCACCGCCAACGCCGCCGCCACGACGCACCACGTCGACTGCGCGTCCCCCACCAACGGCACCGGCACGGTGGCCGCACCCCTGAACTCCGTGGCGGCGGCCAACGCGCTCACCCTCGCGGCCGGCGACAGCCTGCTGTTCAAGCGCGGCACGACCTGTCGCGGACAGCTGTCCCCCCAGGGCTCCGGTACGGCCGCGGCCCCCGCCCTCATCAGTGACTACGGCAGCAGCCCGGCACGCGCCGTCATCGACGCGAACGGCGCCCCCAACGCCGTCGAGATCCGCAACATGGCGCACACCACCGTCGAGAACCTCGAGCTGACCGCACCGGGCGACAACAAGACAATCCGCCGTGGCCTGTCCATCCTGGGCTCCGACGGTGGCCAGCTCGACGGCGTGACGGCCCGCAACCTCCACATCCACGACGTGCGCGGCTACATGCCCGCCACCACCGGGGGCGGCGCCTCCTCGTTCACCGGCAAGGGGCCCAACTCCTCCGGCGGCATCATCGTCGAGACCCTCGGCTCCACCACGCCCACGTGGTTCACGAACCTGACCATCTCCGGCAACACCATCACCGAGGTGGACCGCCAAGGCATCTACTTCTGGTCCAACTGGTGCCGCAGGCCCGACCTGAAGCGCTGGTCCGACCTGTGCAACGCCGCCTACAAGGCCGACGAGAACGTGCTGGTCACAGGCAACCGGCTCACGTCCATCGGCGGCGACGGCATCGTCATCACCGGCGTCACCGGCGCCGTGGTGGAACACACCCGCCTGGACGGCTTCAACCGTCGCTCCAAGTCCTACAACGCCGGCATCTGGATGGCCAACAGCCAGGACGTGCTGTTCCAGCACAACGAGGTCTCCGGCGGCCTCGGTGACCTGGACTCCAACGCGTTCGACATCGACCACGCCTCCAGCGACATCACCATCCGCAACAACTACAGCCACGACAACGACGGCGGCTTCCTGCTGATGTGCCCCGACCCCGTCTCCGCCGGCTACGGCGGCATCCGCGACTTCACCGTGCACGACAACGTCTCCATCGGCGACGCCGACCGCCTGCTCATGCACGGCTGCGGTGGCCAGATCTTCAACGGGCGGGTCGTCAACAACACGTTCCACACCCCCGCAGGGACGGCGGCCACCACGGTGTGGGCCGACCTCAACGGGCTTTCCCCGGACGTGCTCATCGCCAACAACATCTTCTCCGCCGGGACCACCGGCAACGTCACGTTCGTCAAGCCGGCGGACGGCCTGACCATCTCCAACAACGTGTACCGCAACGTGCCCGTGCCCGCCGGCGCCACCAACAGCGTGGTCGCGGACCCGCAGTTCACCGCTGCCGGCCCCGGCGCCCTTTCGGTGCAGCTGTCCGCCGCCTCCCCCGCCCGTGATGCGGGCCGGACATGGCAGGGGGCCGGGCGCGACTTCGTCGGCCTGCCCTACCCCGCGACCGGCATCGACGCCGGCGCCTTCCAAGGCGCAGCCGTCGGCCCCCTCGTGGCGCCGGTCGCCGCCGGCACCTGCCAGCCCACCCTGACCCTGCCCGCCACCGTCGACGCCTCCAGCGGCACCGCCACGGTCAACGCCACCCTCACCAGCGACTGCGACTCCGCGCTCACCGGCGTCACGGTCGCTGCCGTGGGCGTGGCCGGGATCACCGCCACCACCCCGTCGGCCACCGTGGCCGCCAACGGCACCGCCACCCTGCCCGTCACCATCACGGTGCCGTCCTGGCTCTCCGGGACCAACAGGGTCGGCATCCTCGCCAGCACAGGGGCGACGGGGGTCGCCCGGGCGACAACCAGCGTCCAGGGCCCGGCCGTCCCCGCCGGGATCGCGCAGAACTTCAATGACGTCCCCGTCGGTCAGGCCCCTGTGGGCTGGACGACGGCGGGCACCACGCGGCCCTCCGTGGCCGCCGACCGCGGGGTGGACGCCACGCCCGCCCTGGTCATCAGCCGCACACCCGCGGACGCCGGGATCACCTCGATTCTCGCTCCGCTGACCGGCGGTGCCAAGCATCTGCGCATGTGGGTGAAGGCCGACCAGGCCGACGCCCCGCTCGGGATCCACGTTCTGGACGCGTCCGGCCAGCCGATCCTGCGCACGTCCCTGGCGGACGTCGGCGTCTACGCGTACACCAACGGCAGTACCTTCGTGAACACCACGCAGCAGTACCCGGCGGGCTCGTGGTTGCTGATGGACTACGCACTGCTCGGCGACGGCACCTACGCCTGGTGGGTGGACGGCACCCCCGTGGCCACCGGCTCGGTGGAGCGCAGCACGGCCCCCGCCACGCTGCGCCTGCAGATCCCCACCTCGGCACTGAAGGCGGGCTCGTTCGTCATCGACGGCCTCGCCACCGACGGCGCAGCCAGCGCGGAGCTTCCCCTGCCGGAGGCACCTGCAACGCTTCCCGACGTCGTGAGCGCCCACGTCGTCGCCGTGTCCCCCCGCGTGGTGGAGGCTGAGGGCACTATCGCCGTCGACGTGACCGGTGCCGACCCCGGCACCGATGTCACCGTCCGCCTGGTCCCCACCGGGCGCGGCGCCACCCCCACCGGCACCAACAGGGTGAACGCCGACGGCACCGTCCGTGTCGTCATCGCCTCCGCTGGGGCCTCGTCGGGCAGCCATGGCGTCGAGGTGGATGTCACCTCCGGCGGCGTAATGACCACCATCAAGCCAGCCAGCATCACGATCGTGGGAACCACCGTCGCGCCGAGCCCACAGCCCACCGTGACGGTCACGAGCTCCGCGACCGCAACCCAGACGGCCAGCACCACGGCAACGGCCACGGCCACGACGACCGCCACCGCCACGTCGAGCGCCACGGTGACCAACACCGTGACGGCCACGGCGACAACCACCACCACGCAGACGGCCACCGCAACGGCCACGGCGACGGAGATGGAGACGGCCACCACGACAGCCACAGCAACGGCCACCGAGACGGTGACCGCGACAGCAACCGCCACCTCCACCAGGACCGCCACGGTGACGCCGTCCCCAACGGCCACCCCGTCCAGCAAGCCGTCGGCCACGGGGACACCCACCACGGGTGACCTCTACTCGACCCCGGGCTTCCATGACGTCAACGGACGCAAGTGGTACACCGCCTGTGAGGCGTACTCGCAGACCACGCGCTGCCGCACCGACATCTGGTCCACGCAGGTGGAGTTCGTGGGCGGCACGTTCGTGTCCAGGACCGGCTGGCACTTCAACAACCTCACCTACCTGCCCTACATGACGCGTCAGCAGTGGGGCAGCAACCCGCTGGCCAATGCGGGCGAGTGGACCAGCGCTGGCCGTCTGTGGCGCACCGAGTGCGACACCGCACAGACGGGGCGAAACGGCTGCCGTAGCTCCATCTTCGTGCGGGGCGTGGTCGAGTCCCGGAGCGGCAAGGACGGTCACACCACCTACGTCCGGGTGGACAAGTGGGTCTTCAACAACATCGTCCGGTTCAGCTGACGAAGCACGACTGACAGGAATGGGCCCGGGATCATCCCCCGGGCCCATTCCCATTTCCGGCTCCGGCGCCTACGCTCTGGTGCCATGACGAATCAGCCGTGGGATCTGCAGGTGGCCGTCGACTGCGACGACCCGCACGAGTTGGCGACGTGGTGGGCCGAGGCCCTCGCCTGGGACGTGGAGCCGCAAGAGGAGGACTTCATCCAGTCGATGCTGGACCAGGGCCTGGCACAGGAGTCGGAGGTGCGCACCTTCCGCGGGAAACGGGTGTGGGCCGACGGCGCCGCCGTCGTGCACCCCGACGGGCACCAGCCCCGGTTCCTCTTCCAGCGGGTCCCCGAGCCGAAGACGGTCAAGAACCGGGTGCACTGGGATCTGCGCAGCCCGCAGGGTCCGGCGCGACCCGAGGACGTGGAGCGGTTCATCACCATGGGTGCCCGTCGCATCGGCGAGGGCAACCAGGGCCCCCACTCGTGGGTGATCCTGGCGGACCCGGAGGGCAACGAGTTCTGCGTCTGAGCGTGACCGTCCCACCGCAACAACAGCTGGAACTGACCGGACACGCCGCACACACCCCCCGCCGCGACGCATACGTCCACAGCTACCAGTGACCGTGGCGAGTCCGGTCATCCCATGGGTCGGCTGCGACCGGACAGACAGAGCCGGGCGGCGAGGGTTTCCCCTCACCGCCCGGCTCTGAATGTTGTGGCTCAGTGACCGATCACTCGATCACGTCGTCGTCGACCCAGTCGAAGGTCCGCGTGACGGCCTTCTTCCAGTTCCTGTACAGGCGCTGCTGCTCCTTGTCGTCCATGGACGGCTTCCAACGCTTGTCCTCGGCCCAGTTGTCGATGACGTCCTGCTCGCCCTCCCAGAACCCGACGGCGATGCCGGCCGCATAGGCCGCACCCAGAGCGGTGGTCTCAGCCACCTTGGGACGGACCACTTCGACACCGAGCATGTCGGCCTGGAACTGCATGAGCGTCTCGTTGCCCGTCATGCCGCCGTCGACCTTGAGCTCTGCCAGTTCCACACCCGAGTCCGCCTCCATGGCATCCAGCACCTCGCGCGTCTGGAAGGCGGTGGCCTCCAGGACGGCGCGGGCGATGTGTCCACGGTTGACGTAGCGGGTGAGGCCGACGAGAGCACCGCGGGCGGTGGACTTCCAGTACGGGGCGAACAGTCCGGAGAATGCCGGCACGAAGTACGCACCACCGTTGTCCTCCACCGTTGCCGCGAGTTCCTCGACCTCCGGTGCGGAGCTGAACATCTTGAGGTTGTCGCGCAGCCACTGCACCAGCGAACCGGTGACGGCGATGGAGCCCTCCAGTGCGTAGATGGCTTCCTTGTCGCCGATCTTGTAGCAGACCGTCGTCAGGAGGCCGTTCTTGGAGGGGACGATCTCCGTGCCGGTGTTGAGCAGCATGAAGTTGCCGGTGCCGTAGGTGTTCTTGGCCATGCCCACTTCGAAGCATGCCTGGCCGAACGTGGCGGCCTGCTGGTCACCCAGGATGCCCGAGATCGGGACTCCGGGCAGCAAACCCTTGGCACGGCCCTCGCCGTACACCTCTGCCGAGCTGCGGATCTCCGGCAGCATCGACATGGGGATGGTCATGTCCGAGGCGATCTCCTCGTCCCAGCTCAGGGTCTTCAGATCCATGAGCATGGTGCGCGAGGCGTTGGTGACGTCGGTGTAGTGCAGACCACCGTCGACGCCGCCGGTCAGGTTCCACAGCACCCAACTGTCCATGGTGCCCATGACGAGGTCGCCGGCCTCAGCCTTCTGGCGGGCGCCTTCGACGTTGTCGAGGATCCACTTGACCTTCGGGCCGGCGAAGTAGGTGGCCAGGGGGAGTCCCACGCGGGCCTTGTACTTGTCCTGTCCCTCGTCGCCGCCGAGGTCGTCGACGATCTTGGCGGTGCGGGTGTCCTGCCAGACGATGGCGTTGTAGACGGGTTCACCGGTGGTCTTGTCCCACACCAGCGTGGTTTCGCGCTGGTTGGTGATGCCCACGGCAGCGAGGTCGTGGTGGTTCAGCGACGCCTTGCTCAGTGCGTCGGCGACGACGGAGCGGACGTTGTCCCAGATTTCGACGGCGTTGTGCTCCACCCAGCCTGCGCGGGGGAAGATCTGCTCATGCTCCTTCTGACCGGTGGCGACGATCTGGCCACCGTGGTCGAAGATGATGGCACGGGAACTCGTGGTTCCCTGATCGATTGCGAGTACATACTTCTCAGCCATGCAATTTCACTTCCTTGTGAGTTTTGTTTGACGGATGAACTGACTGCTCATACCAACAGGAACGTGCTGGCGATACCGCCCAGCAGGCCACCGATGAGGGGGCCGACGATCGGCACCCATGCGTAGCCCCAGTCGGAGGTGCCCTTGCCCTTGATGGGCAGAAGCGAGTGCATGATGCGGGGGCCGAGGTCACGCGTCGGGTTGATGGCGTAGCCGGTGGGGCCACCGAGGCTGGCGCCGATGCTGACGACCAGCAAGGCAACGCCGAGGGCACCCAACCAGCCGAGGTTGACGGCAACACCCTTGCCGTCGGCACCGGCCGTGAAGACACCCGAGGCGAAGATGACGAAGACCAGGACGAAGGTGCCGATGATCTCTGTGATCGTGTTCCAGAAGTAGTTGCGGATCTCCGGCCCGGTGGAGAAGACACCCAGCTTGAAGGCGGGGTTCTCCTCGGCATCGAAGTGCTGCTTGTAGGTCAGCCACATGAGGCCGGCGCCGACCATGGCGCCCACCAGCTGGCCGGCGAAGTAGACGAGCGTCGAACCAACGCCGATGGCGATGCCCGGCACGAAGTCCGGGTTACCCAGGATCATGTTCCGCGCGATGATGCCGACGGTGACAGCCGGGTTGATGTGCGCTCCGGACGCACCGGACGCAAGGACGCCGGCGAAGACCGCGAGGCCCCAGCCCCAGTTGATGAGGAGCCAGCCGGTCCCCTGTCCCTTCGATCCCTTGAGCAGGGTATTGGCAACAACGCCACCACCCAGCAGCAGGAGGAGCATCGATCCGACGGCCTCCGAGAGGAAAACTTGACCGAGGGTAATTTCAAGCACTTCCATTTTGCGACTCCGTTTCCTGACGACAATGTCAGCTAGTGCGTCCCTGTGGACGCTTGAGGGGCCGGGTCCGTTCCCGACTCCACTTGTCCGGTGGGCGCCCTCGTTGCAAAGCGCCTGCACCCCCCGATGCCCACAGCATGTCGGTGACTGCACATCCTCGCAAGGAGTGTGCACGTTCGTGCAGGCCTCACCCCAAGGGGTTGCACCTTGATGCGAACATTTGGCGATTATATTGCGCCAAACACCCTCCTCTGGGGCGGACCACCTAGTCAGCACGCAGGTGGCACCGGAAATCGGGTATACGACACCGGCGACGGGTATCGTCGCAGTTTGTGACTCCCGTGATCCGGGCCATCGGCCTGCGCAAGACCTATGGCGACTTCGAAGCCGTGCGCGGCATCGACTTCGAGGTGGCACCCGGCGAGTCCTTCGGCCTGTTGGGCCCCAACGGCGCGGGCAAGTCCACCACCATGCGGATGATCGGCGGCGTCTCCCACCGGAGCGGCGGGGAGCTCAGCATCCTGGGCATGGACCCCACCCATGAGGGGCCCCGCATCCGGGCCCACCTCGGGGTGGTGCCGCAGCAGGACAACCTCGACACGGACCTGAGCGTCATCGACAACCTCATCACCTACGGCCGCTACTTCGGACTGCCGCGCTGGTTCCTCAAGCAGAAGGCGGAACTACTCCTGGAGTTCGCCGAGTTGACGGAGAAGCGCAAGTCAAAGGTCGACGACCTGTCCGGCGGCATGAAACGCCGCCTCACCATCGCCCGCGCTCTGGTCTCCGACCCGCGCATCCTGCTGCTGGACGAGCCCACCACCGGGCTGGACCCGCAGGCCCGGCACGTCCTGTGGGACCGACTTTTCCGGCTCAAGGAGCAGGGCATCACCCTTGTGCTGACAACCCACCACATGGACGAGGCGGAGCAGTTGTGTGACCGGCTGGTGGTGGTGGACCACGGCAGGATCGTGGCGGAGGGGACGCCGTCGGCCCTGGTGCGTGAGCACGCCGGGCGCGAGGTGGTGGAGCTGCGGTTCGGGTCGCGCCGCAACGCCGAACTGGCGTCGACCCTCGACGGTGTGGGCGACCGTACGGAGGTGCTGCCGGACCGGTTGCTGGTCTATGCCAGCGACGGCGAGGCGGCACTGGCCGCCGTCCTGGCCCGTGGTCTGGAGCCGACGTCGTCCCTGGTGCGCCGCTGCTCGCTGGAGGACGTATTCCTCCGGCTGACCGGGCGGAGTCTCGTTGACTGAGCGCATTTTGCCGCCACCCCCTCTCGGGGACGTCTCCTCCCGGGTGACGTCGCTGCGCATCCCCATGACCCACGACGAGATGGCCGACGCCGTGGCGCGTCGGGGTTCCCTGTTCACGTTCGAGATGTGGCTGGTGCAGGCGAAGGCCTACGTCGGCAGCATCCTGGGCGTCGGCCTTCTCTCCCCGCTGCTGTATCTCATGGCCATGGGTGTCGGTCTGGGAGTGGTGGTGGACCGGGCCGGCGGCGGCCTCGGGGTGCCCTACCTGCACTTCGTGGCCCCTGCCCTGCTGCTGTCGACGGCCATGCAGGCCGCCACAGAGGAGAACACCTTCACCATCATGGCGGGGTTCAAGTGGCGGGAAACCTACTATGCGCCGCAGGTCACCCCCATCCGGCCGGAACAGATCGCCGGCGGCCACGTCCTCGGCGTGAGCCTGCGCTACCTGGTGACGTGTGTCATCTACTGGGTGGTGCTGGCCGTCTTCGGCGCCATCCCCCACCTCATCACGGGGCTGTTGCTGATCCCCATCGGGGTGCTGTGCGCCTCCTCCGTGGGGTTGCCCATCATGGCGTGGTCCGCCACCATCACCCAGGACAAGGGCCAGTTCGCGCTGCTGGGCCGCTTCGTCATCATGCCCATGATGCTGTTCGCCGGCACCTACTTCCCACTGGAGACGCTACCGATCTTCCTGCAGCCGCTGGGGTGGCTCTCCCCGCTGTGGCACGCCGTGGTGCTGGGGAGGGCGGTGACCATCGGGACGCCCGTCCCGGCCGGGATGGTCGCGGTGCATCTGGGCTACATGCTGGCCCTCTGCCTGGGCGGATGGTTCCTGGCCCGCCGGCACTACCGCCGAAGGCTCGTCGGATGACCGCGCCCACCACGTCCCAGAGTGTCCTGCCTGATGGTCAGGACCTCGTCCGGCGCCCGTTCCGCTCCAGCCTGTACAGCGGCAACGCCCGCGCCGTGTTCGATCGCGGCATCCGCTCGCAGTGGCGGGGAAACCTGTGGGTGATGGTCTCCGGCTTCGTCGAGCCAGTCCTGTTCCTGCTGGCCATGGGGCTGGGGCTGGGCGCCCTCATCGGCACCATCACCGACGACGCGGGCCGCCTCGTGGACTACCCCGTCTACATCGCCCCGGCGCTGCTGGCGACCTCGGCCATGAACGGTGCCGTGTACGACTCCACCTGGAACGTGTTCTTCAAGCTCAAGATCAGCAAGATCTACGGCGGCATGCTCAACACCACCATCGGCCCCATGGACGTGGCGCTCGGCGAGATCGCCGTCGCCCTGGTCCGGGGCGGGGTGTACGCGACCGGTTTCGTCGCGGTCATGGCGGTGCTGGGGCTGATCTCGTCGTGGTGGGCGCTGTTGATGGTGCCCGCCTGCCTGCTGATCGCCTTCGGCTTCGCCGCCATCGGGATGGCGGCCACCAGTTTCCTGAGGACGTTCCAGCAGATGGACTGGCTGTCCCTGGTGCTGATGCCCATGTTCCTGTTCTCCGCCACGTTCTACCCGCTGAGCGTGTACCCCGACGCCATCCAGTGGTTCATCATGGCGCTGCCCCTGTGGCACGGAGTGGAACTGCTCCGCGCCCTCAACGGCGGCTGGGTGGACGGGTCCACCGCAGGCCACGCCCTGTACTTCGTGGTGCTGGCGGTTGCTGGGACATGGGCCGCCTCAATCCGACTGAAGGCCTTGTTCCTGCGCTGATGTGACAGCGCAGAAACAGCCCCACCGACCGGATCAGTTGATCTGGTTCGCCTCCTGGACGGCTGCGCTCTCCGTGTCCTCGTAGGCACCGGCGGCGCTGCCCAGCTTCCCGCGCAGCGCGTCAAACTCTGTGCTGGCGCCCGAGGACCACTGCGACGCAGCGCCGGACAACTCGTTGTGCGACGGCTCCACCTTGCTCACCAGTCCGAAGTCGCTCTTGCGCTGCGAGGACGCCGCGAGTGTCTGCATCTCCGCCGACAGCTGGCTCCACTTGGTGGCGGTGTCACGCATGGCCGCCGGGTCCGAGCTGCGCACATCGCTGCCTCCCCCGCCGACTCCGCCGCCGGAGGTGCCCCCGCCGCCCGGACCGCCGCCGCTGACCCCGCCACCACCGGGACCGCCGCTGATCCCGCCACCGCTGATGCCGCCGCCATCGGGTCCACCACTAATCCCGCCACCGCTGATCCCGCCACCGCCGGGTCCGCCGCTGATACCGCCGCCACCCGGACCGCCGATGCCGCCACTGTCAGGTCCGCCGAATCCCGGGTCGTAGGACGACGGAGGGCGAATGCCGCCGTCGGGCATCACGTCAAGGCCGGGACCCGTCCCGGGCCCTGAGATGCCCCCGCCGCCGGGCGGGGTGCCGCCGGGCTGACCCAACTCGCTGTTGCCAAAATCCCAGCCGTTGGATCCGCCGCCACCACTGGGGGGCAGGTTCTCGTATCCGGGACCGCCACTCCCCCACTGGCCACCAATTCCGGATCCGCCGGGGCCCCCACCGATCCCGCCCACGCCGCCGGGGGAACCGTAGCCGCCCCCGCCGCCGTAGCCGGGGCCCGTGGTCCCGTACGGCATGTCGGCGATCCCGTCGCCGTTGGTGTCGATGCCGCCGTCGACGTACCGGTCGGCCACACCGTCGCCATTCACATCACCGGGGCCGGAGCCGGCTCCGGCCGCCGACACGCCCGCACCCATGCCTCCGACGCCCATGCCGCCCGGCATGCCGCCGCCGACGCCGCCGGCCAGACCACCGGCACCCACGCCGCCGGCACCCATTCCACCAGTCGGCATTCCGCCAGCGGTGAGGCCTCCAGCGGCGCCCAGTGCACCAGGTGCTGCGCCGCGGGCCATGCCCGCCGCGCCCATCGACTGGGCCTGACCCATGCCCGGGTCACCCGCCACGACCCCGCCGCCAGCGGGGGCACCGGCCGCGCCGCCACCCTTGCCGCCCATCATCATGGGCGGCATCATGCCGGACCCGGACCCGCCGGAGCCCTTGCCACCCTTGCTGTTGGGGTTGATGGCGGCCTCGCCGAGGTCGTCGTCGCCCAGGATGTCGTCGGAGTCCGACGTCAACCCCTGCGCACCGCTCAGGGCTGCGCGGCGTTCGACTTCGGCCCACTGATCGTTGGGGTTGGTCATGATCGCTCCTTCGGGTTCAGCATTGCCTTGAATGCGGTCAACAGGAATTCATGTTCTGCCTCGATGCTGTCCAGCTCGCTCCGGTCGTCCTGCGCCGGTGTGAACTGCGCGTAGGCGTTCTCCGCCGCCCGCATCACGTGGGAGCAGATGGCGCCAGCCTGGGCCGTCTCCAGCCACCGGGGGTCGAACGCCACCCTTTCGGCGATGCCGCCCTTCGTCAGAGCGACAGAGACGCCTTTGTGCACCCCGACGGTGGCAGGCAGCGGATCGGGGTGGTCGTCGGCGCTGCGCTCCAGGGCGTCGTCCCACCGCTGCTCGACCTCGTCGAACGCGCCTTGGAATGCGGCGAACGCCCCGGCGCTGAAACGCGGGAGCCGACTGAAATCCACGTCGTCGAAGGTGGGGGCCACACGGGCACCTACCTCGGCCACCGACACGTTGGCAAGCATCAGGGCCCGGGTGAAGCAGTCATCGAGCCGTGCCCGGCCAACTTTCGTGTGCCAGTTGGGGGATACCCGCACCTGGGTGAGGCGGCCGTCCTGCACCCATATGCGGACGATCCCCTGCCCGTCGCCGACTCCGCCGTCGGCAAGGGCGTCATCGGAGTCGTCGGGACCAGCATCGGAGGCCAGCTCCGGAGCAGGCGCCAAAAGATCATCGTCGTCGATGTCCGTCACGCTGCTCCACCCCCAACCCAGTCCTCGAAAATGGTTCCGGAATCACCCAGTATGGCAAGGGTGGGGGCCATCGTCGGCATCACGAAGCATCCCGTCCCACCTTCACGACAGCCTCAGAGGGCGTCGTAGATCGTCTCGGTGAATGCCGCGACTTCCTCGATGGAAAGGTCAGCGGCCGTCCCCACATTGAGGGTGTGGTTGGTGCCCACCATCACGCAGAGGGTGTGGGTGGGGCTCTCGGTGGGGTGTCCGCACACGGCCCGCCCCTGATAGGCGGGATCGCTCAGGGATTCCACATTCGCCTTCCATATCTTGCGTCCCAGTGTCACCGAGGCGCTCATGGTCGTCACCGCTGCGGTGTCGACGTAGAAGGCATCACGTGCCACGGCGCCGCCGCTCTCGCCGTCCATGGTGAACGTCAACACCTGCTGGGGGAATTGGGAGTCCGTGAGGTCCCGCAGCTCGTTGAGGTTGTTCGGTGGCAGCGGCCCCCAGTCGTCCGCCTCCACCGGCATGGATTCGGTGACCAACGGACCGCTGACCACCCCAGGCGTAGTCCCACCATCCGTCGGCGCTGGCGACTCGGGCGTGGCGCACCCGGCCAAAAAAATCAACCCGGCCAGCGCCCGCCCGGAGCGGGGTGCCGAGGGCCTTTTGACTGAACGTGGGTGACCGATCACAGCGCGTCGTAGATCGCCTCGGTGAACGCCGCGACCTCCTCGATGGAAAGGTCAGCGGCCGTCCCCACACGAAGGCGATGATCCAAGCCCACCATCAGGCATACGATCTGGCTGGGCTTCCTAATGGGGTGGCCACACACCGCCCGCCCCTGGTAGGCGGGATCGGCCAGGGAATCCACAGCGCCCTTGTAGCTCTTGCGACCCAGGGTCACCGAGGCGCTCATCGACGCCAACGCGGCCATGTCGACGTAGGACGCATCGCGTGCCACGGCAGTGCCGCTCTCGCCGTCCAGGGTGAACGTCAGCACCTGCTGGGGGAATTGGGCATCCGTGAGGTCCCGCAGCTCGTCGAGGTTGTTCGGTGGCAGGGTGCCCCAGTCGTCCGCCTCCACCGGCATGGATTCGGTGTCGTCCGGGGTGCTGGTGGGCGGGGCACTGACACGGCTGGAGACGCCACTGGTGGAGGGCGACGGAGACTGGACCGGCCCCTCAGGTGTGCACCCCATCAGGACCAGCAGGGACCCGGCCATGGCGGCCGCAATCCCCGATCGCGTGACTTTGAGCATCACAGGTTGGCGCCACTCAGACAGACATTGATCTGGGCTTCCACGTCCACATTGGCGTCATTCCCCGCGCTGGTGACACCCCTGCTCGTGTCGGCCGGCGCCACCAGGGCTGCCGAGGTACCGGTGGGCCAGAAGCCTCTGACGAGCAGGTTCGGCATGCGCTCAGTCTTCTGTACCTGACTGATGAGCGAGGCGGCGGAGTCGTCGGCCACCTCGCCACTCATCGCGCGGTGAACCTGCTGGAGCAGGGCGTCCAGGACCGGCACTGCACTGGCGGTTCGCAGGTAGTACATGTCCCCGCCTGCACTGGCGTTCCAATGCACCGTCCCGCGGGCGGCGATGGCGGCCTGACCGATCGCCATGAAGATGGCCCTGTTCAGGAGGGCTCCCACGGTGCACGACTGTGCGGTGCTGACCATCACTCCCCTGAGTTCCTCAAGTGCCGACTTCTGCACGGTCACCGCCGCGTCGTAGTTGTTCTTCGAATCCCCGGTCCATCCGTTGACATGAATGAGACCGCCGCACTCGATCGTCAACTGTTTCACCGCATCGGCGTTATCCAGCCATTCATCCGCATCGTCCTCGAGCTTCCCCGGCACCGGCTCGTTCAACTTGAGGGGACCGTCGCACTCCTTCTCGATCGCCTTCATGGCCTTCTCGGCCTGCGCGACCAGGGCGTTGCCCCTGTTGCGGAAGTCACTCGCGGCCGAGCCGTAGTTGAACCCGTGCTTCAGGAGGCGTTTCACGTCGGTGAGGAACGCCTCGGCTTCGGCGCGGTCCTTGCGGATTGCGTCATCAAGACGGCCTCGTAGGGTGGCCACCTGGCTTCGCATCGTCGAATACTCGTAGCCGTCAGCGCTGGTCATGCCGTGCCTCCCGTTGACTCTGTGTTGATCTGAAGTGATGTTTCGCTGCGCGAACCGGGGTTCAGCATGGCCGCGAAAGCAGCTGTCATGAGCTGGTGTTCCGTTTCGACTGCATCCAGTTCGGCCCGATCGTCCTCGGTCGGGGTGAACCGGGCCCGCGCCTGCTGCCAGGCTCTGATGACCTGGGACCGGATGGTCTTGGCCTGCGCCCCCTCAAGCCACTGCGTGTCGAAGGAGATCTTGGCGAGCCTGCCCGTCGGCCCCAGCTGGGCCGTGACCCCCTGCGAGCGTCCCGACGTGGCAGTGGACGGGGCTGGTGGCCGCGCCTCGTAGTTCTCCAGCGCCTCGTTCCAGCGACCCTCGACGTCGTCGAACAGCTTTTGGAAGGCCGCCACGGACCGCGCACTGACGGGGGGGAGTTGCATGAAGTCGACGTCATCGAGCGTGGGCATCGACCTCGGCTGTACCTCGGCCACGCGCATGCTGGCCATCATGATGGCGGCCGAGAAGCAGTCGTCCAGGGTGCGGGCGCCAAGTTTGCTGCGCCACCGCGACGAGACGCGGACACGCATCAGTTCGTCACCGTCGAACCACAGCCGGACGATGCCGTCCGGGTCCTGGAAGCCGTCATGGGCCGCGTCCACCTCGGCGTCGTCGTCCTCGTCGTCAGGCTCGAGGTCGGAGTCGAGAGCGGAGTCGGGCGCGAGGACGTCGTCCTCGCCGTCATCATTTCCTGACCGCAAACCCCACACCTCCTCAGACTCGGAATAAGGGACCACGTCCACAAGTATTGCAAGACGCGGGCTCAAACCCGATTCCGTCCCGGCGGCGGCTCGGACGGCCGGGCCGGGAGCGGGTGGGGCACTCAGCCCTGACTGGCGGCCACGCGGCTGCGGAACTGCCCGGGCGTGAGCTTCCGCCGACCTGCCACGGAGGCCACCGACAGGATCAGTGCCACCACCGCAAACAGCAGGACACCTCCCACGAGACCGGCCATGCCGGTGCCGTCGGAGACCCAGGTGCGCACCAGCAGCAACCCGTTCTGCACGGGGGAGAATCCGGCGATGGCGTCGAAGATCCCGGGCGTCGCCGATGTCAGTCCCAGCGCCACGCTCAGCGCCAGCAGAAGGACGGAGATGCCCCTGCCCACCGTGCCCAGCCACGCCGTCAGGGCATGGTTGACGAGGGTGAACGCGACTCCGAGCGCCGCGAGCAGCCCCATGAGCCCGAGCACGCGCCCTGCAGGAAGCCCCAGCACCATGCCACCGATGAGACCGAACACCAGCCCCAGAACGGCCGTGATGAGGATGGGCGCACCCACGGTACGGCCCCACAGGCCCGCGTTCGACTCGTTGGAGGTCAGCACGTCGGAGGGGATGGCCCGCGCCACGATGAAGGAGGCGAGCGATGCCAGCCACAGGACCGCCACAAGGATGAGCGCCACCAGGGCCGCACGGCCGCCGTCGATGAGGACGTCGGACTGCAGAACGGGGCTGGTGACCACGGTGGACAGCTTCTCGCGTGCCTCCGGGGAGTACGTGGGGACCTGGTCGGCCCCCTTGGCAAGCTCCGTGGCGAAGGTACTGGTGCCCTCAGAGAGCTTCCCGGCGCCGTCGTCGAGCTGGACGATGCCGTCGGAGAGCTGCTTCATGCCCTTGGCTGCGGAGTCCACGCCGGCGGTGTACTGGGCGACGCCACTGGTGTAGTCCTCGACCCCGGTTGCCAGTGTTGCGGCGCCGTCGCTGAGCTGGCCGGCGCCTGCCGCGAGCTGCGAGGAGCCGCTGGCAAGCTGCGCGACGCCTCCCGGCAACTGGGCCACCTGCGTGTTGAGCTGGTTGATGCCGCCCAGGAGCTGGGTCGAGCCGTCGCCGAGCTGGTCGGCGTTGTCGACGAGCGGCTGGGCCTGGGTGACGAGGGTGCCGGCGCCGTCGGAGATCTTTTGCAGACCGGCGGACAGCTGTCCGAGCTGCTCCTTGGTGCCAGCCTCGATCTGCCCGGGGACCTGGCCGATGCCGTCGGCGAGGTTCTTGGCGCCTGTCGCGAAGCCGTCGGTGTTCTCGGCCAGCGCCACGGCGCCGCCCTTCAGGGAGGTGGTGGTCTTCGGGTCCGGGGTGTTGAGCGCCGCCGACGCTGTGCCGGTACCTGCTTGGAAGCCGCCGTTGTAGGCCGCCTCCAACATGCCGCAGGTGGTGGGGTCCACTCCTTCGGGGCATTGGAACCTGGCCTGCTCCGGCGGGGCGACCTTGCCGGAGGCAAACGCCTGCAGCTGCTGGTCCACGGCGTTGATGCCACCGCTGATGCCCTTGGCGCCCTGATCGATCTGGGTGGCGCCGGCGGCGAGGTCACGGGAGCCCTTGACGAGCGGGTCGAACTGGGAGGTGTCCGTCTTGACGGCGAGGCCGGCGATGACCTGGTCGATGCCGCCCTTCAGCTGCGACACTCCCCCGATGGCCTGCTTGGTGCCGGCCGTGTAGCCGGGGATGGCGCCGAGCAACGGCTTGGCGCCGGTGGCCAGCTGGTTCACGCCGTCGGCGAGCTTGGGGGCCTGTCCGGCGAACTCGGCCACGCCTGCGCTGAGCTGGGAGGCTCCGGTGGAAAGATCGGAGGCGCCCTGTGCCAGCGTGTCGGTGCCGTCGGCAAGCTTGCCGCCGCCGTCGACGAGCGGCTGGGAGTTCTTGGAGAGCACGCCGAGCCCGTCGGCGAGCTGAGCGGCGCCGTCGGAGGTCTTTCCGGTGCCATCAGCCAGTTTCGTGGCGCCGTCGGACAGCTGCTTGGCGCCGTCGACAATGGTGGTGAACTGGTCGGCCACCTGGTTGAAGCCGACGTAGATGTTGTCGAGGTAGGACTCGGTGAGGGTCGAGTTGATGGTGTCGGCGGCCAGCCGTGCGATCTCCTGCGCCACCAGGGAGTCGGTGACGGGCGCGTTGTCGGAGACCTGCACGGAGACGGTGGCCTGCCGGGCCTTGTCCGCGTCGTTGGCGCTGAACGAGGTGGCGGCGGCGGAGAACTCGCGCGGGATGATCACGACGGCGGAATACAGGCCGCTCGCCAGACCGTCCTTGGCGCTCTTGGCATCCGCCAGGGTCCAGCCGATGTTGTTGCCGTCGCGCTCCAGCATGGCCGCAGCCAGTTGGCGGCCCAGCGGGACCGTCTGCCCGTCGAGCTGGACGGCCTCGTCGAGGTTGACGACGGCGGCGCTGACGCGGTCGTCGTTGCTGTTACCGCCGAGGGTGACGAGGGCCGCCACCGCCAGCAGCGGCACCAGGATGAGGGCCATCAGGGCGGACCAGCTGACCCGGTGGCCTGCGTGTGTGCTTTCGGGCCTCATGCGGCACTCTCCTGCAGGGTGGTTTCGGCGACAGTCATGACGCCGTCGGGGTGGAAGTCTTCGAGGTGGGCGGCGCTGGTGGCGCACAGGAACAGTGCGAACGACCGCTCGGTGCGGGCCAACGACACCAGTCGCGCCAGGGCGTCGCGTTCGGCGGCGGAACCCACCGAGTCGACGGAGTCGATGACGACGGCCTCGCCAGCGCGAGGGGTGATGGAGCGCAGCGCGTGCGCGGTGTCCCGCACGAGCGCCAGGTCCAGGTGCGTGGTGCGTCGCCGCACCGTGGAGGCCGACTCCGGCAGCAACTCCCCCGCCACACGGGCGCGGCCCGACGTGGTTTCGAGGCGGCCCGTCAGCGCCATGGCGGCGCCGGTCCGCGGGCCCAGCGGGCCCACAATCCCGACGACGGCCCCGGCGGGGACGGACAGGTCGATGGGGTTGACGATGCCGTCGACGGCCAGGCCCTCGGCGTGCACAATGTCGTCGGTGCCGGGCCAGTTGACCATGGCCAGCTTCTGGGTGAGCACCTCACCCTCCACGTCGAACGTGGGCAGCAACTTGTCGAGCCACTTCGGCAGCCACCACGCCTTGTCGCCCAGCAGGGCCATGACGGCCGGCACGAGCGTCATGCGGACCAGGAACGCGTCCACGGCCACGCCGACGGCCAGCGCGAAGGCGATCTGCTTGATGGGCCCGGCCCCCTCGGGGACGAAGAAGGCGAACACCGAGAACATGATGACGGCGGCAGCCACCACCACGGGCCCGGAGGCGACGAAGCCGTCGCGGATGGCGTCGAGGGCGCTCTTGCCGTGGACGTACTCCTCGCGCATGCGGCTCACGAGGAACACCTCGTAGTCCATGGCAAGGCCGAACAGGATGCCCATGACGAGGATGGGCAGGAAGCTGATGACCGGCATCGGCTCGTCGAGGTTGATGAGTTGGCGCATGAAGCCGTCGTTGAAGACCAGCGCCGTGGTACCGAAGGCGGCGCCGACGCTGAAGAGGTAGCCGACGGTGGCCTTGATGGGCACGGCCACGGACCGGAACACGGCCGTCAACAGGATCAGGGACAGGCCCACCACCAGCAGGCCGAACGGCAGCAGGGCGCCGGCCAGCTTGTCCGTGACGTCGATCTGCACGGCCGTGAAGCCGGTGACGGCCGTCTCGACGCCGTAGCGGTCCTTCCATTCGACCGTCTTGTCGCGGAGTCGCCGCACGAGGTCGGCGGTGGCCGGGTCGTCGGCCCCGGTGGTGGGGATGATCTGGATGAGCCCGGTGTCGGCGTTCTGGTTGGGGGTGGCCAGAGGCACGGAGGCGACGCCGTCGACCTTCTCGATGTCGGCCTTGAGGGAACTCATGAGCCCCAGCGGGTCGGTGGAGCCGATGATGTCGGCCGTGATGATGAGGGGGCCGTTGAACCCGGGCCCGAAGTACTTGTCGACGAGGTCGTAGGCGATGCGGTCCTGCGCGCCCAGCTCGTGTTGCCCGGAGTTGGGCAGGGACAGCTGGAGATCCATGGTGGGCACGCTCAGGCCGCCGAGGCCGAGCACCACGACGACAATGGTGATGATGGGGTGCTTGGTGGTGACGCCCACCCACCACGAGAACGCGCGGCCCTTCTGCTTCGGGGCACGCGGCTGCTGACCCTCGGCCACCTTGCGTGGCTTGCGCGTCCTGGGGCGCATCCGCTCGCCGAGAAGCCCCATGAGGGCGGGCAGCAGCGTGATGGCGATGACCACCGCGAACGCGACCGTCAGTGCGGCGAACACACCCATGACCGTCAGGAAGGGGATACCGGCCACACCGAGGCCAAGCAGGGCAATGAACACGGTCAGCCCCGCGAAGATGACGGCGGACCCGGCGGTGCCGACGGCGCGACCGGTGGACTCCTCGGCCTCCATGCCGGCGCGGAGCTGGTCGCGGTGGCGCGACAGGATGAAGAGCGCGTAGTCGATGCCGACGGCGAGCCCCAGCATGACGGCCAGCAGCGGGGTGGTGGAGTTGATGGACGCGAAGCTGGTGATGATCAGCATCAACGCCATGGCGACGCCGACGCCGATGATGGCCGTCAGGATCGGCAGACCGGCCGCCACCAAAGAGCCCAGCACCATGAACAACACGACGAGGGCAACGATGAGGCCGAGGCCCTCGACGATGCTGAGTGCGGGGAGTTCAATGTTGTACGCCTCGCCGCCCATGTGCACCTGGGATCCTGCGGGCAGTTCCGCCTGGAGTCGGTCGGCCGCGTCGGTGATGTCCTTCAACTGCTCCGTCGTGGGCGCCCCGTCCACGTCCAGGGTGAGCTGCGCGATGGCCGCGGTGTCCGCGTCGTTGACGAGCCCGTTGACCAGCTTGTTCCACGGCGACGTCACGGATTCGACTGTGCCGAGCTTCGTGAAGTCGTCGAGGTTGGCCTCCACGGCCGTCTGCAGCGTATTGATGTTGGTGCCCTCAGGGGCGATGATGATGGCCGTCGCGCTCAGCGCCGCACCCTGCGGGAAGGTCATGCGCAGCCGGTCGAGGGCCTCCTGCGAGGAGGACCCGGGGATCCGGAACTCGTCGTTGAAGTCGCCCATGACCAGCGCACCCGTGGTGCCCGTCACGGCCAGGAGCGCCAACCACAGGCCGATGACCTTCCAGCTATTGCGGTGGCACCAGCGGCCCAGGGCGTACAACTGTGCGGACATCAGCACCTCAAAGGTTCGATACAGGAGTGAATGCAAAAGCATACAGTTGTGTATCGGGCATCCCAAATACCCGAACAGGTCCCCGATACGATTCTGTATCGGTGATGATCTAGGCTCGAAACATCCTCCCCCCGCCAGTCACCACCGAAGGAACCATGACCGAGACGACACCGCGCCGCGAGATGACCCGGCTCCGCCTGGTGGAAGCCGCCATCGACGAGTTCGCCGTGCGCGGGCTCGACGCCACCAGCGTCGAGCAGCTCTGCGAGGCCGCCGGCTTCTCACGGGGTGCGTTCTACTCCAACTTCGCCACCAAGGACGACCTCTGCATCGCCATCATGGAGCACCATCGCGACCTGGTGCTCGGCGGGCTGTCGGCCGTGTTCGACCATTTGCCGCAGGACGCCGAGATCGAGTGGGTCACCGGGACCGCCCTGTCCGAGTTCTTCCGCATCGTGGCGCCCACCGAACACTTCCAGCGGACCCTCGTCGAGATCCGGCTGCGTTCCACCCGCAGCCCCGAGTTGGCGCAGCGCCTCGCCAAGGTCGGCGACGAGGTGCGCCCCGGCATGCTGCACTTCATCGACAACCTCGCGGCCCAGCTGGGCGTGGAGTTCCGCCTCACCACCGAGCAGTTGCTGGACGTCCTCGAATCGCTCTTCTTCTACGACATGAACACCAACAGGACCGATGTGCGTGCTTTGATCGGACCAGTCGCGCTCGCGCTGTCGCATCCCAAGGAGGCCCCCCGTGGCTGAGATCCAGAACCTCGTCACCGCCGGAAACCACGACCCCCAGGGTCCCCCGGTGCACGAGAACAACGTGTGGTTGGTGGGTGACGAGCGGGAGGTGCTGGTCATCGACCCCGCGCACGACGCGCACGCCGTCGCCGAGGCGGTCGCAGGACGACGCGTCGTGGCGGTGCTACTGACCCACGGCCACTGGGACCACGTCCGCGCCGCCCGCGAGTTCGCGGCACTCGTCGGCGACCCCCTGGTACACCTCTCGCCGGAGGACCAGTTCCTGTGGGCCGAGAGTCACGGCGACGCACCGTTCGAGCCCTTGCTGGAGGACATGGTCTTCGATGTCGCGGGCACCCGGCTGCACGTCGTCGGCACCCCCGGCCACACCCCCGGCTCCATGAGCATCTCGGCCCCCGACCTGCATGCCGTCTTCACTGGCGACACCCTCTTCCAGGGCGGCCCCGGTGCCACCCGTTGGGACTACTCCAGCTTCGAGCGGATCATCGGCTCCATCCAGAGCCAGCTGTTCACGCTGCCCGAGACCACGGTCGTGCACACGGGCCACGGCCCGTCGACGTCCGTCGGCGCCGAGGCCGCGCACCTGTCTGAATGGGTCGCGCGCGGCTGGTAGGACGCCGCGGCGTCCTAGGATGAGGCCATGAGCGACAGGGACGAGCGGGCAGCCGACGCCCAACGGCGGGTGGAGATGGGCGAGCAGGCGGCGCGCCGCGAGGCCGTTGCCGCGCAGGTACTCATCGACGAGTTCGTGGCGACGGCGCTGGCCAACGGTCCCGCCCCCGTCGCGTTGAAGGCCACCACCCTGGATGGCCACGTGGTGAAGACCGACAAGACCGGCTGGTACCTGCGGCAGAACCACTCCGTCGCCATCGATGTCGACGGCGGCTACCACTCACTGACCGTCCCCGGCGGGTGGATGGAGCGCTTTCGCGGCGTCAAACTTCCCGGCACACAACCCTCACTGGAGGTGGGGCGCGGCGGCCGAGACGGCGAGACCGGCTACCTGCGCGAGTTCCTCGCCTGGGTGCTGGCCGGCAAGGTCGCGCAGGACTGAGGAGTTCTCCCCAGAATTGTCCACGTTGTGGACAACTCGGCACGGCATTGTCCCCCATGAGCCGCCAGCGAGTGGCCGACCAGCACCGCAACACCATGGACAACCCCGAGTTATCCACAGTTCAGGTGGTTTCACTGTGAGGTGAACCATTCGGAACGTACATTGCGGGGTTCAAGGAGGTGGGACATGCTCCTGGACCACCAGCCAACGAAGGCTGACATCACGCCACCCCCGGCACCACGGCCGGACGCTGTGCAGTTACGCGCTCGACGCAGCCCACGCCTGATCGCGTTGGGCATTCTCTCGGCGGTGCTGGGTGCGCTCGGCGCCGCCGCCCTGTACTCGATGAACACCGACAACACCGACGTCGTCGTCATGGCCCGCGACGTGACGCGCGGCGACGAGGTCCAGGCCTCCGACCTCTCCGTGGTGAGCGTGCCCGCAGGACTCCGGGTGGAATCCAGCGCCGCCCACGAGAGGGAGGCGATGATCGGACAGACTGCGCGCAGTGACCTCCCCGCAGGCTCCTTCCCCGTGGCCCGGCACCTTGGTCAGGACCCGATACCGGAGGGCCACTCGCTGGTCGGGATCCGCCTCGCGCCCGGCCGTCTACCGACGAGTGAGCTGCCGCCCGGCAGTCTGGTCCAGCTCATCAGCCTGGCCGAGGGCGACGACCGGGTCGTTGACGCCGTCGTGGCGTCGTCGCCGGTGATGCTGGACGACGGGTCAGGGCACCTGTTGGACGTGACGGTCGCGGACGCGGGTGCGCACGCCGTGGCCACGCTCGCGGCCAATGACCTGCTGGTGCTCATCGCGGTGGGTGACGGCTGATGGCCACCATCCTGTGCGTCGGCGCCCCCGGATCGCCCGGTGTGACCACCACCGCCCTCGGCATGGCCCTGACGTGGTCCCGCGACGTCCTCCTGGCCGACTGCGACCGCGACCCCTCCCAATCAGTCCAGGCCGGATACCTCCGCGGCATGGACACCGGGGGCCGCGGGTTGGCGGCGCTCGCCCTGCTGCACCGGGAGAATCGGGCACTCGCCCCGGACCTGTGGCACCACACGGTGCCGCTGGTGCAGTACGCGGAACAGCAGCGGCGGTTCCTGCCGGGGTTCTCCCAACCCGCCACGGTGCGACTCTTCGACACCGTCTGGTGCGACCTGGCGGACGCTTTCACGGCGCTCGGCGAGCGGGGGGTCGACGTGATCGTTGACGCGGGCCGGGTCGGCCGCGACGGACTGCCGCTGCCCCTCCTCGCACAGGCGGACGCCGTGTGTTTCCTGACGCGCACCAGCCTGCGGGGACTTGCCGCGACCCGGCTCTACCTGCCGCTGGTGGCCGAGCAACTCTCACGGCTGCCCGGATCACATGCGCTCGGACTCGTCCTCGTCGACCCCAACTCCCCTTATTCCAGCGGCGAGATCGCCGCGCAGTTCGGTACACCGTGCTGGGCCGAGGTGGAACGCAACGACAAGCTCGCGGCAGTGCTCTCCGACGGCGCACAGGAGCCGAAGCGATTCAGCGAGAGCTCGCTGATGAACCAACTACGGGCCACAGGGCTGCGGCTGCGTGAGCGCATCACGAACGCCGCAGAGTTGGAGCGGACCATCACGGCGAGGGCGCCCGATCAGGTACGGACACAGGAACATGTCTAGCCCCGCGTCGCAGTTGCCGAGCCTCGGGGGCGCCTTCTCCACGCTGGCCGCTTCCGACTGGCACCCACCGGTCGCGACACCGCCCGACGCCAGCTTCCAGGCCCCCACCTCCGTCGTCACGGACATCGACTGGAGCCTCGTGGTGTTCCTGCGGCGCACTGCCGCGGAGCAGATCGGCCTGGCGGTGGAACGCTGGCGGGACGAACGCCACGCCCCCATGCCCAAGGACGACAGGCGGGTGCAGGGAAGATCGATCATCCGCTCCGTCGTGCACACCCATGCCGAACGGCTGAGCGACCAGGGCGAGGCGTTGTGGCCGCTCACCCTGGAGAATCGGTACGCCACCGCCGTGGAGAGTGCCATCTTCGGCTACGGCCGGCTGCAGCCGCTCTTCGACATCCCCACGGCCGAGAACATCGAGATCCACGGCTGGGACTCGGTGATGGTGCAGCGTGGCGACGGGACCCGCACCCCCCACCACCCCGTCGCCGACTCCGACGAGGAACTGGTGGACGCCATCCGATTCCTCGCGGAGACTGCCACGCCACCGCGTCCCTTCGACGACGCCCACCCGACCATGACCCTGGCGCTGGGCGACCGGTTCCGGTTGCACGCCATGGGGTTTGGCATCACGCACCGCCCCTCCATCGCCATCCGTCAACACATTCTCACGGACGTGACGCTCTCCGACCTGGCCGAGGACGGGATGCTCCCCCAGCTCGTTGCCCGGCTGCTCCAGTCAGCGGTGCTGGCGCGCAAGTCCATCGTGATCTCCGGGGACCAGGGCGCCGGCAAGACCACCCTGCTGCGCGCACTGATCGCCGCCATCCACCCCAGCGAACGGTTCGGCACGATCGAAACCGACTACGAACTGCTCACCCACCTCCAGCAGAACCGCCACAACGTGGTGGCGCTGCAGGCCCGCATCGGTTTGGGGGAGCAGGTTGCAGGCACCGACATCGGTTCGTGGAGCGTGGCAGACCTGATCCCCGAGGCGCTGCGGCAGAACCTGTCACGGCTCATCGTCGGCGAGGTGCGAGGGGCGGAGGCCGGCGCCATGTTCGAGGCCATGCAGGCCGGTGCAGGGACCCTGTCGACCACCCACTCCCACTCGGCCAGTTCCACGATCGACCGCCTCGCGGCGCGCGTCGCCCAGAGCGGCGTCCTGACGGTGGAGGAGGCCATGCGACAGGTGGCCCACAACATCCACCTCATCGTCCATGTCCAACTGGAGGACAACGTGTGGCGTGGCGGGGTGCGCCGGCGCTTCGTCAGCGAGGTGCGGCAGATGACGGGCTCCATCGAGAACGGTCGACCCAGCACTCATCTCGTCTACCGGGCAGCCACGCCCGTGCATGCGGAACTGTTCCAGCCCGAGGCGGAGATGGCCGCGGAACTCGCCAGGTTCGATGTGGGTGCGCCATGGAACCAGTGATCGCCAGTGCAGTGGGCGCCCTGTTCATGCTGGGCGTCTTCCTGACGGCAGCCGGCACCCGGCGCGTGGAACGCTCGTTCTCCACAGGTCGTTCCACAGGTCTGTGGAAACGTTGTGCCCGGCTGTGGACGGATCGTTCCAGGGCGGGGCGCGCGTGGGCGGTCACTTCCGTGGTGGCTGGCGCGGTGGTGGCCGTGACGACGGGGTGGCTCATCGCACTCGTGCTCGTGCCTGCGGCGGCGCTGGGCATTCCCGCGTTGTTGTCGGAGCCGCCGCAGCGCGAGATCGCAGCCCTCGCCGGGCTGGACAGGTGGGTCCGACTCCTCGCACCGTCGCTGGCCACCGGCAAGTCCATCCGTGACGCCATACTGGCCACTCGCGGCCAGGTACCCGAGGCACTCGCGGAGCCCGTCGCCCGTCTGGTGGCACGGGTGGACCAGGGCTGGACCACCCGGGAGGCGCTGCTGGGCATGGCCGACGACCTGCGCTCATCGGACGCCGACGCCGTCCTTGCTGCCCTCGCCATCTCCGCCAGCCGCGGCGGGGTGGGCTCCCGTGCAACCCTCGCAGCGCTGGCGGACAACACGCAGGAACGCCTCCACGCCCTGCGGGAGATTTCCGCGGAGCGGGCGAAGCCTCGCGCGGTCGTGCGGCAGGTGACCGTGATCACCCTCGTCGTCCTCACCGGTTCCGTCCTGCTGGGCGGCAACTTCTTCGAGCCCTACCGCAGCCCGCTGGGCCAAGCGCTCGCGCTGGGTCTGGCGGGCGCCTACGTCGGCGCCCTCATGGTGCTGCGGCGCCGGACCATTCCCGAACCGACGCCCCGCTTCCTCCGGGGTGCACCGTGATGACGGGGTGGGGGCTCATGGTGCTGTGCGGCACCGCCGTGGGGCTGGGAATTTTCGGGGTGGGGGTGGGCGCCACACGGCGGGCTGTGCGGCTGAGCGACGCGCTGGCCCTGCTTGACGGTCGCCCATCTGTGGTGGTGTCGGCCCCCATGCCCGAGGCCGTGGGGCTGGAGTCGCTCGGTGGGTGGCTGCAGCGCAGACTCAGGCTGCCTGTCACGGCGCGACAGCAGCAACTGTTGCTGTTGCAGGACCGCACCGTCGCCGACTTCTTCGCCGAGAAGCTGGTCCTCACCCTCGCGGGAATCCTGCTGCCGGTGCTCTGGCTGCTCCTGCAGATGGTCATGGGCGCCACCCCCGGTGTCCTGCCGCTGCTGGTGTCGGGTCTGGGTGGCGTCGTCGGGTATTTCCTCGCGGACTGGCGGCTCGCGAAATCTTCCGGTCAGTTGCGCCGCACGACGGCGGAGAGCATTCACACCTTCTTCGACCTGGTGGCGCTGGAACGGATGGCCAACGCCTCGGCCACCCAGTCCGTGGCCGCTGCAGCATCCATCTCGGACGCACCTCTCTTTCGTCGGATCTCCTCGGGACTGGAGCGTGCCCGCCTCGAACAGACCACCCCGTGGCGGGAACTGAGGCGCGTCGCCGTGGAGTGGAACATCCCGGAGTTGGACGACTTCGCCGACGTGATGCAGCTGGAGGAACAGGGCGCGGCACTGGCCGACGTACTCCAGTCGCGCGTGAGGGAACTCCGGGACGCACATCTGGCGCACCAGCGCTCTGCCGCGCACGCAGCCACCGAATCGCTGACCCTGTGGATGACCCTGCCGGCCCTGCTCCTGGGTCTGGCGTTCATCATCCCGCCACTCCTCCGGCTGACCAGCCCATGAGGACACACGGCCGGAAAGTTTGTGGACAAGTGCGGTTGCCGATCGACGGCGACCACAGTACGGAACGAGACGGAGGAAGAACGATGAATCTGATGCACATGGCCGTGGCGGTGTGGTGGGAAATGTCCCACCCCCGGACCAACCACGACGAACGTGGACTGTCCCAGTCAACGGAGAACGCCATTCTGCTCGCCGGTGCAGTGACGGTTGCAGTACTGATCGTGACGGTCATCACCGCCTACGTGAGAGCCCGTCTCCCCTCCTGAACGGGGCGATCGGATTCTTGGATGTCGGCGTCCCCAATTGGTTGGAGGGAAGGGGTGGCATGCGGGTGTTGAAAACGTTGGCCGCGCTCGCGGTGCTGGTGGCCCTGATCGTGGGGGTGCCCGCGCTGTTGATCGCGTGGGGCGACCCGGTCGCGCTGCTGCGCATCGACTGGCGGCACGCTCTGCTGCGGCCGGCAACGGAGGAGCTGGTCCTCGCGGTGGGAAGCGTCGCGGGATGGTTGGCCTGGGCTCTGCTCGTGGTGACGTCCATCGTCGAACTCGTGACGGTCCTGTCGCGGGGGCGCATACGCATCCACCTTCCCGGGATCAGCTGGCTGCAACCCGTTGTTGGTGGGATGGTGGCCATGGTGATGACCCCGGTGCTGTCCGGCCAAGCCGTTGAACCTGCCCCTGTGGCCCCCGTCCACGCGCCCACCGTCGCGGAGCAGCCCGAACCCTCGACCGCCAGCGCACCGCACCGGATCATCCCGGCAGAGGGCCAACGAGCCTACGTCGTCCAACCCGGCGATGAGCTCTGGGGCGTGGCCGAGCGGGAACTGGGTGCTGGTGACTTCTGGCGGGCCATCGTGCGAAACAACCCCGGCATGACCGCTGACAGTGCGCTCGCCGCCGGCAGCACTGTCCTCCTGCCCTCAACTCCCGCGGTGCGAGCCTCATTGGGGCCGGACAGCGGCAGAAGAGTGACGGTGGTTCGCGGGGACACCCTGTGGGACCTGGCCGAGGAGCACCTGGGCGACGCCCACCGCTGGCCAGAGATCTTCCATGCCAATCGCGACCGGATCTCCGACCCCGATGAGATCGACGTCGGCTGGAGCCTGAGTATCCCGATGCCGACAACAGCCGGCGAACGGCCCGGGGATCCCGAACCGGAACACGTCCGCGGAGAGCAGCCAACGTCGGAGCCCGCGCCCACAGCGGATGTCATCTCGACGACAACGGATGCCATCCCGCCCAGCGACATCCCCGCGCCCACACCGTCTGAGGCGGCGCCAACACCGGCCCCACCCGAACCCCTCCCGGAGGCCACCGACGCGCACCCACCGGATGGCACCCCGCCGACGTCAGTCGAATCCACTTCGCCTCCTCCGGCGAGAACGCCGGCGACCACACCGCCCCTCCACGATCACGACGAGGAGGCATCCTGGTCCGTCGATGTGTTGGGGCCGGTGGGCGGCGTTCTGGCCGCCAGCCTGTTCGCCGGCATTGTGGGGAGGCGGAGGGTGCAGCTCCTCCAGCGAGGAGTCGGGCGCCGTGTCGCGACCCTTGCGCCGCAGATGCAGCGGTTCTTCAGCGCTCTGGTTCAGCGCTCACACTCCGCCCCCGACGTCACACCCGAGCTTGCCGCCACCTCCGTCATCGTCGGATGGCGGGGGTCGGAGGACGTCCACATCGACCTGGAACGCCAGCGCTGCACCCTCCTGGTGGGGCCGCCGGAGGACGCAGCGGCCCTGGCCGCCACGATCATCACCAGCCTGTTGTGCGCCCCGTGGTCATCGACGGCAGAGGTGGTGACCATCCAGCCGCAGGAGGACTGGCCGATGGCCCTGGATGACCCCCGCCTGTCCAACATGGACGACCTCGAGCAGTCACTGACGCACCTGCAGCGATTCTGCGCGCAGCGGCGGGTGGGGATGGGACAGCATGACCTGGCCGCCGTGCGGGCCAACGGCGACCGGGCCGGATCTTTCGCTCCCGCGGTCTTCGTCTTCTGTCGGGGATTGATGCCGGCCCACATCGACCGCATCCGTGACTGCCTGTCGCTGGGGGAGGTGGGCGTCAGCGTCGTGGCGGCGCTTCACCCCTCGGCGACCGTCGACGACACCGCTGGGGCGCTGCAACTCGACCCCGCCGGCACCGCCCGCCTCGTGGGCGAAGACATCACCTTTGAACCACAGTTGCTCAACCAGCCGGCGCGCCGCGCCGTGGTGTCCCTGTTCGCCTCGTCCCTCAACGACCGAACCGAACCAGCGCCGTGGTGGCGTAGCGACGATGCTGCCCACCACGCGACCGTTCTGCCAGAACTGGCGGCCGAGCCCAAGGACGACGCGATGCCTGCCTGGTCCCCACATCCTGATCACCCCACCCTGATGGTCCTGGGGCCGGTGGAGCTACGCGGATGCCACGGTGAACGCCCCGGTCGAGCCGTGGGCCAGTGCATGGAGTACTGCGCATGGCTCCTCCGCAATCCCGGGGCCACGCCCTCCGCCATGGTCCGCGAGCTGCTGGTGGCCGAGGGAACCCGCCGATCCAACACCAGCCGTCTGCGGTCATGGCTGGGCGCCAACGCGCAGGGCGCGTCATACCTCCCGGACGCCTACTCGGGACGGATCACGCTTGACGCTGCCGTCACCTCGGACTGGGAACGGTTCCAAGCGCTGCTCGCCGGCGGAGTCAACTGTGCCAGCACCCCCCTCCTGCGGGAGGCACTGTCCCTGGTGAGGGGCCGACCGCTGGAAGGAGTCGCCTTCCAGTGGCCCTGGGTGTCGCAATGGCTGAGCGACATGCTGAGCATGATCACGGATGCGGCAGTTGTCCTGGCCGACCGCTCCCTCACAGACGGAGACCTTGTTGGCGCCCACTGGGCCATCGACAAGGGGCAACTGGCGACTGGCCGGGATGAGACGTTGGAGATCCGCCGCATCCACGCCCTCGCCCTTTCCGGCGAACGGGATCAACTGGACGGCGCCATCATGGAGATGACCCGCGCCGCGCGCGCCGAGAACAGGGAACTGGCGCCGGAAACGATTCAGCGAATCCAGCACGCCCTTCACCTCAGCATGTCCCAGCACGCTGCCTTGTGAAACCAGGCTCGCACTGAGACCACTTCCGGTATGCCACCCTGTGGGGTAGAAATGCCGGATGCAGCCCTACGAATTCATCGGCGACTGGTCCGGCCAACTGGTGACCACGTCGATCCACGCCGGCCACGACCTGCGGCCCGATATTGCCGACCTCATGGTGCTGGACGAGGACGACCGGCTCCGGGAGGAGGACCCGTTCACGGACGCCATCGGCTCCCTCATGCCCGCAAGGGTGCTGGTGCACCGCTCCCGCTTCGAGACCGACCTGAACCGGTCCCGCGACAAGGCCGTCTACGCGAGGCCCGAGGACTGCTGGGGCTTCAACGTGTGGGAGACCGGCCAGCTGCCCAAGGATGTATTGGCCCGCAGCCTGGAGTACTGGGACAGCTTCTACGCCGACCTCGCCGAGCGCCTCGACGAGCTTGCCGAGCGCGGACCCTTCGCGATCTTCGACGTCCACTCCTACAACCATCGCCGCCCCGGCCCCGGTCAGCCCGACGAGTCGTGGGAGAAGAACCCGGAACTGGACCTCGGCACGGGCATGGTTGACCGGGAACGGTTCACCCCCGTCATCGACGCTCTGCGTGACTGCATGAGCGCTCAGGGCTTCGACGTCCGAGACGAGATCAAGTTCTTCCCCAAGCAACTGTCCCAGTGGGTGCACCACCGCTACCCCGGCACTGGCTGCGTGATGACGCTGGAATTCAAGAAGACGTTCATGGACGAGTGGACCGGCATCCCCGACACCGCGCGCCTCAACCTCCTGGCCCAGAGCGTCCAGAATGCGGCCGGACCTGTCCTCGCCGCCCTGGCCGCCCTGCCTGGCCTGCCGCTGCTGGACCAGGCCGATCTCGAGCTCCCGAACAGCCTGGCCAGCTGACAGGTCCCGACCGCTGACCCGCGGTTGCGATAGACAAGACGGATGCTTTCACACGAATTCGTCGGCGACTGGTCGGGCCAACTGGTGGCCACGTCCATCCACGCCGGCCACGACCTGCGCCCCGAGGTGGCGGACCTCATGGTCCTCGACGACGCCGACCGTCTCCGCGAGGAGGACCCGTTCACCGACGCCATCACCGCGCTGATCCCAGCCAGGGTGCTGGTGCACCGATCCCGCTTCGAGACGGACCTGAACCGGGTCCGCGACATCGCCGTCTACACGAAACCCGACGACTGCTGGGGCCTGGACGTGTGGAGCACGGACGAACTCCCCTCGGACGTGGAGGCGCGCAGCCTGGAGGTCTACGACACCTTCTACAGCGAGCTCGCCGTCCGTCTCGACAAACTCGCAGCGCGAGGACCATTCGTCATTTTCGACGTCCACTCCTACAACCACCGACGGCCCGGGGCCGACCAGCCCGCCGAACCGACGGAGGAGAACCCCGAGGTCAACCTTGGGACGAGTTCGGTGGACCGCGACCGCTTCGGCCCCGTCGTGGATGCCTTCCGCGGTTCCATGGCCGCGCAGGGGTTCGACATCCGCGAGAACGTGAAGTTCAAGGGCCAGGCCCTGGCCTGGTGGGTGCACGAGCGCTACGCCGGGACCGGGCTGGTCCTGGCGCTGGAATTCAAGAAGACCTTCATGGACGAATGGACCGGCATCCCCGACCGGGACCGGCTCGACCAGCTGGCGCGCTCCCTGGCCGCCACCACGGAACCGGTGCTGGCGGCGATGCCGTCGTGAGCCAGAACCCACTCTCCGCGGCCGACCAGGCCATCGATCACCAACTCTCCGACCTCGGCAGCAGCGTCCGCTTCATTCTCGACGTCACCCCCATCGATGCCGACGACGTCCGGGAATCCTTCCTAGCGCACCCGTCCGAGCCGACGTTCACGTACCGCGACCTCGTGACCGACCCCGAGGTGCTGCAGACGATGCTGGCGGGCACGAAGGTGTCCGACGTCGCCGACACCACGCTGGGTGCGCTGCTGCGCAACAAGCACCGCGAACTGGAGTTGCAGCTCTCCATGCTGCGTGCCCGGGACAGCGACGACTTCCGCCACCTCAGCCTCGAGCTGTACGGCGGCGTCGCCCCCAACCTGCTGGGCGCCGCCGAGTCCATCATGGAACGCGTGGAGCCCGCCGCCACGTCGGGGGCCGTGCTGGACGCCGAGCAGTTCCTGGCCGTGGCAGAGCGGGAGATCGAGCACTACCGCACCCTGGAACCAGACATCGACATCCACGCCGAGATCCGCCAGGACAGCACCGGCATCATGGTCAGCGAGAACGTGCTGCTGATCGGTCCCGAATCGGTCACCGACGCAGCCCGCGTCGAAGCACTCGTCCACCACGAGGTGGGCACCCACCTCGTGACACAGGTCAACGGCTCCCGCCAGCCTGTCCGCACACTCGGCACCGGTCTCGCCGGTTACGACGAGACGCAGGAGGGGCTGGCGGTGCTGGCTGAGGTGGCGTGTGGCGGCCTCACCCGCAACCGTCTCCGCCAACTGGCCGCCCGCGTGCTGACCGTCCACCGGATGCTCGCCGGCGACACCTTCGTCGACTGCTGGCAGCAACTGGTGGACGCCAACGTCAGCCGGGGTTCCGCCTTCACCACCACCATGCGCGTGTTTCGCGCGGGCGGGCTCACCAAGGACGCCATCTACCTTCGCGGCCTGCTGGACCTGCTGGACCATCTCCGCGACGGCGGCGCACTGGACGCGTTCTGGCTCGGGAAGTTCTCGCTCGTTGACCTGCCACTCATCGAGGACCTCCTCGCGCGCGGCATCCTCCACCCACCCGCCCTCGTGCCGCGCTGGTACGACTCAGCCGACGGCGCCGAACGACTCGCCGCCGCCTCCTCCAACCCCGACCCCACCCACCTCATCGAAGGAATCGCATCTTGAAGATCGGATTCGTCGTCAACGACGTCATGACCGAAAAGCCCGTCTACACCACCACCCGGCTGGCCATGCAGGCCACCAACATGGGCCACGAGGTGTGGCTCATGGGGATGGGTGACTTCTCCTACGAGCCCGACGGCTCGCTGAGCGCCCACGCCCGCGGGGCCGCCGACAAGAACTACCGCTCGCACGAGCGCTACCTCGCCGACATCCAGGAGCCCAAGAGCGACCAGTTGCTGTCGCTGTCGGAGTTCGACGTGGTGATGCTGCGTTCCGACCCGGCCGACGACCACAACGAGGCCCCCTGGGCCAACAACGCCGGCGTTGCCTTCGGGCAGCTCATCGCCTCCACAGGGGTGCTCGTTGTCAACGACCCCGGCAGCCTCGCCAACGCCCTGTCCAAGGCGTACTTCCAGCACTTCCCCGAGGCGGTGCGGCCCCGCACGCTGATCTCGCGGGACGAGTCCCAGATCACGGCATTCGTCAACGATCTCGGCGGCCGGGCCGTGCTGAAGCCCCTCCAGGGCTCCGGCGGCAGCGGCGTGTTCCTCGTGAACCAGAAGGAGTCACCCAACCTCAACCAGATCATCGAGGCCATCGCGCGTGACGGGTACGTCGTCGCACAGGAATACCTGGACGCGGCCTCCGAGGGCGACGTCCGGATGTTCGTCATGAACGGCCGACCCCTGCAGGTCAACGGCAAGTACGCGGCCTTCCGCCGCAAGTCCGAGAGCAGCGACCCGCGCTCCAACATGTCCGCCGGTGGCAAGGCCATGGCCGTCCAGATCACCGACGACATGCTGGATCTCGTGGAAGTGGTCCGCCCCAAGCTGGTGGCCGACGGCATGTTCCTCGTGGGTCTGGACATCGTGGGCGACAAGCTCATGGAGGTCAACGCCTTCAGCCCCGGAGGCCTCGGCAGCTGCGGGAGCCTGTACGACGAGAACTTCTCGGTGGGCATCATCGAGGACCTCGAACGCAAGGTTGCCATCGGAGCCCACTACCCCAACAAGTTGACCAACCTGGACCTCGCGGCCCTCTGATTCCGACGCTGCGCGGGCCCATCAGCTCAACTTGCAGTTGGGATGGGCCCGCGCAGCGGTTATTTTTGAGGACGGCACACCGGCATCCCGGACGCCCCCTCGAAGTACAGGAGCCAGATGTCCGCCCCGGAGATCACCGCCACCCCCACGGCGAGCCAGCAGCAGGAGTCCCGCCCCTGGCCGGCGCTGTGGGCCCTGGTGGTCGGCTTCTTCATGATCCTGGTGGACACCACCATCGTGTCGGTGGCCACACCCACCATCATCACCGCCCTGGGTGCCGGGGTCAGCGAGGCCCTCTGGGTCTCCAGCGCCTACCTGCTGGCGTACGCCGTCCCACTGCTCATCATGGGACGCCTGGGCGACCGGTACGGGCCCAAGAAGATCTACCTCATAGGGCTCGTGATCTTCACGCTGTCCTCGCTGGCCTGCGGCCTCGTCGGCAGCGTGGTCCCCCTCATCATCGCCCGTGTGGTCCAGGGCATCGGGGCCTCCATGATGACCCCGCAGACGATGGCCACCATCACCCGCCTGTTCCCCGCCAACGAACGCGGCAAGGCCATGGCCATCTGGGGCGCCGTGGCCGGCGTCGCGACGCTCGTGGGCCCGGTCGTGGGTGGCCTGCTCCTGGACTCCCTGGGCTGGGAGTGGATCTTCTTCATCAACGTGCCCGTGGGCGTCGTCGGCTTCTTCGCCGTCATGAAGTACGTGCCCCGCATGCCCGTCAACAAGCACCGTTTCGACTGGATCGGCGTGGCACTCAGTGCCGTCGGTCTACTCTCCATCGTCTTCGGTCTGCAGGAGGCCGACACCTTCGAGTGGGGCACCATCTGGGGGCCCATCAGCGTGTGGTCACTCATCATCTTCGGGCTGGTCATGCTCGTCGCCTTCGTGCTGTGGCAGAAGTACAACCGCAGCGAACCCCTGCTGCCGCTGGAGCTGTTCGCCGACCGCAACTTCACCGTCTCCAACATCGCGATCGTATTGGTGGGGTTCTCCGTGACCGCCATGCCGTTCGCACTGATGATCTGGGCCCAGGCCGCTCGCGGCTTCTCCCCGACTGAGGCTGCGCTGCTCAGCGCGCCAACCGCATTGATGTCGCTGGTGCTGGCCCGTCCGGTGGGCAACCTCGTGGACCGCATCCACCCACGGCTGCTCGCCACCATCGGCTGTGCGCTGTGGTCCGCGGCCCTGTTCGGCCTGGTCGCCGTGATGAACACCACCAGCCCCGTCTGGCTCATCCTCATCCCGATGACCGTCCTGGGCATCTCCAGCAGCTTCGTCTGGGGGCCTCTGTCGACGGCCGCCACCGGCAACCTCCCGCCCCTGCGGGCCGGCGCCGGCTCGGGCGTCTACAACACTGCTCGGCAGGTGGGCGCCGTGATGGGCAGCGCCGTCGTGGCCACCCTCATCAGCAGCCGCATTGCTGCGAACCTCGGTGCCGCGGGCGAGAGCTTCTCGCCGGCCACGATGGGATCCGACATCCCCGAACCCGTCCGCGAGGGCCTGGCCACGGCTATGTCCCAGGCGGTTCTGGCCCCGGCCATCGTCATCGCGGTGGCCGTCATCGTCGTCCAGTTCTACAAGCGCCCCAGCCACCAGCAGGGCTGAAAGCGGGCCCGCCCCCGGCGATGTGGAAGGGTTGGGGGCATGGACACATCGATTCTGGGCAGAACTGGCCGCACCGTGGGCGTCGTCGGGCAGGGCTGTTGGCAGTTCGGCGGCGACTGGGGTGACGTCAGCGACGACACCGCCATGAGCGTGCTGCACACCGCCGCCGACGCCGGCGTCACCTTCTTCGACACCGCCGACGTGTACGGCGACGGCCACAGCGAGGAACTCGTCGGCCGGTTCCTCAAGGAGCGCGCCGACGACGGCATCATCGTGGCCACCAAGATGGGACGTCGGGCAGACCCGCACGAGCCGCAGGAGTTCACCGCCGAGAACCTCCGCGCGTGGAACGACCGCTCCCGCCGGCTGCTGGGCGTCGACACCCTGGACCTGGTACAGCTGCACTGCCCCCCGACCCCCGTCTACAGCAACGACGGCGTGTTCGACATCCTCGACGAGATGGTGGCCGAGGGACGCATGAAGGCCTACGGCGTGTCCGTGGAGACCGTCGACGAGGCCATGACGGCCCTGCAGCGTCCGAACCTGGCGAGCATCCAGATCATCCTCAACATCTTCCGACGCAAGCCGCTGGAGCAGGTGCTGCCGGCCGCCAAGGCAGCCGGTGTCGGCATCATCGCCCGGGTCCCGCTGGCCAGTGGGCTCCTGTCCGGCAAGTTTTCCAAGGACACCACCTTTGCCGAGACCGACCACCGCACCTTCAACCGTCACGGGGAGTCCTTCGACCAGGGTGAAACGTTCTCCGGCGTCCCGTTCGAGGAGGGCGTCGAAGCCGCCCGCGAGGTGGCCTCACTGTGCCGCGACGGGGTCACCCCGGCGCAACTCGCCCTGCGCTGGGTCATCGACCAGCCCGGCGTCAGCTCCGTCATCCCCGGCGCCAGCCGTCCGTCCCAGGCGCATTCCAACGCGGCCGCCGGGTCGATGCTACCGCTCAATTCCCGGCAGCTCACCGCGCTGGAGGAGATCTACGACCGCCGGATCCGGCAGTTCGTGCACACCCGTTGGTGATCTGACTCAACCCCCCGGAACCACCCAGGAGAATCCATGACGCAGCAGGTGACGTTCAGCCCCGACGAACTCAGGGACGCTCTCTCCGAGAACGACCTTGCCGGGCTGAGTGCCATGCTGCACGCCGCGGATCCCGGGGGAATCGTGGAGGAGCTCAGCCGGCTGCGCGGCGAGGATCGCGCCATCGTGTTCCGGCTGCTCACCAAGGGCCAGGCGTTGGACGTCTTCGAACGACTCGACCACCCCACCCAGGGTGACCTGGTGCGGCTCCTGCAGGCCCACGAGACCGCGGCGGTGTTCGAGGACCTGGACCCGGATGACCGGGTGAGCCTCCTCGACGAGTTGCCGGCCGGTATCGCCGCCAAACTCATGCGCGGGCTCTCCGGTGGCGAGCGCCAGCTCACGGCCGTGGTCCTGGGCTACGCGGTCGGCTCGATCGGCCGCCGCATGAGCCCCGAGGTGGTGACGATTCCCATCGACAGCACCGTCGGGGAGGCGCTGGCGAAGGCGAAGTCGCGGGCACTGACGGCGGAGACCATCTACACCCTCCCCGTCGTGAACCAGAGCCGTCGCCTCATAGGTGTGGTGGGGCTCCGCGACCTGCTGGCTGCCGACGAGTCGTCGCCGGTCCGCGACCTCGTGGTGAAGGCCAACACCGCGCAGGCCACCGAGCCTGCCGAGGTGGCGGCCCGCCGCTGCTCCGAGCTCGGCCACCTGGCACTGCCCGTGGTGGACCACGAGTACCGCCTCGTCGGGATCCTGACCGTCGACGACGCCCTGTCCATCCTCGAGGACGCCGAGTCCGAGGACCAGGCCCGCATGAGCGGTACCGAACCCGTGCGCGGACACTACCTCGCCACGCCGGTGTCCCGGCTGGTTCGCTCCCGCGTGGTCTGGCTGCTGGTACTGGCCGTCGGCGCCAGCCTCACGGTGCAGGTGTTGGAGATCTTCGAGACCACCCTCAGCCAGATGATCGTGCTGTCGGTGTTCGTGCCGCTGCTGATCGGCACGGGCGGCAACACCGGAAACCAGGCTGCCACCACCGTCACCCGCGCACTGGCGCTCGGCGAGGTGCGGGGGCGGGACTGGTTCCGGGTGGTGCGGCGCGAGATGGCGGTCGGCGCCATGCTCGGGGTCACCCTCGGCGGGCTCGGATTCATCATCACCGGTCTGCTCTACGGCCTCGGCATCGGTTCCGTGATCGGGTTGACGCTGCTCACGGTGTGCACCGTTGCCGCCACGGTGGGCGGCACGATGCCGCTCGTGGCCAAGGCCGTCCACGCGGACCCCGCCGTGTTCTCCAACCCGTTCATCAGCACCTTCATCGATGCCACGGGGCTGCTCGTCTACTTCGGCATCGCCAAGGTGATTCTCGGTATCTAGGCCAACGCACTCCACCGGGCACATCAGCCATCGGGAACCGTGCGGCCGGTCTGCTTGGCATACTGGGGCACACGCTCCGCCGCGCCGTTGCCGGAGTGCGAACAACCGGGAGGGTCAGATGATCACTGCCAGCGCCATGACAGCGATCCTGGAGGACCTGGATGTTCGCGTCGACCACCTGGAGATGAGCGACTTCGACACCGCGGAAGTGGACGCCTACGACTTCGCCCGCATGGTGGGGGAATGGGAGGGCCTCCGGGATGCAGTGCGGCAGGCAATGGCCGACGACGGCGAGGAGGCCACCACCTTTTGGAGCGAACTCGGGAAGAGGATCACGGACCTTTTCCAGTACAACAAGCGGCTCAACGAATTCAGGGAGCGCGCCCGGAAACTCCTTGGCAACACCGAAGCGGCCCTGAACCGAATCCACGACCAGGTGTGGACCGATCTCGGCCAGCATGCGAGTGCACCGGAGAAACTGCGCAACGACGCGGAAGCCTGGATGGCAGACCGCAGCAAGGTCACAGAACTCATTGCCGAGTGCAAAAAGCTGGGCGAGGAGGCGCCCAACTGGAATGATGACGCCCGCGCCGGCTACGACGACTCCGTGGCAGTGCAGGTGACGGCCATGACCGAACTGGCAGGCGTCCTCGCGAGCGCCGCCAAGTCATGCAACGCTGGAGCGCGCCTCAACAACGCGATCTTCAGCGTGGTGGGGCGCTCCATGACCAGTGCCCACAAGTTGATCGGGAAGGACGGGGGCGGCGGCGGCGACCGTTACGAGCGCACAGCCAGGGCCCTCAACGAGCTCGAGATGTTGGAGTCACTGATCAAGAAGGCCACCTCGGGTGCGGTGACGGACGGGTCGGTCAGACTTCTCTCCGGAGATCTGCGCAAAACAATGGACATGCCCAACCTGCTGGTGCCGGACAAGTGGCCGAGCGGCAGGGCAGGCGCGGGCGTCGCAGCAGCCGACACCGGGAGCGGCGTCGACACCGACGGTCGTCTCGTGAACCGTCACGTCCAGGGCGACCGCGGCGCCACCCATCAGGGGATCCGTCGGTGACGACCATCGGATCACTCAGCCACCCACAGCCACCGGGTACGAGATTGTGGTGGATCGCGGCCGGACTGGTCGCGGCCGTCATCCTCGCCTTCGTGGTGTGGAAGGCGTTCGGCGAAGCCAACGACGACCCCGCGCCTCCTCCAGTCAGCCCCACCACTGAAGGACCGACGCCCACCGCCGGGACGACGGACGACGTGGCCTCGCAGACACCCACCGCCGACGAATGGGCCGGCTTCCCCCCAGCAGACGTCTCGGCCCTGCCCGACCTGTCCAACCCCCAATTGCCGGCGCAGGTGCTCACCTACTCTCTGGGGTACGAGACCAAGGACAGCTTCTCGCTCATCGCGGACTACACGGACGACGAAACATTTGTCACCCTCACCCTGTGGTTCACGACGGAGCGCTCCGACTACGCACGCACCATCGCCCTGCTGCAGGACCCCGCACGGTTCGGCGGCGCGGTGTGCGGGCCGGCCATCGCGGACGCGGAGCAACTCAACTGCGTCATGCCCGGACGGGCTGAGACCGTCCGGGTCATGACGTCGTCCTCCGATGTCACCATCGCGGACGTGGCGGCCTTCACCGAGGCGTTGTACGCCGGCCTCTGACGCCACCCCAGACCGGCTCCAGCTCCGCGTCCTCCACGTCGCTGGCCACACGGAACGGCGGATCCGTCGGCGCCGGCGCCGATGTGCGTCCCTGCCCACGTGTCGCCCGCAGACTGGCGACGACGGCCACCGCAAGAATGATCAGGATCACGGCCAGGGAGATGCCGGTGGGGATGTGGACCACGCTCTTGAGCCCCATCTTGATGCCCACCCAGATCAGCACCAGCGCCAACCCGGTCTTGAGGTAGACGAACCGGTGGATGAGGTCTGCAAGCAGGAAGTACATGGCGCGGAGACCGAGGATGGCGAACGCGTTGGCCGTGAAGACCAGGAACACCTCGTCGGTGACGGCGAAGATGGCAGGGATGGAGTCGACGGCGAACAGCACGTCCGTGGCCTCGATGAGGACCAGCACGGCGAGCAGGGGCGTGGCCAGGAGGACACCGCGACGACGCACCAGCAGCTTCTGGCCGTGGTAGTTCTCCGTCATGGGCACCACCCGGCGGAAGAGGCGCAGGACGATGGACTTGCCGGGGTCCACGTGGTCGTCGCTCTGGCGCAGCATCTTCCAGCCCGTCCACAGCAGGAACGCGGCGAAGACGTAGAGGATCCAGGAGAAGTTCTCGATGAGCAGGGCGCCGCCGGCGATGAACACGCCGCGGAAGACCAGGGCCCCGAGCACCCCGAGGAAGAGCACCCGGTGTTGGAACCGTGCGGGCACGGCGAAGAAGCTGAAGATGATGGCCCAGATGAACACGTTGTCCACGGACAGGGACTTCTCGATGACGTATCCGGCGAAGTACTGCTGCCCGTACTCGGCGCCCCACACCTGCCACACGACGGCGCCGAACGCGACACCGAACGCCACCCAGACACCGGTCCAAACGGCCGCTTCCCTGACACCGATGGTGTGGGCGCGGCGGTGGGCGAACAGGTCAACGGCCAGCATGGCCATGATGAAGGCCACGACGGCGGCCCATGCCCAGAGGGGTACATCCATGAAAAGCTCCTTCGATCGATGTGATCGAAGGTCTCTCCCGGCCCTGGTGGGCCCGCTCGCCGGGTCCTTGCGGACCGTACTGACGACGAAACGTGGCTGGGATACTCCCCTTCAACGGTTCAACAAGTGAAACATGTTTCGGGTGTCGGGTACAACCCGGCACCGGACCCGACCGTCAGCGGCGCTCCCCCAGCGACGTCTCCCACTGGCTGTGCAGCGACGCGAAATTGCCGGACTCCAGGGCGATGAGTTCCTCCGGCGACCCGTCCTCGATGATCCGGCCGTGCTCCATCACCAGGACACGGTTGGCGATGGCGACGGTGGAGAGGCGGTGGGCGATGATGATGGCCGTCCGGCCCTTCAGCAGCGTCTGCAGGCCGCGCTGGACGAGCCTCTCACTGGGCAGGTCGAGGGAGCTGGTTGCCTCGTCGAGGATCAGCACCTGCGGGTCCGCCAAGAACGCGCGCGCGAAGCTGACGAGCTGCCGCTGGCCCGCAGACAGGCGGCCGCCGCGGCTGCGGACGTCCGTGTCGTACCCCTCCGGCAGCGACCGGATGAAGCTGTCCGCACCCACGGTGATGGCGGCGGCCTCGATGTCCTCCCGGCTGGCGCCGGTGCGCCCCAGGGCGATGTTGGCGGCGACGGTGCCGGAGAAGAGGAAGGAGTCCTGCGTCACCATGACGACCGTGCGGCGGAGCTCAGCGTCGGTGATGTGGCGGACGTCCGTGCCGTCGATCCTCAACACTCCCGCATCGGGATCCACCACCCGGGCGATGAGCTTGACCAGAGTCGTCTTCCCGGCGCCCGTCTCCCCCACGAGCGCCACAACCTGGCCGGCGGGGATGGCCAGGTCGAGGTCGGGAAGCACGGGCTTGTTGTTGCCATAGGCGAAGGTGACACCCTCCACGTCGATGCTCCCCCTGGCCTCCCCCAGCGTGAGGGGGGCGTCGGGGTCCATCAGTGTGGGCTCCTCCTCCAGCACGCCGGAGATCTTTTCCAGGGCGCTGGTGGCACCCTGCAGCTGGTTCGCGAACATCATGATGTCGGTGACGGGGTCGAAGAACTGGCGTGCGTAGAGGACCGCGGACAGCAACACACCCACCGGCAGGGTGCCCGCCAGCACGCGCGAGCCGTCGACGTACATCAGCGTCGCCGAGATGATGGCCGCCAGCGCCACGATGACCGTGTTGGCGACGCCGAAGGTGAAGATGACGCGGGCGTTCGACACCCGGTAGTCCTCCGCCTTCTCCCCGAACTCAGCGGCGCGCGCCTTCTCGGCACGGAACGCCTGGACGGCGCGGATGCCCACCATCGACTCCACGAACGTGGAGATCATGGAGGCCGACGCCCCACGAACCTTGCGGAACCGGTTGCGGGACTCGGTGACGAACCACCACCCGAACAGCGCCGTGGGCACCAGCCCGGCCAGGAGGATGAATCCGCTGGGGACGTCGAGGAGCATGAGGGCCACGACGGTGCCGATGAGGAACAGCAGCGAACTGACGAACTGGGTGATGCCGGCTGCGATGAATTCGCGGATGGCCTCGATGTCGCTGGTCTGCCGTGAGATCAGCCGACCTGAGGTGTAGGACTCATGGAACGACATGCTGAGCCGCTGCGAGTGGGCGAACAGACGGCGCCGTAGTTCCAGCACCAGCGCCTGGGCGAAACGGGGCGTGACGGCCTTGGCGTGGCCCTGCAGCAACCCCGCGACCACCGCGCACACGAGCGTGAGCACGGCGATGACCACGAACGGTGTCCACGACTTGCCGCCCAGCGCCCCGAACCCGGAGTCCACACCCAGCCCCACCAGTGCGGGGACGGCGACGGCGGCCGAGGTGCCGATGAACGTGGCGGCTGCGACCTCCCCCACCCGCCAGCGCTCGGGGTACAGCAGGGACCCCAGGAGGCGCATGGACCGCTTCCGGAGTATGGAGTTCTGGGCGCGCGAAAGCTTGTCGGCGTTCTCGCCCTGGATGCCGCGGACGGAGTCGGCCACCTCTTGGCGCCTGTCGGTTCTGCTGCTCATGCGGCATCCTCCTGGGTCTCGAATGAGGAGATGACGTAGCGGTAGCGTCCGTTGGTGGCTAGCAGTTCCTGGTGGGTGCCGACGGCAACCACCTGTCCGCGGTCCAGCAGTGCAACGCGGTGCGCCAGAGCGACCGTGGACGGGCGGTGCGCCACGATGAGCGCGGTGGTCTGGCCCAGTGCCCTGTCCAGTTCCGCCGTGACCCGGGACTCCGTGTGCACGTCGAGTGCCGAGAGGGGGTCATCGAGCAGCATGAGGCGGGGCTGGCTGGCGATGGCGCGGGCGAGCGCCAACCGCTGCCGCTGCCCACCGGAGAGGCTCTGCCCCTCCTCTCCGATGACGGACTCGACACCCTCGGGCAGGGCGCCCACGAACTCGGAGGCGGACACCTGCAGTGCCTCGGCCAGCACGTCGTCGCTGGCGTCGGGATTGCCGAGCAGGACGTTGTCGCGCACGGAGGCGCTGAACAGCGTCGGCTCCTCGAACGCCACCGACAACTGGGCGCGCAACTGATCACGGGTCAGGTCCCGGATGTCGACGTCGTCCAGCAGGATGCACCCGGCCGTGACGTCGTAGAACCTGGCCGCCAGGTTGATGAGTGTGGACTTGCCGGACCCCGTGAGCCCCACGAGCGCCATGCGCTCGCCCGGGGCCACGTCCAGGTCCAGCCCGGACAGCAACGGCGCCTCCCCCGGGCCCTGGTCGTCGAACTTGAACATCACGTTGCGGAACTGCAGCCGGGCCCCGCGTCCACCCTGGGCGGGGGCGACGGGGGACTCCGGGTCCGCGACCGTCACCGGTGCGTCCATGACCTCCTTGAAGCGGGAGGTGGCGCTCAGGGCGTCCAGCGTGAAGGAGATGAGGTAGCCCAGGAACTGCAGTGGCATACGCAGGATGGTGGCGGTGGCGAAGAAGGCCACCACGCCGCCCAGGCTGACCCACCCGAAGGACGCGAACCAGATGGCCACGGCGAGGCACACGGCGATCACCACGTTCGGAATCAGGACGAGCCAACGGAAGATGCGGGCGTCGGCGAGTCCGCGCTGCACCTCGAGGTCGCGCAGCTTCTCGGCCTCCCCGCCGAAGCGTTCGAGGGCTTCCGAGGCACGCCCGAACGCCTTGAGGATCCGGATGCCCTTGACGGACTCCTCCACCACCGTCGCCACGTCGCCGGACTGGTCCTGGGCGCGACGCGTCAGCTTCCGGTACTGCTCCTCGAAGCGGACCATGAGGAACACCAACGGGAGCGAACCGGCGAAGAAGATCAGCGCCAGGATCCAGTTGGTGCCGGCCATCAGGACCACGCCGATGATGATCATGCTGATGTCGTTGATGAGCATGATGAGCCCGAATGCGAGCCAGCGCCGCACCAGGTTGAGGTCCTGCGTGACGCGGGTGAGGAGTTGGCCTGAGGGCCACCGGTCGTGGAAGGCGGCCGGGAGGTCGACGAGGTGGGAGAACAGGGCCATCCGCGCCTTGTACTCGATGCGCGTGGACGTGTTCAGCACCATGAGCCGCCGCACGAACACCATGGCGGCCTCGAACAGGCCGAGCCCGAGCACCACGAGGGTAGCCGGCAGGAGCGCGCCACGGTCGCCGGTGGTGAGGGGGCCGTCGATGAGACGGCGCAGCACCTGCGGCATCAGCAGTGCCGCCACCGACCCCGCGAGCGTCACGAGCAGCGCCAGCACCAGCACCCACAGGTGGGGTCGGGCATACGGCGCCAGCACCCGCGCAACCACTCTCAGGGGTGGGACGGTGCCGTGTGTTGGTTCCTTGACTTCCGCCATCACCGATTCGCCTCCGCCGCCTCGAACAACAGTGCCCATCACAAGCGGCACAACCTGCACAGGTTACGCGACCGGGCCCAGAACTCCCCCACCCCAAAGGGTCGGGGCAGTGCTGGGTGGTGGACAGGCCCCCTCCACTGCATAGAGTTGGCGCCGTGACCGACCGAAACCCCGTGCCAGCATCGACGTATCGCCTCCAGTGCCATGCTCGTTTCACCTTCGACGACGCAGCCGCGCAGGTGCCCTACCTCGCCGGCCTCGGGGTCACGCACCTGTTCTGCTCCCCCATCCTGCAGGCCGCGCCGGGCTCGGCGCACTGCTATGACGTGGTGGACCACTCCCAGATCTTCGACGAGTCCGGGGGCGAGGCCGCGTTCCGGCGGCTGGCCACGGCCGCCCACAACCACGGCTTGGGGGTCGTGGTGGACGTGGTGCCCAACCACATGGCCGTCCCCACCCCGCTGTGGCACAACCACGCCCTGTGGGAGGTGTTGCGTGAGGGACCCAATTCCCCGTTCGCCCACTGGTTCGACATCGACCTCACGGGCTCCCAGGCCATCCTGATGCCCGTGCTGGGCGACAAGATCGGGCGTGAACTGGCCGCCGGCACCATCACGGTGGAGACCCGCGAGGTCGCAGAAGCCGACGACACCACCACCGTCCAGCCCGTCGTGGTCTACCACGATCACGTGTTCCCCATCCGCCCCGGCACGGAGGACCTGCCGCTGGCTGAGCTGTTGGAGCAGCAGTGGTACCGGGTGGCGTACTGGAAGGTGGCCAGCGAGGAGCTGAACTACCGCCGCTTCTTCGACGTCGACACCCTGGCCGCCATCCGCGTCGAGGACGACGACGTCTTCATGTCCACCCACCGACTGCTGCTGGCCCTGCACGCCGAGGGACTCATCGACGGTTTCCGCATCGACCATCCCGACGGCCTCGCCAACCCCCGCCAGTACCTGGCGGACCTGCAGCGCGCCACCGGTGGCTGCTGGGTGGTGGTCGAGAAGATCCTCGAGGCCGACGAGGAACTGCCCGCCAACTTCGAGTGCGACGGCACCACCGGTTACGACGCCCTGCTGCGGGTATCCGGCCTGTTCCACGACGCCGCCAGCCTGCCGCGCCTCACCGACCTCTGGGAGCGGGTCTCCGGGTCCGGGGAGGGCTTCGCCGCCACCCTCGCGAAGGCGAAGGAGGAGGTGGTGCAGGACATGCTGTTCACGGAGGTGAACCGACTGGTTTCCATCGTCGTCGGCATCTGCGACGGCGACATCCGACTGCGCGACCACACCCGTCGCCAGGTGTACCGGGCCATCAACGAACTGCTCATGGGGATGGACCGCTACCGCGCCTA
>JBDSRF010000227.1:0-23728 GCA_039929445.1 Arachnia sp. | reverse complement strand
AGGCCGGCAGTGGTTTCAGCGATGTGGATCTGGAGCAGGCGCGCTCGGTACTGGGGGACATCGAAACCGACGCGCCATCCGTCGACGTTCCGAAGATCGAGGCCAGGGGCGCGCGCTGGGTGGAGCCCCTGCTCGTCGGGGAGGTCAGCTTCGCTGAGTTGACCGCATCCGGTCGGTTGCGCCAACCGGTGTGGCGGGGTTGGCGCCCGGACAAGCTCGCGGAGGACGTCGTACGGGAGCCGTGAAAAGCGGATCAGGCTTCTGACCTCAGTAAACGTGCACGGAGCATCTCGTCGCGTGCGCCCGGTCCCGGATCTCCGTGAACCCTGCCGCCTCATAGCCCCTGGAAACTTCCGTGACTGATTGTCCGATAAGCAACATTATGTCATTTTGCAGGAGTGAGGGAGCTTTCCGCCACCCTTCCCTAGGAATATAGAGCCCTGCGGTCTCCCAGCAGCGCTGCGCTGGTCCCCCGACGACCATTCAGTCGTGCCCACCAGAGGCGCGGCGGGCGGGTCTCCAGTACCGGGCGCCAACTGCGCACGTCAGAACGAGGCACGCCAGAACCACCATGATGGCGACGTTGCCCCCACCGGGACTGAACAGCGACGGAACGAGCAGGATCAGGACTGCACCCGCGAGTTCCATCCCCAGAATGCACGTCAGGGCCAATGAACCGGTTCTCACTCTGGCCTCCCGATTGATTGTGGCGATGTCCCTCCACCATGCCACGGCCCTCGGGGTGGATGGCAACTCGAGGCCGCCTACATATGGTTGCACATATATGCATTGTGGCATATATTGAAGACGTGACGTCCTCAGCGGTTCTCGAAGCGATCGCCGAACCCACCCGGCGACGCATCCTGGACGCAGTTCGCGGCGGTGAACGCTCGGTGGGTGACCTGGTGGCGATCGTCGGGATGCACCAGCCCGGCGTCTCCCGGCACCTGAAGGTGCTCCGCGATGCCGGCCTCGTCGAGGTCCGGCGGGAGGCGCAGCGCCGGCTCTACCGCCTCCGCCCGGAGCCGCTGCAGGAACTGGACGACTGGCTTGAGCCGTACCGGGCAGAATGGGCCCAGCGTCTGGACGCCCTTGAACTGCACCTCGAACGCTCCGCAGCAGCGCCCACGACAATCCACTCAGCAAGGAACCAACCATGAGCCCCAGCCCCGACGGCACAGTCGAGCGCACCCGGGAGGGCGGCATCGTCCGCTTCGACCGCTCACTCCCCTTCCCCATCGACGACGTCTGGGACGCCATCACGGAGCCCGCGCGAATCGCTGACTGGTGGCCACCGTTCGCCGCGGACATCGCCGTCGACCTCCGCGAGGGCGGCTTGATCACCTTTGAGTGGCCCGGGACCGATTTCCCGACCCTCCAATTCACGATCGTGCACCTCGAGGCACCGCGGCTGCTCGAGCACACCCACACCAGTCCGGGATCGTGGATGCGGTGGGAGCTGGAATCAACGGAGGGAGCCACCCGGCTCCGGGCCACCTATTTCGTCCCAGATCTGGACATGGCCGTCGAGCGCGGCGACATCGTGGGCCTGCATCACGGTCTCGATCGCCTCGCTCCCGCACTTGCGGGTCATCCGGTCCCGTGGGACAACGATGCCTTCATGGAACTCCGCGCCGCCTACGCGCAGATCGGAGTCGTCGCACCGCAGACCTGACGTACAGCAGACGTTGGTGCTGCCGGGCTGGGTGGCTCACTCGGTCGTGCACACGCTCGACAGGTAGTCGTAGTCGATTTCGTATGTGTCCTCGTCGTCGTCCTCGTTGAAGCAGGCAAGCGCTGCCGGGGCGGCCACGAGCGCGGAGCACGTGTGCACCCTGATGCGCTTGCCGTCCTCCCTGAACCCGTTGACCACCATTCCCCAGGCAATTGCCATGTCCGTGCTGGAGGTGGTGCGCATCACCGCGTCGACGATGGCGCTCTGTCCGGGCTGCAACGTCAGTTCTGGCACACCGTCGAACGCGCCGTCGTAGGGACCCACCGACCCGTAGGTCCCGGGCCCATCGACGAGGATGAACCCGCTGCGGGTGAGCGCCGTATGTTCCGAGCGATCGAGTGTCGCGGACGTCAACGTGATGGCCTGCTTCGACGTGTTCTGGACGCCGTGGAAAGCGAGCCGCGCCTCACCGTCGCTGTTGGCCGGTCCGCAGGAGGCTCCAAGACTCCCGTCCGAGCTACCCACCAGGCCCCCGGACAGCAGCGGCGCGCAGCCCGCCACCAGAAGGAATACCGAGGCCGTGGCCGCTGCCCGCAACATTCTGCGGTGCCCACGTGCAGCGCGGCTTGAACGCGACTCCTCTGTCGTCATAATTGGGAGTCTAGACACAGAGTCCCATCACGGCCCGCAGGGGTGTGCCGACACGACCTCCGGGTCGGCTACCCTCCATCTGGTCCTGCATCACGGGGCGTTTTGCCCACCATCAGGCACCCACGGAATGAGGGCCATGACCAGTGCGTCCACAGTGGCTGCTCCCCCGCACCCCACAGAGCAGCGCCGGCACCATCGGTCCGACATTCAGGGGCTGCGTGCCATCGCGGTCCTGATGGTGGTGTCGTTCCATGCAGGCCTGCCAACGCCCGGCGGATTCGTCGGGGTGGACGTGTTCTTCGTCATCTCGGGCTTCGTGATCACGGCCATGCTCATGCGGGAATGGTCCCGTGAGGGGCGGATACGCCTCGGCCGCTTCTACTTCCGACGGTTCACCCGCCTCGCGCCGGCACTGGCGCTGACGGTGGGGGTGGTGATGCTGGCCTCCTTCCTCCTTGCCTCGCCGTTCGGCGGTCAGCGGACGGCCTCGAACACCGGGCTCGGTGCCCTGCTGCTGGGGGCGAACTTCGTAATCGCCAGAACCACGGGCGACTACTTCGACGCACCGGCGGACAACAACCCCCTCCTGAACCTGTGGTCCCTGTCCGTCGAGGAGCAGTTCTACCTCGTGTTCCCCGTCATGTTGCTGGCGGGATGGCTCCTGGCCGCGAAAGCGCGGCGCCTCCGTCTCGCGCCCGTCGCCGTCGTTGGAGTCGCGGGTGGGGCGTCATTGGCCCTCGCGCTGATGGGGGCCGCCGGATGGCACGTTCCCGGTGTGCCTGACATTCTCGTCGGCTTCTACGGCCCTGTGACACGCGTGTGGGAGTTCGCGGCGGGGGCGCTGCTGGCCCTCGGTGGAGCGAAATTTGCCGCCCACTCCCCCCGCGTCGCGCTCCCGATGGGCCTCGTCGGAGCCGGATTGCTGGCGGTCTCACTGCTGCTCATCGACGGCACAAAACCCTTTCCCGGGCTGTGGACGACGATCCCCGTGCTGGGCACCGTCCTGCTGATCGCCGCCGGATCCGCCAACACCGTCGTCAGCCGAGTGCTGGCGTCCGGTCCGATGGTGTCCATCGGTGACCGCTCGTACTCCGTCTACCTGTGGCACTGGCCCCTCATCGTGTTCGCCCGGCTCAACTGGTCGGACGCGCTGCCGGTCCTCGTCCTTGCCGCAGTCGCCTCCTTTATCCCCGCGTATGCCTCCTACCGGTGGGTGGAACAACCCGTTCGTTCCAGGGGTGCCTCCGGCGGTGCGCCGTTCGTGCGCCTCGTCGCCGCGACGATGATTCCGCCGCTGGCGGTGGCCGCCGCCCTGGGCTACGCCACCGACCATGAACTGTGGAGTGCATCGGTCACGCGCTACCGCGGACAGATCCAGACGGCCCACTTGGCACACGAGACCCACTGCACGGTTGCCAGCGAATGGACGTCCGGGGCGTGCACCTTGAACGCGGATGCCCAAGGCCCTCCGATCTACCTGGTGGGCGACTCCAACGCCGACCACTTCAGTGAGGCCATGATCGATGCCGCCGCGTCGCTGGGGCGGCCCGTGGTGATGCGTCTGGAGGACGGGTGCTCCTACCTGCCGGGGCAATCCACCCTGCTCGACCCGGACTGGCGCGGCCGGTGCAACCGCTACCCGGTCCAGACGCAGGAGTACCTGCTCGGAGCCGAGAAGGGCGTGGTGGTGATCGCCAACGCGTACGGAGACTTCAGGACGGCGTTCGACGGGGACCGCACCGCCCCCATCGACGTCACCGGGGATCCCGCCGACACGGAGCTGTTCACCCGACTGACGGACGCCGTTCGCCCTCTGCAGAAGGCGGGGCACCGCGTGCTGCTCGTGCAGACGGTTCCCCATTGGGGTGACTCGGCGCGATCCCTGAACTGGCAGGCGTGCACAACACTGAAGCTGCTGCGGAACGGCTGCCAGCAGACGATGCCCACCGCGGACGTCAGAGCACGGCAGGGCGCCATCGACGACGTGGTCGCCGAGGTGGCGGCCAGCACGGCCGCTGGGCTCCTGGATCTCACCGCTGACATCTGTCCCGGCGGCTCCTGTTCCGCCGTCTCCCCTGACGGCATGGTCCGCTACCGCGACGGCAACCACATCACCGTCGAGCAGAGCCACGCACTGGCCACCGAGTTCGCCGCGGCCATCGCCCGCGTCAGGTGACGGTGCCCCGGATATCGTCGTCTCGGGCGGCTGGGGTCAGCCGTGGTTGACGCAGGAGGTGCAGTGTGACGGGTGACGCGCAGTCTCCGGACCCGGGCGGGTCGACGACAACCCAGCGGTCACGAGGGCTGGCACAGGCGCTGGCGGCGCTACGCGACAACCGCTCGTTCCGGCTGTTGTGGGTGTCCAACCTGTTCTTCTTCGGCGGCGTCTGGACCCAGACGCTGGTCCTTGCATGGCTGGCCTACGAGACGACCGGGTCACCGCTACTCGTGGCCGTGTTCGGGGCCGTGCGCCTCTCCCCGCTCCTGCTCGGTCCCTTCGCAGGGGTCTTCGCCGACCGTCACAACCGGGTCCGGCTGCTGCTCCTCACCGGTTCGTGGGCGGTGCTCGCCGTCGGCTCGGTCGCGGCCCTGGCATCGCTGAACCTGCTGCCGTACTGGGTACTGCTGCTGGGCGGCCTGGCCATAGGCCTCTCCCAGTCCCCCTCGCAACCGGCACGGGCCTCGTTGGTGTTCGAGTTGGTGTCCCGGGAGAACCTCAGCAACGCCAACGCCCTGAACTCGATGGCCATCAACATGACCCAGGTCATCGGACCCGCGTTGGGCGGCGCGATGATCAGCTTCGTGGGCGCCCCGGCAGCGCTGTGGATCTCGACTGCCTGGTACGCGCTGTCGGTGGTGATGCTGTTGCCGCTGCGCAGCCACCAACAGGTGGTCCACGCCCGGAGCGGATCGGCTTTCGCCATGGTTGCCAGCGGACTGAGGTCCATCGCATCCAACCCACTCGCATCGGCGACGCTGCTGATCACCCTCGCCGCGAACACGTTCCTGTGGCCCGTCTACCAGTCGTTCATGCCGGTCTTCGCCAAGGAATCCCTCAGCCTCGACGCGGCCGGCCTCGGCTGGCTCCTCGCCTGCAGCGGTATCGGCGGACTCGTCGGCTCCGTGGTCATCGCCTCCCTGGGAGATTTTCGGTTCAAGGGTGGCCTCTTCGTCGTTGGCACCGCCGTGTGGGGGGTGCTCTGGGCGCTGTTCGCCCTCTCCCACGACGTGGCTGCGTCCTACCTGCTCATGGGGGCCATCGGCCTGGCCAGTGCCGCGTTCGGTGTGCTGCAGACCACGCTGATCCTCATGACCACCGAACCGCCACTCCACGGTCGCGCACTGGGCGCGCAGGAGCTCGCGATCGGTGTCCAACCCGTGGCCTCGCTGGCGCTCGGGGCCGCTGCTGAGTTCATGGGGATTGGCCACACGACCTTCGTCAGTGCGGTGTTGCTCGTCGTGGCGGTCATCATCATCGGCACGCGTGGCCCCCGCCTGCTCCACTACCGCGGCATCGACGCAGGCTGAGCGTCAGCCATGTCGCCCGCATCGGCCGAGATGGAGGACGCACCTGGCCGAACTCGCAGTCTTCGGATCGCCGTGGTTGTCCGACACCATCGCCGGGTACCAGGAGACCAGCTCGTTGGCGGAGGGCGGGGAGGAGAGGATCCACGTGCACCAACTGCACATGCTGCTAGTGCACGTGGTGCTCTTCGGTGGCGGCTACGTTCCACGGACGCTGGACATCGCGAGAAGGCTCGGCTGACACAGCGAACGGCGCGACCGCGCGTCGTTACCAGCCCCCGCGTCCGGACAGAATCAACCTGGGCGTAGCGTTTTCCACAATCCCACTCGCGGACGCCGGGTTCTTGCTATTTTCCCTGAAGACCGGCCCGAACGAGGCCGACGTCCAGGAGCGCCAATGTCGACGCAGAATCCGCCCACGCCCCCAACGGGGGACCATCCCGAATCCCATCTTCCGCCGGATCACCGGCCACTCCCCGAGATCGTGGAGACGGCCCCCCTGAAGCACCAGCCGACTGCCGAGGAGTTCTCCGCGGTGGCCGTTTCGGAAGATTTCCTGGAACTCAGGCGGAGGTTCAAGCGCTTCGCCTTCCCCATGACGGCGGCCTTCCTGATCTGGTACTTCGCGTACGTGCTGATGTCGGTCTTCGCCCGTGACTTCATGGCCACGCCGGTGGCCGGCAACGTGAACCTCGGGACGCTCCTCGGCCTCATGCAGTTCGTGACGACGTTCCTCATCACGTGGCTCTACATCCGCCACGCCAACAAGAACCTGGACCCGCTCGCGGTCAAGCTTCGTTCAGAACTGGAGGCGCAGCGATGAGCATCCTCGAAACCAGCATGGGCAACCCCATCCTCAACATCGCGGTCTTCGCGGTGTTCGTCGTGGGCACCATGGCCGTGGTCATCACAGTCACCAGGTCCGGGCAGAAATCAGCCGGGGAGATGTACACCGGCGGCGCGGCCTTCTCCGGCCGCCAGAACGGACTCGCCATCGCCGGGGACTACCTGTCCGCGGCCTCCTTCCTGGGCATTGTCGGCGCCATTGCTTTCTACGGCTACGACGGCCTGCTCTACTCCATCGGATTCCTGGTCGCATGGCTGGTCGCCCTGCTACTCGTCGCCGAGCCCCTCCGCAACACCGGCCGCTACACCATGGCCGACGTCCTCAGCTTCCGTATGAAGAACAAGCCCGTCCGGATGGCGGCCGCCATCTCGACTTTGATCATCAGCTTCTTCTACCTGCTGGCCCAGATGGCCGGCGCGGGTGGCCTCGTGTCGCTGCTGCTCGGCCTCAAGGGTGACTTGGCGCAGAACACGATCATCATCCTCGTGGGCATCCTGATGATCATCTACGTGATGATCGGCGGGATGAAGGGCACCACGTGGGTGCAGATGATCAAGGCGGTGCTCCTCATCCTCGGAGCCGCTGTCATGTCGGTCTGGGTGCTCGCCAAGTTTGGCTTCAGCATCTCCGACCTCTTCGGCGCCGCCGTGGAAATCAACAACGACCCCGCCAACGGCCTCGTCGAGAAGGCCGGCGACATGCTGTTGCCCCCCATGAGCAAGTACGGCAGCAACCCCGTGGGCTTCATCTCGTTGGCCATCGCCCTCGTGTTCGGCACCGCCGGTCTTCCCCACGTGCTCATGCGCTTCTACACGGTCCCCACGGCCAAGGAGGCCCGCAGGTCCGTCACCTGGGCCATCGGTCTCATCGGGGCCTTCTACCTGTTCACACTGGTCCTGGGCTTCGGCGCCGCGGCCATCATTCCGGGTGGGCAGCAGGCCATCAATGCGCTGCCGGGCAAGGCCAACGCGGCCGCCCCTGCGCTCGCATTCTGGCTACCGGGCGGGGGGCTCGGGGGCTCGATCTTCCTGGCCGTCATCGCCGGGGTGGCGTTCGCCACCATCCTCGCGGTCGTGGCCGGGCTGACCATCACGTCGTCGGCATCGTTCGCCCACGACATCTACAACTCCGTGATGAAGGATGGCAAGGCGGATCCCGCCGCCGAGGTCAAGGTGGCCCGCTACACCGTCCTGGTGATCGGCGCCCTGGCCATTGTGGGAGGCATCGCGGCCAAGAGCCAGAACATCGCCTTCCTCGTGGCGCTCGCGTTCGCCGTCGCTGCGTCCGCGAACCTGCCGTCCATCCTGTTCTCGCTGTACTGGAAGCGGTTCAACACCCGCGGCTCACTGGCATCGATCTACACGGGACTGGCGTCGTCGCTGATCCTCATCCTCTTCTCCCCCGCCGTCTCCGGGGCCAAGACGTCGATGATGCCGGACATGGACTTCGCCTGGTTCCCCTACGACAACCCGGCCATCGTCAGCGTCCCTCTGTCGTTCCTTGCCGCCGTCATCGGCACCCTCTCGGGCAAGGCAGAGTTCCCCGAGAAGCAGCAGGAGATGGAAGTTCGTTCAATGACGGGCGCCGGCGCCGAGGGGGCCATAGCCCACTGACCCCAGCTCCACGACACGTCCACGCGGGCGGCAGGGAACTCCTTTGGGGTCCTGCCGCCCGTGTTGTCGTCGCACCGGTGGCTGCGGGGTGGGGGGACCCGTCACCAGCCCATGGTGCCGGGGCCACCCTTGAACGGGCCGCTGACCTTCGACGTGATCCAGCCGCCGTAGAACTGTCCCTCCTGGGGGCGAACGAGTTCACCGTCGACGTGGCAGGAATCCATCAACACCGGCATGACCGCCACGTGGTCGACGATGGCCGCGTACTTCGGGTCAGGACTTGGGTAGTGCCACGCCGCACGACGCGCGGTCCTCTCCCCCACGACCACGTCGAAGTAATCGGCCCTGCCTTTGAACTCGCAGTGCGTACTTCCCTGCACGGGGACCAGGACTCCGTCGACGAAGGAGTCGCGCGGAACGTAGTACGTCGGCGGATGACTGGTTTCCAGCACCTGCAGGGATTCGCGGGTGCTGGCGATGAGTTGCCCGGCGAAGTTGATCTCGACGAGGTCCGTACTTGTGCGCAGGGCCGGGGGCCGCGGGAAATCCCACACCGACTCCTGCCCGGGCAGGCTCTGATCGCGGCGACGTGAAGTCATGGCTTACTCCCTGGAGGTTGGGAGTCCCATGGTAGATCCGCCGGTCAAGGCCGGATCCGTCAGCCGTTCAGCTGTTCGAAAGCGGGCAGGAAGCCCGCAAGGAAGAAGGCGTAGGAGACAGGGAGCGACAGGATGCCCAGAATGATCCCCACGATTCCCAGGCCGCGTCCTCGTCGTTGCACCGTCGCCACGATGCTGACGATCCACCCGGCGGTGCCAGCGAGGCACGCGACGACTGCCGCCAGCACCAACCCGGTCGCGGACTTGATGTAGGCCTGCGTCAGAGGATCGTTCATGAGGTCGTTCTCGTTGTAGACGGCGCCGGAAGACTCCATGTCGAGGAAGAACTGACCGAACCCCTGGCCGCCCGCCCACGCGACGACGGTCACGGCGATGGTCGACACCACCACCAGCGCGAGACCGATGAGTCCCAGTGTTCTGGGGCGCACCACCGGAGCAGCGGCGTAACCGTACTGGTTGCCGCCGTACTGGTTGCCGTACATGGGTTGGTTCTGCTCCCAGCCCTGCGGTGGGTACTGCTGCTGCCCCTGCGCGTAGGGCGTGGGCTGCTGGTTCTGCTGCCCGTAGGGGCCCTGCTGGTGGGGCTGACCGTACTGCCCCGGATCCTGCTGGCCGTACTGGTTCCCGGGCTGACCCCGGTCGTTCCACTGGTCGCTCATGATCTCCACCTCATCGTCGCAACGTCCATCGTGTCACAGCAGGCAGGGCATGTCGCGTGCGTCACCCACCCGACATCGTTTCGGCATCGCGCTAAGTTCGATCCACGACCAACGGCGAAACGAGGAACCGTGCCAGATCACATGAATGACCCCTCCGGCGGCCCCCATCCGAGCATGCTCCTGCTCGCCGACGCATTCCAGCGCGTGAGGGACCTGGTCCCCGGCGTGGTGCGGGATCTCTCCGTAGAAGAGCTGACGTGGCGTCCCGATGCTGCGGCCAACCCCGTGGGGTGGCTGGTGTGGCATCTCGCCCGCGTGCAGGACGACCACCTTGCGGGAATCACCGATGGGCAGCAGGTGTGGGTGGTGGACGGCTGGGAGACCAGATTCGCGCTCCCTTACTCCACTGGCTCCATCGGGTACGGGCAGACCTCCGCCGAGGTCGGGGACTTCTCCGTGGACAATCCGGAACTTCTCACGGGCTACCACGACGGGGTCAGCAGCCGGACGGCGGCCATTCTTCGTGGCCTGTCAGTGGAGGATCTGGAACGGGTCATCGACGATTCCTACGACCCTCCCGTCACCGTCGCCACCAGGCTCGTCAGCGTCGTCAACGACACCACGCAGCACATCGGCCAGGCCGCCTACGTTCGCGGGCTCCTGGAGCGTCGACGCAGACCCTGAAACCGCACCTCCGCCCGGGTCACACGGGCGGACGCATGACCACGATCAGCAGGGTTGCCAGCGCTCCGATCAGGAGTGCCAACAGGAACCATCCCAGCCGTGACCGGTTCTTCTGCTCGGCCAGACCGGCATTGATGAGGGGGAGGGTGATCCACCCTCCCCCGCCAACGCCCCACGAGGTGGTGTCCACTGGGCGATTGAACAGTCATTGACTTTGACCATGGAACGCTCCAGCACGCTGTGATCCGAGCCGGGTGTGCGGCTCTTCGGGTAACCCGCCCGGGCGTGGGGACACACGGTTGCCTAGAATGGGTGCCGTCGGCCCCGGCATCACCCCGAGCAGTTCCTGCGCGTGTGCCTGTGCCTGTTCGAGCGAAGGAACGCATGTCCACCACGGGAAATCCCACCCACGCTGAGCGGAACGAACCCTTCCAGCAGTGGGACCCCGGGGCACCGAGCAACACAAGGCGGCGCAGCGACACGCTTCGACACCTGCGCGGCCTTCTCCCCGTCAAGGACGACTACCGGTCGTTGCCCCGCACCTGGAAACGCGACATCGCGGCCGGGTTCACCGTCGGCATTGTTGCGCTGCCCCTGGCACTCGCCTTCGGTGTGAGTTCAGGAGCCGGCGCTGAGGCAGGGCTGATCACCGCGATCGTCGCGGGCTTCATCGCCGCTGTTTTCGGCGGTTCCCACGTGCAGGTGTCGGGTCCCACAGGCGCCATGGTCGTCGTTCTCGGACCCATCGTGGCACTGCACGGGGCAAGCGCACTGGCCGTGGTGTGCCTCATGGCGGGCGTGATGGTGATCCTTGCTGGGGTGTTCCGGCTCGGCGGGCTCGTGTCCGTCATTCCGCGTCCCGTCATCGAGGGATTCACCCTCGGCATCGCCGTCATCATCTTCCTGCAGCAGGTCCCATCGGCGCTGGGATCGCGGGCGGGCCCCAGCAACAACGCCGTGATGGCGGCGCTCCAGTCCATCCCGGGTCAGATCGACGCCAGCATGGTCGCTGCCCTGGGCCTCGTGGGCGTCGTGGCACTCCTGATGGTGTGGCTCCCCCGGCTCTCCTCCCAGGTCCCCGCTTCCCTTGTGGCGATCGTGGTGGCCTCGGTGGGAGCCGTGCTCCTGAAGCTGCCCGTGGCCACCATCGGACAACTCCCGGCCGGGCTCCCGGCACCGAGCCTTCCCGCCATCGATCCCGCCATCGTCATGTCCCTGGTGGGTCCCGCTGCGGCCGTGGCGGTCCTGGCCGCCATCGAATCGCTGCTGTCCGTGCGGGTGGCTGCCACCATGTCGGACGCCGGGAACTACCTGCCCGACCGTGAACTCGTCGGCCAGGGCCTGGCCACGCTCGCCGCGGGCTTCTTCGGCGGGATGCCGGCCACCGGCGCCATTGCCCGCACAGCTGTCAACGTCCGTTCGGGCGGCAGGACGCGCGTGGCCTCCATCACCCACGCGCTGGTTCTGCTGGGGGTCGTCTCGATCGGCGCGGCGGTCGTCAGCCAGATCCCCCTGGCCGCGTTGGCGGGGGTCCTCATGGTCACGGCCATCCGCATGGTGTCCATCGGACGGGTCCGCCACATCATCCGCACCAGCCGGTCTGAGGCATGGATCTTTGCCACGACTGCCCTCATCACCGTCAGTTTCGACCTCATCTACGCCGTCGGGATCGGGATCGTCGCCGCCGCATTCTTCGCCCTGCGCGCCGTCGCCCGTACCAGCGGCGTGACGCGGGAGCGGCTGTCCGGGGAGCCGCAGCCCGGCGACGACCAGATCGCCCAGTTCGCACTGGAGGGCGCACTGTTCTTCGGGGCTGCGGATCGGATGCTCGAGGCCATCGGGGAGGTGCGTGACATCGACGTGGTGATCATCCGGATGTCAGGACTGCACCTTCTGGACAGCACCGGCGCAGAACACTTCACGGAGGTCATCACTGCGCTCGAGGCACGCGGAGTCACCGTGTTGGTCAAGGGTTTGCGGAGCCGTCACACGGAACTGGCCACCCGCATCGGTGTGGTGGCGTCGCTGCGGCACCAAGAACACCTCTTTGAGCGGCTCGACGACGCCGTCGCGCATGCCCGTTCACACGTCTATCGTCTCAACACCTACGGCTCAGCTGTCTACCAGGATGATGGATCGTCCGGCTTCGGCGGTCAGGACAAGCTCCCGCTCGCCGAGACGGACGACGGTCCCGGTGCTGTCCTGGGAAACGACGGTGAGGACAACGCCCCTGCCGATCCCGGTGGCGTCGAGTCGCGACAGCAGATCTGAGCTGTCGTCAGAGATGCGTGTCACGCGGTGCTCGCCGGGCAGGGCCTCGAACATTCGCCGGGGACCCGCGGGGTAGATGACCACCCCTGACTGGCTGGGTATGGGGTCCCCGTGGGGATCGACCGTCGGGTGTCCCAGCAGCGTGTCGATCCGATCGATCATCAGGTCGGAGGCGGCGTGCTCCAGATTCTCGGCTTCGTCGTGCACCTCATCCCAGCTGTACCCCAACTGCTCAACGAGGAACGTCTCGATGAGCCGGTGACGGCGGACCATCATCACGGCCTGACGCTCCCCGGCAGCGGTCAACAGAATGGGGCCGTACGGTTCATGGACCAGCAGCCCCTGACCGACGAGACGCTTCACCGTGCTGGATGCGGCGGCCGGTGTGGTTCCAAAGCGTTCGGCGAGGCCCTTGATGGTGATGGGCGCACCGCCCCACTCCAGTGCGGCCCAGATCACCTTGAGGTGGTCCTCCGCCGTGCTCGTTATCGCCTCCATGTGATGCAACACCTTCCCCCGGCTCAGTCCTGACCCGTGACCGTCAGGTATATCAGGAGCAGGTTGAGGAGGATGATGGCCGCGGTCACGACCAGCGCGGCGATGCGCATGGGAAGACGGTTGACGAACTCACCCATGAGGCCCCTGCGGCTGGTGAACCAGATCAGTGGGATCAGCGCGAACGGGATCCCGATGGAGAGGAACACCTGGCTCAGGACCAGGGCCACGGTCGGGTCGAACCCCACACCAAGGATGACGAGCGCAGGGACGAGCGTGATCGAGCGACGGACCAGCAACGAGAGGCGCACGTGCAGGAGGCCTTTCATGATCGTGGCGCCGGCGTAGCAACCAACCGACGTCGAGGCCAGGCCGGAGGCCAACAGCCCTATGCCGAAGATGACACCGATGGCAGGGCCGAGCGCCGTCTCGATGGCTCTGTGCGCGCCCTCGATGGTGTCTGTGCCGGCGACACCCGGGAGCGAGGCGGCCGCCAGCAGCAGCATGGCCACGTTGACTGACCCGGCGATCACCAGGGCAAACCCGACATCCCAACGGGTGGCCGTGAGCAGTCGCCGGATGCGGGCGGGTTCCTTGCTCACGCCGTGACGATCGCGGGCCAGAGCGGAGTGCAGGTAGATGGCGTGCGGCATCACGGTGGCGCCCAGCATGCTGGCGGCCAGCAGAACAGTCCGCGATCCCTCGAACCGTGGCACCAGGCCTGCTGCTGTCGCGGACCAGCTCACGGGGCTGACCACAAGGCCAGCCATGAAACCGACCGTGATGATCGCCAACAGGGCCATGACCACGAACTCGAACGGTCGCTGGCCGTTCCTGTTCTGGACGCTGAGGATGATCATGGAGATGACGCCGACGATGAGCCCGCCCAGGAGCAGTGGGAGATCGAAAAGAATCTGCAGTGCGATGGCGCCGCCGATGACCTCCGCAAGGTCGGTGGCCGCAGCGACAAGCTCGGCCTGCGCCCAGTAGAAGAGGCGCCCCACCCGGGGCATCCGATCCCCCAGCAACTCCGGGAGGCTCTTGCCCGTGACGAGGCCGAGCTTGGCCGAGAGGTACTGCACGATCACAGCCATGGCATTGGCAACCACGAGGACCCACACGAGCAGGTAGCCGTACTCGGCGCCGGCTGACAGGTTGGCGGCGACGTTGCCCGGATCGACGTAGGCGATGGCCGCCACGAACGCCGGACCCAACAGCCGCACCAGTCGCTTCTCCGGTGCCGACGCGGCGGGCGGAGCTCCTGGGCTCACCTTTGTCATGCTCATGTCTGGCACTCTGTGGTCCCTCGGAGGAAGATGTTAAGTCAGGTTAACATCCTAGCGCGCCTCGGTCGCACCCAGCCCTCCTTCCTGATTCCACAGAGCAGCAACTCCTCCTCGCTTCGGGTCAGCCCTGACCTGCGCTTCCGGGAAACACCGCGCGCGCGCTCATCTTCCAAAGCACGGGACAGGGTCTCCCGCATGGTGCGGCACTGGCCGCCCTTGGCACGAAAGGCGTCCGAGTTCCGCTGTGCCATGGCCGTGATCTCCTGCGGCAGCCACAGCGGCAGGGAGCGTGGGCCCGACCAGTACCTGACGTCGTGCTTCTGCAGCCACTCGTCGGAGGCGGACACGAAACGGCCACCGAACCCGCAGACACGCGCGGCTTCCTCGAGGAAGTCAGCCATCGGGAGGCTCTCCCCCACCGCGTTCACGACGCCGGTCTCCTGGCGAGCACCCGCATCTGAGATCCAGTGGGCCAGATCAGCGACGTCGATCACCTGCACGTGGCGACCCTCCGTCTCCGGGGTGAGCACCTCGTCGTCGGCCGACTCGGCGAGTCGGGCTGGCCAGTAGCCGAACCGGTCGCTGGTATCCCCCGGGCCCACGATGAGGCATGGACGGGCGACCAGCAATCTGTCCTCAAGTCGCTCTCGTGCCGCCTGCTCGGCCGCCACCTTGGCCTGCGCGTAGACAGTGGTGTCCTGCACCTCCACTGTGGCCGCTGACTCATCGGCGCCCGGAGCATCGTTTCGCTCGTAGACCGACACGGAGGAGATCACGGTCCAGTGCCTTGCCAGGGGGCCGAGTGTCTCGAGCGCCGGGACAACCAGTCCGGGATCATGCGACAACTCGATCACGTCGTCCCATTCTCGTGTCAGGCCCTCGTAGGCCCCTGGCGCCAACCGATCGAGTCGGACGAAATCCACGTCGGGCGGGGGCCTCCCCGACACGCCGCGAGCAGCGCAGGTCACCTGCGCACCCGTCCGCGCCACGGCCTGTGCGATCTCACGCCCGAGCCACGCCGTTCCCCCCAGAACAAGCACATGCCTCATGACATGACTCAACACCATTTGCGGGGCGGAGGTGGGAAGTCGCACCTCGCAACCATGACGAGTCGCACGAACCATCCTTGACACGCGTCAAGCCCACCGTCAGGCTGTGACCACGGACTCGTCACATGCCCCGGGAGGCTTCCTTGATGCGAGAACTTCCGGTCCTGCAGACCCACGACACGTGCGTCTCGAGGGTCCCCTTGTTTGCGCCACTCGACGCTGCTGCCCAGGACGCGGTGAGCGGGTTCGCCCATCCGATCCACATCACCCGCGGTGAACTGCTCCACGGACCGGGAAGCGCCCTCGCCCAGCTCTTCATCGTGCATTCCGGACTGTTGAAGGTGGTGAGGCTCACCGCCGGGGGGATGCAACGACTGGTGAGGCTGGCCGAGCCGGGGGACGTGGTGGGGGAACACGCCTTCCTGACCGGTGAGCGCTCCGACGTGTACGTCGAGGCGCTGCAGGACTCGTCGGTGTGCACGTTCCAGCACCGGGACCTGACGCACCTCATGGCTCTGCACCCCGACATCGGTCTGCAGCTGCTCAGAACGCTGAGCTTGCGTCTGGACAAGGCCGAGAGGTCGCTGTCGCAGAACGCAGCCGGCGTCCCATCCCGCCTCGCCGACTATCTGCTGGACCTGCCGATGCGACGCGGTCCGCGTGGCGCCGTGGTCACGTGGCCGATCTCGAAGCGCGACGTCGCGTCGTATCTCGGGACCACACCAGAGTCCCTGAGTCGCGCACTGGCCCGCATGGAGGCGGAAGACCTGGTGGCCCCGGGCACGCGTCGGAGCACGATCCTGCTGGACGTTGACGCTCTGGAGGCGTTGGCCGGCGGCTGAACCCGCTCACTCCTGGGCTGGTGGATACGTGATGCGGGTGCCATCGACGACCGCGAACGGGCGCAGGGTCGCTTCGTTGAGGCGACCGTCGGGCATGATGTGCTGCACCTCGTGGCCGCGGACGATCATGGCCTCGGCCACCATCGAACGGTGGCAGCGCCACCACACCGCCTCGGCACACATGATGGCCACGGTCTGCTCGCCGGTGCGCTGGATGAGGGACTGAAGGGCCTCCTCGAACTCCGGCGTCTGCATGTAGTCCGCGTACCCACGGAAGGACGCATTGCGCCAACCCGTGTTCGGGGAGTCGGCCCTGGAATGGCGCAGACCCCCGAGCCCCTTGTTGTACTCGTGCCCGATCCCGAAGGGGACGAGCGAATCGGGCAACTCGTCAAGGTTGTACTGCGGGTTGGTGCGGGACCGCGGCACCGTCCGCACATCCATGAGCCAGTCCACGCCATGGCCCTGCAGGAGTGCGACGAATTCGTCCAGTGGATGCGTCGAGTGACCGATCGTGAAGAGCATGTCCTGTCCTCTTCAGCCCTTGATCCCGGGCCAGTAGTCGTTCGGGTCCAGACGATCACCGAAAATGGCCTGCCCCACCCGGACGCACGTGGCGCCGTGCTCGATGGCCAACTCGAAGTCACCCGACATGCCCATCGACAACTCGTCCCAGCCGCCCCCGTCAGCGTCCCGGAGTTCGCGCTGCACCTGCCCCATGGTGGCGAAACAGGCCGCCACCCGGGTGTGGTCGTCGGTGAAGAGTGCCAGGGTCATGAGCCCTTTCACATTGAGGGCATTGAATGCGGCCAGTTGCCGGGTGAATGCGAGGACCTCGGACGGGGGAAGCCCGAACTTCTGGTCCTCGTCGGAGGAGTTGACCTGCACCAGGACCTCAAGTCGGCGACCCAGAGCATGAAGGCGCCTGTCCAGTTCCTTGGCCACCCTCAACGAATCCAGTGCCTGGAACTCTGTGGCGAAGCGCGCAACATCCTTGGCCTTGTTGGTCTGCAAATGACCGATGACTGCCCACTCGATGTCCGCTACTGACGACAGGGCCTCTGCCTTGGCGGAGGCCTCCTGGATCTTGTTCTCGCCGAAGCGCCGATAGCCCGCGGCGTGGGCGGTGAGGATCGCCTCCGGCGGCTTGGTCTTCGACACCGGCAGCAGCCTCACCTCGTCGGCGGAGCGGCCGGCACGCGCGGCCGCGTCGGCGATCCTTCGTTCGATGGTCGCGAGGTTGGCGGCAATGGCGTTCATGACCACATGACTACACCACCCGACCTCCACGCGGAAAGCCCAGGGGGTTAGCCTGTGTGTCATGAGCCAGAGTCCGATGGATCGCGACGACATGGAATCACTGCTCGCCGCGCGTCAGGAGTTGGGACCGGGCATGGAGCCAGCGCTGGTGGATTCGTTCGCGCAGAAGATCATTGCCGAAGTGCAACGCCAGACCTGGATGGAGCGCCAGAAGCCCCTTCCTCCCGCGGAAAGCAACGGTGGGCGGCTGGCGCTGGGCATCGTGTCGCTGGTCATGGCCATACCCCTGACCGCCATCGCGCTCGGGAATGGGAGCGTGTTCATGGCGATCGTCTCCTGGATCGGAATCGTGCTGGTCAACTTCGCCTACGCCTGGCGGCGCCCGAAGGACTCCTGACTCCTGCTCATGTCCTTCTCACAGCAGTTCCTCATTGAGTCGTCGGAGGTCTTGCGGGTCCAGCGTCAGCGACATGGCGCGTGCGGAGTCGATGATGGTCGCCGGGCGCGACGCTCCCGGAATGGGGATGACATGGTCTCCGAGCGCAAGCTCCCACGCCAGGATGACTCGCTGCGGACTGATGCCGTGATGCCGCGCCACCACCTCTGTGATGACGGGGCGTTGACGGGCCGCGGATGCCCCGTCGCCGCGGCTTCCGCCGAGCGGCGACCAAGCAACGAACGCCACGCCATGTTCAGCACAGAAGTCCAGCTCCAACTTGCTGGTGTGATTGAACCGGGGTGAGAGTTGGTTCTGCACGGCAGCCAGACCCCCCTCCCCCAGCACGTCGATCGCCACCTGGATCTCCTCCACGTTGACGTTCGATATCCCGATTTCCGCGATGAGTCCATCCGCCTTCATCCCGGCGAGCGCCTCGACGCCTTCGGCGTAGGGTCGGCTCCGGTCCGGCCTGTGCCAGTAGTACAGGTCCAGCCGGTCCACTCCGAGTCGGAGCATGGACTGCTCGGCCGCCCGCCGCAGGTAGGCGGCCGACCCGTCGCGGCCCATCTGCTCCCCCGGTCCTCGGGTGATGCCACCCTTCGTGGCGACCACCACGCCGGCGGTGCCATTGGGGTGGGTCCGCAGAGCTTCCGCCACGATCGACTCGTTCAGGCCCTTCGTTTCCCACGTCGGCCCATGGATGTCCGCAGTGTCGATGAGGGTGATGCCGGCATCCAGTGCGGCGTGCACCGTTGCGATCGCCAACTCCCGGGAAGGTGGGGCACTTTTTCCGGACGACAGGGGGGTGGCGCCCATGCCGATCGGCGAGACGTTGAACCGTCCTATTCTTCGCGTGTTCGCCATGTCCTTCACAGTATGTTGTGTCGGTGCCGTCCGGGCACAAGCGTGCACGCCCAGCAACTTCCGGCCACGCCGTAGGCTACGAAACGATTGGAGGTGCGGGCAGGGTGACAACCGATGTGACGATTCGCCGGGCACGTCTGCTCCCTTCATGCTCAGATCCCGTCGACGCTGAATTGGTTGACGTCGAGGTGCGCGGCGGTCGCATCGCCGCCGTCACCCCTCACGCGTCCCTGCAGTCAGGCGGCATCGACGCCGACGGTGCGGTGCTGATCCCCGGTATTTGGGACGCCCATGTGCACTTCAGCACCCATGCCCTGTTGGCCGAGGGCCTCCAACTGCCGGGGGACGCCGGCATCGACGAAATTGCGGCCCGCGTTGGCGCGGAGTTGGCTGTGCGCCCCGACCGTGGACTCCTCGTGGGGTTCGGATTCCGCAGCGCCATTTGGCCCGACGAGCCCAGCGCCGCAGCCCTCGATGCTCTCTCCTCCGATCCCATCGCGCTGTTCGGAGGCGATCTGCACACGATCTGGTGCAATACCGCAGGTCTGGCCGCCGTCGGCGCCCAGGACCACCCGACGGGGCTTTTGAGGGAGGAGGCTGCGTTCGATGCCATGGTGCATCTGATGAACACCGAGAATTCCCACGTGGATGCACTCGTGCGAGGCGCAGAGCGCCGGGCAGCAGCCCTGGGAATCGTGGGGATCGTCGACATGGAGATGCTGTGGGGCATCGGTAGTTGGCTGCGCCGTCTCGAGGGTGGACCGTCACTGCTCCGGGTGGACGTCGCCACCTATCCCGATGACCTGGATCGCCTCATCGGTTTGGGCATGAGGACCGGCGCCGAACTCGGCGGGAGACTGCGCGTGGGTCCGTTGAAGATCATCTCGGACGGCTCCCTCAGTTCCCGGACCGCCCACTGCCTGGCCCCCTACCCGCACCCCATCGCCGGTTCACCCAATGGAGTGGCCAACTACTCACCACAGGAAACGCTCGACCTCCTCGAACGCGCCGCACGACACGGCATTCATGGCGCTGTCCACGCGATCGGTGACCTTGCCTGTCGGGACGCCTTGAACGCTTTCGAGCGGTCGGGCGCAGTCGGCACCATCGAACACGCCCAGCTGATCCATCCCGATGACCTTCCTCGCTTCGCGCGCCTCGGTGTCAGTGCGAGCGTGCAGCCGGCGCAGCTTCTCGACGATGAGGCGCTGCTGGACGAAGTATGGCCGACATCAACGGACCGGGCGTTCCCCCTCCGTGCCCTGCTGGACGCGGGAGCGCGGCTGCTCATGGGCTCGGATGCACCCGTTTCCGCCCTCGACCCCTGGTTGGCGATGGACATGGCCGTTCACAGGCCACACCGTCCGGGGAACGGGCTGACGCCGGCCGAAGCCCTTGACGCGTCCATCCGCACGCGGATTGCCGTCGGCCAGCCCGCCGACCTGGCACTGCTGTCGCAATCGCCTGCGCAGTTGGAGCAGGGCAATTTCGCCACCCGGGAAACTCTTTTCACCTTCATTGCGGGGGAGCTCACACACGGGAACATGGCTATGGTTGATGGGTAATCGGTCACGCGCGGGCCTTCACCGCTAACGTGTTCCTCGAACAGAAGGGACCGATCATGACAAACGATCCTCATAATCCATCAAATGATGGACAGGACGACATTGCCGATGAGGCAGTGAGCTCGGACTACCAGCCCGGTTACTCCGAGCCCAGCTACGACACCTCTTCCTCCACGCAGGACAGCGACTGGGAGGTTCCCTCCAGCAGTGGACAGGTGCCAACTGAGGATGGCGACCACGCCAGTCTCCCTGACGCAGCGCCGCTCCTGGACAGCCAGCCAAGCAGCGCCCCCGCGAGCACAGGAGGCGCCACCGAGGCCAAGTGGTGGGAGGCAGGTCAGGACCTGCCGAGCAGCGGCCCGAGCATGCCCGACAACGTTGCGCAGCCCCCGTACGGCAACCCCAATCAGGGGCAGCAGGCCCCCTGGGGCGGCGCCCCCGGACCAGGACAGCAGGCCCCGTACCAGGGCCAGCCGTACCAGGGGCAGCCGTACCAGGGAGGTCCCGCCATGGGCGGAATGCCGGGCCAGCCCTACACGGGGGGTTATTCCCCCATGCCAACAGGACCGCAGAACCCCAACTGGCTCGTCGGCCCCTCCGAGGCCGGAAGGAGCACTCTCCAGCTGGACTACTGGCTCAGCGTCTTTTTCAGCTGGATTCCGTCGCTCATTTTCTTCCTCACGGAACGCGACAAGAACCAGTTGGTGGATGAGCACACCAAGGAGCTCCTCAACTTCAACATCACACGGGTGATTGTCGGAGCGGTCACGGCCATCCCCATCGTCGGCTGGATCGTCGGCGGTATCGGGTCGATCGTGCTGTTCGTCATGGCAATCCTTGGCGCCATCAAGGGCACCGAAGAGTACGGCAACGGGCGCGTCTACCGCTTCCCGCTGACCTTCCGCTTCATCAAGTGAGCCATCGCCGGGGGCGGGCAACCGTCCCCGGCACCGGCCTCGGGCCGGACACATTGGAAGGATCACCGTGACTGAGCAGATTCCCATCAACGCGGCAGCAACGGAGCAGCGTCTCGTCGAGGAGTTGACGGGGTACACCCCGCCCCTGGAGGAGCCCGACGCGGTCGACATCACCGAACCCGGTGACCCGGAACCGATCGACGACCAGGACCACGCCTTCACCGACTGATCATCACGCAGCCGGGTTGTCCCGGATACGCAGACCGGCTCCGCTCACTCGAACGGTGAGGGGTCGCCTGCCCCGACGCGCACCACGACGGCCTCTGCACTCGTCATGTCAACCACGGTGGTGGGCTCGCTGCCCACGTCGCCTGAGTCGAGGACTGCATCCACCTCGTTGTCCAGCAGTTCCTTGATGGCCCATCCGTCCGTGGGGGATTCCTCTTCGCCGGGCAGGAGCAGCGTCGAACTGAGCATGGGGGCACCCAGCGCATCGAGGAGCGCCAAAGCCGTGCGGTGCAGCGGGATACGCACTCCCACCGAGCGCTTCTTGGGGTGCTGCATCATCTTCGGCACCTCCCGTGTTGCCGGAAGGATGAAGGTGTAGCTGCCGGGCGTTGCCGCCTTGATGGCGCGGAATACCCAGTTGTTCATGTCGACGTAGGGCCCCAGCTTCGCGAACTCATCCACCACGAGCGTGAAGTGGTGCTTGTCGTCGAGGTGCCGGATGCGCTTGATCCGCGCAATCCCGTCGGCATTGCCGAGCGCGCAACCAAGCGCGAAACCGGAATCCGTGGGATAGGCCACGAGCCCGCCGTCGGCGACGATCTTCGCCACCTGGTTGATGCTGCGCGGCTGCGGGTTCTCTGGGTGCACGTCGTAGTACTGAGCCATGACCCCACACTAGGGCGTTGCACGCCGTCTCATTCCTCGTTCCCCGCAATCACAGAAATGACGCGGGCCGATGCTGTGGCTTCCAGCGGCAGGGAATTGATGCCGATCATTCCCAGGAACTGTGTGGCGTACCTGCCGCGTACCGTGACCGTGATCCTGCCATCAGCCTCTGCGAGGGCCATCCCTGTCAGAGACGACCCTGAAACGAAGTCGCGAGCGGCCCTCTCCGCCCGGGCCTTGTCTGGTCGTGCACGGCCGTCGCTGACCTGCAGGTACTGGCCCGCCGCCCGGGCCGCTTCTGCCGCGACGGCCCTGGCCTCCTGTTGCGCGGCGGCGTGGCCAGAAAAATCCACACCGAGCCCAACGCACAGGACGAATGCCGGCATCACCATGGCCGTCCAGACCGCCAGGGAACCGCGTTCGTTGCGCATGTCATCTCCCTCGGTAGGTGTCGACGGGTGACGCGCGAGTCTCCGTCATCCGTCGAGAGACGGGGAAGCCCGGAAAGGACACGTCGTACGCCACGACGCAGGTCACCGAGACGGTGACGCGAGAGGGTGTGCCTAGCGGCGCGCGCAGCCCTGCCGCGTCCACCGAGACGTCACGCTCCCGGCATTCCACATTCGAGTCCGACAGCGCAGCGCTGGTGGCTGACTCCGCCGCCGACCTTGCTGCCTGCGGGGTCCGTTCGATGGATGCGGCCCGTGCGGCTTGGGCAGCAGCGGCGCCGACGGCCTGCTGCGTCAGCACATCCCGCGCCAGGACAACCACAAGCGCGACGAAGAGCACGATCGCAGGGAGGATGATGGCCGCCTCGAGGGCCACTGCGTACCCGCGCTCCGTTCGACGTCCCCGCATGATGTCAGCCGTTCCCCACGGCCACGTTGACCACCTGCACCTCTGCGATGCGGAACCCTGCCGTATCGCTCAAGTCGAGGGGAATGACACCCGACTCACCTATCCCGCTCCACGCGACCTCCCAGTGGGACGTGGCCGTCACCTGGTATTCGCCCTCGTGCTGGTAGCGGTACCCGCAATCCGGCGACGGCTCGTTGCGGGTGAGCCGCGCATTCCAGCGCGTCCCGGCCCCGCAGGTGATCGTGTCGCCGTTGCCCATGTCCCACACGACGTGCGACACAGTCGCCGTGGCCGTGACGCTGTAACCAGCCTCGGACACGGACATCGTCACCGGACCCCACGTGTTGGGGCCCGGGTCCTCCACCCACAACCACACGTTCCAGCCCACGTAACCCAGGCCGTCCGGATCAGCAGCCACTGATGTGGGGAAAGTCCCGAGTTCAACCGCCCGCAGCATCATCCGCGCGATGGCCAGACGGGCGAGTACTTCCGGATCTGGCGGCGGCGCCGCGATCGCCGAGTCCGGCAACCAGGAGTCGTAGGACATCCCAGGATCTGGCACGAGTGATCCGTTCGGACGTGTGCAGGTCTGAATCGAGCCGTCGGTTCGCCCACGCCAAATCGCATCTGTCAGTGGTGGTTGCGTTCCTGAGGACCTACACCAGGCCTGTTGACTTCCCACCCAAGAACCAGCCTCGCTCGTACAGGGAATCT
>JBDSRF010000226.1:0-5902 GCA_039929445.1 Arachnia sp. | reverse complement strand
GGACGTGCTCGCGGCGGCCGAGGAGTTGCGCGCACGGGGCCCACGCATCGTGCTCGTCACATCGGTGGTGGCCGACGACATGGTGCCCGACCCCATGCGGATGGTGGCCGTGGGCGAGAACGAGGCGTGGCTCGTGGAGACCCCGCTCATCGAACGCACCTTCACAGGCTCGGGGGACCTCACCACGGCCATGTTCCTGACCCACTGGTTGAAGACGGGCGACCTGGCCGAAGCCCTGTCCCGCACCGCCTCGATCGTGTACTCGATCCTCGAGGAGACGACGGATGCCGGCGAGCAGGAACTGCAACTGGTCGCGGCCCAGGAGAACATCGTGGCCCCGAAGCACTCCTTCAGGGCCATCCGGCTGTCCTGAGTCACAGCCCCGACGCCGGCGTCAGTCGGCGTTGGGTTCGCCCCAGAAGACGTTGATGTTGGCACCCAGTGCGTTCAACCGCTGGGGGAGGTCCTCGTAGCCGCGGTTGATGACGTACACGTCCAGCAGGTTCGTGGTGCCGCGCGCCGCCATGGCGGCCAGCATCAGGCACACAGCGGGGCGCAGGGCCGGCGGGCACTCGATGTTGCGTCCACGCCACCGCGTGGGGCCGATGATGAGCAGCCGGTGCGCGTCCATCAGTTGCACGTTGGCGCCGAAGTCCGCCAGCTTCTTCAGGTGGATGGCCCGGTTGTCGTACACCCAGTCATAGATGACGGACTGGCCCTCCGCCGTCGCGCAGATGACGGCGAAGAACGGCAGGTTGTCGATGTTGAGCCCCGGGAACGGCATGGGGTGGATCTTGTCGAGGGGCGCCACCAGCTTCGACGGCTTGACTGTGACGTCCACCAGTCGCGTGCAGCCGTTGTTGCTCGTGTACTCCGCGGACATCTCCAGCTTCTGACCCATCTCCTCCAGCACCGCGATCTCCACCTCGAGGAACTCGATGGGGCAGCGCCGCACCGTGATCTCGGAGTTGGTCACGATCCCGGCCGTGAGGAGGCTCATGGCCTCGATGGGGTCCTCGGAAATGAAGTACTCGACGTCCACGTCGATGTCCTTCACACCTTCCACGCGCAGCGTGGTGGTGCCGATCCCGTCGATCCTGACACCGAGCCTCTGCAGGAAGAAGCAGAGGTCCTGCACCATGTAGTTGCCGGATGCGTTGCGCAGGACGGACACACCCTCGGTGCGGGCAGCAGCCATCAGGGCGTTCTCGGTGACGGTGTCGCCGCGCTCCACCAGGGTGATGTGGCGCTCCTTCAGGATGCACTTGTCCACCGTGGCCTGGTACTGGCCGTCGGTGGCCTCCACCCCGAGGCCGAAGCGACGCAGCGCGGACATGTGGGGGTGCACGGTGCGTGCTCCGAGGTCACAGCCGCCGGCGTAGGGGAGTTCGAAGGTGTCGAAGTCGTGCATCAACGGGCCCAGGAACATCAGGATGCTGCGCGTACGACGCGCCGCCCGCTGGTTGATGGTCTCCGGGGTGAGCGTCTCCGGCCTGCGGATCTCAAGGTCCTGGTTGGCGTCGCCAATCCACTTCATGGTCACGCCGATGGACGTCAGCACCTCACAGATGCGGTCGACCTCCTCGATGCGGGCGATGCCGCGCAGCACCGTGGTGCCACGGTTCAGGAGGCTGGCACACAGTAGCGCCACGGCCGCGTTCTTCGACGTCCGAACGGCGATGTCGCCGGACAGGGTCGTGGGTCCCGTGATCTGGAAGTTGAGCTTGCCCTCGGTGGCCGTGTGGATCAATGGCATGTCCAGGGCCTCGGCGAGGCGGTCGATCATGCTGAGCGACAGGTTCTGCTGCCCGTTCTCGATGCGGTGGACGGCGCTCTGCGCAGTACCAAGTTCGTCCGCCAGTCGCTGCTGGGACCAGCCGCGGGCAATGCGCCCGTCGCGGATCATCGTGCCGATGGCGTGGCTTGTGGTGCTCATCAGCCCAACATATCTCATATTTGAGATTGAACCGTGGGACCTTTTCCCCTCGAGTGTCGCCTGCTCTGGAGCGGGTCTAAGGTGTTGGGCATGACCCACGACTATGACGTATGTGTACTCGGCGCCGGGCCCGGAGGCTACGTGGCAGCCATTCGCGCCGCGCAGCTCGGCCTCAAGGTGGCCATCATTGAGAAGAAGTACTGGGGGGGTGTGTGCCTCAACGTCGGCTGCATTCCCACGAAGTCGTTGCTGCGCAACGCCGAGGTCGCGCAGATCTTCAACGACCAGGCCGACACGTTCGGGATCAGCGGTGAAGTGACGTTTGACTACGGCAAGGCGTACAAGCGCAGCCGCTCCGTCTCCGAGCGCATGATCAAGGGCATCCACTACTTGATGAAGAAGAACGAGATCAAGGAGATCGACGGGTGGGGCACCTTCGTCGACGCCAACACCATCGAGGTCGAGGGTGACGACGGGGCCAAGAAGAAGGTCACGTTCACCAACGGCATCATCTCCGCCGGCGCCACCACCCGCATGCTGCCGGGCACGCAGGTGTCGAAGAACGTCGTGACCTATGAGGAGCAGATCCTCGAGGACAGCCTCCCCGGCTCCATCATCATCGGCGGCTCCGGCGCCATCGGCACCGAGTTCGCGTTCGTCATGCGCAACTACGGCGTGGACGTCACGATCGTGGAGTTCCTCGACCGCATGGTGCCCACGGAGGACACTGAAATCTCCGCCGAGCTGGCCAAGGTCTACAAGAAGATGGGCGTCAAAGTGATGACCTCCACCAAGGTGGAAGCCATCGAGGACACGGGTTCCGGCGTCAAGGTCACCGTGAGCCCCGCCAAGGGAGGCGACACCACCGTGCTGGAGGCCGACCGCTTCCTGTCCGCGATCGGCTTCGCCCCCCGCCTGACGGGCTACGGCCTGGAGAACCTGGGCGTGGCGACCACCGAGCGTGGCGCCATCGCCATCGACGACTTCATGAAGACCAACGTGGACAACATCTACGCCATCGGCGACTGCACAGGCAAGCTGATGTTGGCGCACACAGCGGAAGCCCAGGGCGTGGTGGCGGCGGAGACGATCGCAGGCGCGGAAACGCAGCCCATCAACTACGACATGATCCCGCGCGCCACGTACTGCCAGCCCCAGATCGCCTCGTTCGGCTACACGGAACAGCAGGCCAAGGACAAGGGGTACGAGGTCAAGGTCTCCAAGTTCCCGTTCGCCGCCAACGGCAAGGCCTGGGGGCTCGGGGAGGGCATCGGTTTCGTCAAGATCGTCGCCGACAGCCGCTACAACGAGATCCTCGGCGCCCACATGATCGGGCCCGACGTGACCGAGCTGCTGCCCGAGCTGACCCTGGCGCAGGCCTATGACCTGACCACCGACGAGATCGGCCGCAACATCCACGCGCACCCGACACTGTCCGAGGCGCTCAAGGAGGCGGCCGAGGGCATCGGCGGCCACATGATCAACTACTGAGACTGATGCGCAAACGGCCCCCCTCGCCACTGGCGGGGGAGGCCGTTTGCGTTGTCGGGCGAGCGTTCAGAACACGTGACGAAGCGCTGCCTTCGTCGAAGTGCGTGTTTTCTCCGGCTGAGGGAAGCCGCCGAGATATCGCTGGCTGCTGCAGAGCCCCGCTTGACAATATTCCTCTTTGACGATGTCATCGTTATATGACGATGCATGACGGGAACGTGGACAAAGACCTTGATGACTTGGAGCTGGCGTCGTCGGCCGACGCGTGCGCCGAGGGTGACCCAGCGGCTGCGGTGCTGCTCTTTCGCAGTCTCGCGGACCCGGCACGACTGATCATCCTGCAGCACTTGACGCTGGGCGAGCACCGTGTCGTGGATCTGACGAACCACCTCGGCCTTGCGCAGAGCACCACCTCAACCCACCTAAGCTGTCTGCGCGACTGTGGCTTGGTATCCGTCCGCACCGTCGGACGGGCGTCGATGTACTCGTTGGCGGTGGGTGAGGAGCTCATGGGGCTGTTGAGCGCGGCAGAGCGGCTCCTCGCTGCCACCGGGGACGCGGTCACGCTCTGCCCCACCATGGAACTTCCGCAGGCTGCTGGCCCAGCGGATTCCGCAGGAGTGCGCGACCGGAATCAGGCGAGAAGCGATGGCTGACATGAGGGCCGTGTCCGCGACGATCCTCTACGCGGCGGCGACTCTGCTGTTGCTGGGGGTGCGTAGCTGGCAGCAGTATCAGACCACCGGGACGGCCGGTTTCAACGGGTTGCGCGGTGCGAAGAGGGGGGCGGCGCGGGTCGCCGGGGCAGGGTTCGTGCTCGCACTGCTCACCGGCGTGGTGTCCCCGGTCCTGGTGTGGCTGCACGCCGTACCGCTGCTCTGGGCTGACGTGCAGCCCATATCAGCCCTCAACGTTGGTGGTGCACTGCTCGCGTTGGGGGGTGTCGTACTGGCCTTCGCAGCGCAGAGCACGATGGGCGCATCCTGGCGGATCGGGGTCGATACCAGCGAACGCACCGAACTGGTCACACACGGACTGTTCGCCGTGATCCGCAACCCCATCTTCACGGGACTGTTCCTCATCCAGATCGGCGCCGCCGCCATGGCCCCCACCTGGATGGCGGTCCTCGGTGTTGTCGCTCTGCTGGTTGCCTGCCAGGTACAGGTCCGGCTCGTTGAGGAGCCGTACCTGTTGTCCATGCACCAGTTCAGCTACCGCAGCTACGCCAGACGGTCCGGCCGATTCCTGCCACTCCTCGGCCGACTGCGCCACACCCACCACAGTCCCGCCGACCCCGCACCCACCCGTGAAGCACTGCGAACAAGCCCCCATGACGGGCATCCGGGACCGCCCGTCGTTGAGCAGTGATGCCTTCTACCCGGTTCCACTACTGATCACGTGCTGAAAGGTTCCACCATGAGACATCACACGCTCTGGATCACCGGGATGGTCGGCGCCGCCGCAGTCAGCTACACCGCGTATCGCGCATCCCTGCGTGATATCCGGGGCCCCGCGGCCGTGATACACCTGTACGACCGTGTGTCTCCCGTCTACGACGCCGCGGCATCGGTGTTTCGGCCGCTGGGCGCACGCCGACTGCAGGAGCGGGCGGTCGACCTACTCGACCTCCAGCCCGGGGACACGGTGGTGGACCTCGGGTGCGGGACTGGCGTCAACCTGCCAATCCTGGCCCGAGCAGTTGGCGAACGTGGCAGGGTCGTGGGCGTTGACCTTTCTGCGGGAATGCTCGCGCGGGCTCGCCGTCGAGCTGATCACCACGGCCTGCCCCAGGTGAGCCTCATCCGGGCCGACATCCGCAGCTTTCACGTACCCCCGGGCACGAGCGCCGTCCTGGCGACCGCATCGTTGGAGATGGTTCCCGAATACGACACCGTCGTCGGCGACCTCGCCGCCCAGCTTGAGCCCACCCGTGGAAGGCTCGCCGTGGGCGGCGTCCGACGACCACCAGCTTGGCCCGCATGGGTGGTCGCCCTCGGTCGCACCGCCACCGCGGTATTCGGGGTCACCCGCGCTTACGAGGACCTTCAACCCTGGCGATCCGTGCGCCACCACATGGACCAGATCACGTTCGAAACAGCAGCCTGGGGGGCCCTCTACCTGATCGTCGCCCAAGCCAAGCCTGTTCGTGCTGACAGGGCTTCCACGCACACGTTTCCTCCTGGTGAATGACTTCCAGATCGTTCTGGATCTGGCAACCCGCGAGCCATCGGAACCCTCGCCGGAGGTAAGGCTGGTACTCCATCGTGCCCCCGGTCGCAGCCGTGGAACGACGGCAGTGTGATTTCAGTTTCTCAGCCCGGCGGCTTCCGCTAGTTTCATCGGTCGATGCCGTCGTCGGCCCTCAGCATCGCCACGAACTCCTGTGTGAGGTGACCCGGTGGGGCATCCCGGCTCCAGATCGCCCGGAGCTCCCGCTCCAGCGGTTGACCCGACAAGGGAACGCGGTGCAGGCGC
>JBDSRF010000225.1:0-4221 GCA_039929445.1 Arachnia sp. | reverse complement strand
CGCCGGGCGTTCAGCAAGCGGTCGCTGCGGTGGGGTGACGATGGGGATGGGTCGATGTGGTTGCACGGGTCCCTGCCGCACCTCGAAGCGGCACCGCTGATCAGTCTCATCGAGGCGTTTGTGGAGTTGGATCGCCGTGCGGCGAGGGACAGGTTCAAGGCCACCCGCGCCACCGGTCCCGGACCCCAGGTGATGCGGGAACAGGCAGTCGAGGACATTGACCGCACCCCGGAGCAGCGCCGCGCCGACGCCCTCACCCAGATCGTGGCCGACCACCGTGACGCCCCAAGCAGTATGGGCGACCGGCCCCGGATCGTGGTCACCATCCGGGAGGAGGACCTCCGGGAGCGTGCCGAGCAGGCCGGGGTCCTGGCCCGGGGGGCCAAGATCACCGCCGGGGACCTGCGGAGGTTGTGCTGCCACGCCGACCTGATGCCGGCCGTCCTTGGCGGACCTTCGGAGATTCTGGATGTGGGACGCACGCAGCGGCTCGTGACACCGGCGATCCGGAAGGCTCTCACCCTGCGCGACGGGGGGTGTGTGTTCCCCAACTGCACCGCACCGGATTCGGCCTGCGAGGCCCATCACCTGCAGCCGTGGTGGGCCGGCGGCGCCACCGCCCTGTGGAACCTCGTGCTCCTGTGTCCCCACCACCACAAACTTGTGGAACCCGGCAGATTCAGCCGACCGGGCGACCGGTGGGTCATTCACCTCGACCCGGACACGGGGACACCGGTGGTCACGCCGCCCGGCCGGACGGAGCGATTCACCACCCGGGCATCCCCTTCCTTCGCCACGGACGAGGCGGCACCCGGCTCCCGGCCACCACCGCTGCACTCACCTGCCGAACCGGGTGCCCCACCCCCGATCCACTCCTCCGCCTGACAGGCACAAGAGGTCTTCTTGGGTCCGCGCCGGGCGGTCCACCCATGAACCAGCGCAATTGGGACACTTCCCGGAGAAAAAACGTCGAAGCCCGGCCCACTCCTGCCCCTAGTCTTGACCCCATGGCGAAAGACGGAGACGAACTCAGCGACAAGGCGAAGGAGGCCGTCGACGGGGCCATCGAGGTGGTCGACGAGCACGTCCCCGTCGAGGTCCGGCCCCACCTGGCCATCCTCGCCCCCGCCATCGTCGGCGCGTTCATCCTGGGGCTGCTGACCTGGGTTGCCAGCGAGATCTACGAGGCTGTCAGTGCAAAGAACGGGCTCTCCCTGCTCGACCAACCGGTGCTCAACACCATGGTGGCCATCCGGCAGCCCTGGCTGAACGTGGTGGTGGGGGCGTTCACGCAGATCGGCGGGCCCATCGGCTCCCCCATCATCGCCGCCATCGTCGTCATCTGGCTGTGTCTGCGCTGGCGATCCTGGCTGCCAGCGACCCTGATGGTGGCGGCCGCCCTCGGCTCACTCAGCGTGACCATCGTCGGCAAGAACTACATCGACAGGGTCCGCCCACCCCACCAGTTCGCCATCGCGCCGTTCGAGTCCTCCCCGTCGTTCCCCAGCGGGCACGCACTGAACGCCGTGGTGGTGGGGGGTGTCGTCGCCTACCTCGTGTGGCGTCGTTTGGAGGGGCGACGACGGGCACGCATACTCACCGTCGTCCTCGCCGTCGTCTACGCCCTGTTGATGGGCCTGTCGCGCGTCTACCTGGGCCATCACTGGCTCACCGACGTCATCACCGGCTGGATCCTCGGCATCGCCTGGTTGGCGACGGTGATCGCCACCCACCTCGTGGCCGTCGCGGTCCTCACTCGCCGACGCGATCGTGCCGCGCTCGACTCCCCCGAACATCCCAGCGAGGTCACCGACGGCTGAGCGCCGGTATTTGGCCAACACGCACGAAGGCCCCCGAGCGACTAGATGTCGATCGGGGGCCTTCGTTGTTGCAGGCTGGAGTTTGCTCAGCCCTTGATGGCACCAGCGGCCAGGCCGGACTGCCAGAAGCGCTGCAGACCCAGGAACAGCAGGATCAGCGGAATCACGCCGAGCAGGGCACCGAGCATGACGGCCCCCTTGTCCGGTGAGAAGTAGCTCATCATGCCGTAAAGGCCCAGCGTGACCGGCTTCAGACTGTCGGTGGAGATCATCATGAGTGGCAACAGGAAGTTGTTCCACGTCGCCACGAAGATGAACAGGAAGATCGTCACCATGGCTGGCGCCAGCAGGCGGAGCACCATGGTGAAGAAGATCCGGAACTCGCCCGCGCCGTCGATGCGGGCCGCCTCCAACAGCTCCGTCGGCACGGAGGAGTCCGCGTAGACGTTGCCGAGGAACACGCCGAAGGGACTGACCATCGACGGGATGATGATGGACCACACGGTGTTGCTGAGCCCCATGCCCTGGAACATGACGTACAGCGGCACGGTCAGCAGGGCGATGGGCATCAGGAGGCCCGTCATGATGAGGATCAGCAGCGCGCGGCGGCCGGGGAACACAAACCGTGCCATGGCGTAGCCGCACATGACGGAGATGAGCGTGCCCAGAGCGGCGGCCGTGGTGGAGTAGAACACCGAGTTGAACACCCAGCGCGGGAACAGGCCCTTGGTCCAGCCCTGGAGCGAGGTCCAGTTGCTGTCCCAGTTGAGCTCGGCGAACCAGAACCCGAAGCTGCGGAGGAGGTCAGTGTTGGTCTTCGACGAGGCGATGACCAGCCACACGATGGGCAGCAGGAAGTACAGCAGCACGAACGACAGCACGATGATCGTGATGGTCTTGGCCATCTTCGACGGTGCCACGGAGCGCGGGGGCTGACCTTCGATGGAGGGACGGTAGACGAGGCCGTCCGAGGTGGTCTCCATTTTCGTTGCCACGGATCAATCCGCCTTTCGCTGAACCAGCGCGTAGATGAGGGCCAGAACACCGGCGACCAGCGCCATCATGATGGACACTGCGGAGGCCGGGCCGGCACCCGAGGGCGTGACCTTCCCGAACATGCTGCCGTAGGCCATCATCATGGGCGTGTAGTCCTCGGGCAGCCACGACGCCAGCGACTTGATGACGGTGGGCTCATTGAAGAGTTGGATCGTGCCGACGATGGACAGCAGCACCGCGAGCAGGGCCGCACCCCGCACCAGCGGGATCTTGATCTTGGTGGTGATTTTCAGACCCGACGCGCCGTCGATGCGCGCAGCCTCGTAGAGGTCGCCCGGGATGGCCTGCAGTGCGGCCAGGAAGATCAACATGTTGTAGCCCGTGAACGTCCACGTGGTCATGTTGGCCATGGACGCCAGGACGATGCCGGGGGCCAGGAAGAACGGCTGCCCCTCGTGCGTCCCGAATGCGCTGGCGAAGGGCGAGACCTGCGGCAGGTAGAGGTAGCCCCACACGATGGCCGCAATCAGGCCCGGGATGGCGTAGGGGAGGAAGTACATGAGCCGCCACGTCCCCGGACGGCGGACGAGAAACGAGTCCAGCAGCAGCGCGAGAACGAGCGCCAGACCGATCATGACGGGGATCTGGAAGGCGCCGAACAGCACCACGCGGCCGATGCCGGCCCAGAACGCCGGGTTGGTGGCGACATGAACGATGTTGTCCATCCCGACAAACACCTCGACGCGTTCACCGCCGCCGAATAGTCCACCGCCGCTGCTCTGTTCACGGAACAGCGCCGCGCGGATCGATGTGATGATCGGGGCTGCGAAGACAAGGAGGAAGAGCAGGAAGAACGGCGCGGCGAATGCCCAGCCGTACAACATCTGGCTTCTCGCCTGCCGACTCCCTCGTCGGCGTACCGGGCTGGCCTCGGCCTGGGTGGACATCTTTCAGCAGCTCCTCATTCTCGGAAGGTGAAAACCGGGCCCGGGACCTACTGGTCCCGGGCCCGGAGAGTCATCAGCCCTCGGGCGCGGAGCAGCGCTCTACGAGAAGAACCGCGCCGGCGCGTCGCCCATCGGGCTGGCGATGACGGGCCACACGCGGCTCGTCACGAACGGCTTCCAGTCCAACGAGGACAACAACCAGCCCGTGATCGCGGCCGGCACAGTCGGCATCCACAACGGGATCATCGTCAACGACACCGAGCTGTGGAATCGGTTTCGCGAGCTGACGCGGCGCAGCGACGTCGACACCGAGGTCCTCGTCAACCTGGTGCGCAAGTTCTTCGAGGAGAAGGGCGACCTGGGGTGGGCCGTCCAGCAGGCCTACCGCGAGATCCAGGGCGCAGCCTCGATCGCGTTCGTGTTCGAGGAACTCGACGAGCTGCTGCTGGCGACGAACA
>JBDSRF010000224.1:0-9902 GCA_039929445.1 Arachnia sp. | reverse complement strand
CCGGGTGACCGGGCCCACCGGGGCCGAGGACCACGTGGCAGACTCGCGGGATGACTGAGCGCCCATCCCCCGACGTGGCCCAACTGATGGCGGGCATCGTCGATCACCGCACCCGGATGTGGGCGCTGGTGTCCGAGGTGGTGTCCCGGCCGGAACAGGCCGTGGTGGAGCGGTTGGTCTCAGGTGCGTGGGTGGCTGACATGCAGGATGCCGTGCAGTGGCTGGGGGACGCGGCGGAGCGCTTCAGTCCCGGCCTGGTGGCCGTCGGCGACGCCGTCGCAGCCACACCCGTGACGTTGGAGTCGTTGGTGGCGGGCTTCGACGCCATCACCGCCCGCGACCGCACCCATCTCTCCGCCGTGATCCAGGACCTCCTGGGGCAGTTGGAGGCAGAGAAGAGGTCGTGGTCAGCCGGCGACCAGGATCGTGCCAAGACCCTCCGGTTGGCACAGCACGACCAACTCCACCAGCACGTGGTGCCCGCCGTCCAGCAGTGGTGCTACGACGCCCTGAACCAGCAGTCGGCGCCCGTGCTGGCGGTTGCCGTGAAGGTGGTGGCCGTAGTACTCAGCATGGAGACGGGGCGCGACTTCGAACGGGGCCTGGGAGGCCGCCGGTTCCGCATCACGGACGACATGCCCTAGTCACACCCCCGTCCGCCGCGGACGTGATGGCTACGACGTAGTGGTTGTCGCTGGTCGCTGGGCGATCCTCACCATGTTGCCGGACGGATCACGGAAGGCGCAGTCGCGTGGACCCCAGTCCTGATCGATGGGCTCTTGTAGAACCTCGGCGCCAGTGGCCCGAACCTTCTCGAAGAGGGCGTCCACGTCGGTGGTGTTGAACACGAGCATGGGCAATACCCCCTTGGTGAGCAGTTCCTGAAGGGAGTCGCCGTCGGCCTGCGAACGGCCCGCGTGTGGCACGGAGACCACGATGCCGAGGCCCGGCTGGGCGTCGCTGCCGAGCGTCACCCACCGGTACTCCCCGGAGGACACGTCCTGCGTGATCTGCAGGCCCAGTGCGTTGCCATAGAACTCGATGGCCTCGTCGACGTCATTGACGGTGATGTTGCAGTACTGGAGCGATGTGGTCATGGAACCGAATCTAGATGGCGCCGAGACGCCTGGCTTCTTCGATCCTGCTCGATTCCCTTGGCGAGGGGCGGGTCACGGACTTCGCGATGCAGGGGGCCATCTCCTGGACGGCGCTGTGGTCGCGGGCGCGGTACGCCGACGGGCTCTCCCCGACGATCTCGGTGAAACTGGAACTGAACGATCCCAGCGACGAACAGCCCACCGCCATGCAGGCGTCGGTGACGCTGGTGCCTGCGCGCAACAGGGCCATGGCCCGCTCGATCCGTCGCGTCATGAGGTAGCGGTAGGGAGTCTCCCCGTAGGCGGCGCGGAAACGGCGCGAGAAATGGGCGGGCGACATCAGGGCGCTGCGGGCCATCGTCGGGACGTCGAGTGGCTCGGCAAAGTCACGGTCGATGAGATCCCTGGCCCGGCGCAGGCAGGTCAGGATCGCCAACTCCTGCGGATTCACCCGACGACGTTAACACCTCACGACGTCCGCGGCAGCCGGTGGCGAAGGGCAAGCCTCAGGTCGTGGACCGGTCACCCTGGACGTAGTGGAACAACTCATTGCGCTCCGCCTCCAGTTCGTCGAGACGGTTCTTGACGACGTCACCGATGGAGACGATGGCCACAAGTTTGCCCTTGTCGACCACGGGAAGGTGCCGCACGCGATGCTCCGTCATCGAGATGGCCAGCGCCTCGAGTTCGTCTTCGGAGGTGCACGTCCACACCTCGCTGGTCATGATGGAGCGCACCGTTTTCTCGAGCACGTCCACGCCGCGCTGATGCAGAGCCCGGACGATGTCGCGTTCGCTGGCGATGCCGTGGACGGTGATGCCCCCGTCGTCACTGACCACCAGGGCGCCGATCCGGTTCTCGTCCAGGATCCGCAGCATGTCGGCGACGGTCGCCGTCGATTCGACGGTGACGACGCGGTCGCCCTTCTTCTTGATGACCTCGGAGATTTTCATAGACCAGCCTAACCACGTACAGCACCAGGGTGGGCCGGATCAGGGCAACGCGTCTCCGGGGAGGGCTCAGCCGGCTCGCATCCACGTACGGACGGCCGTCACCCGCTGATCCACCTGGTCCTGCGATGCCTCGGCGAGGCTCGGGCCACCGCACTCGCGCCGCAGGTTGGCGTGGACGTGGCTGTGCGGCACACCGGCCGTGCGGGCGTACTGCGCCACGAGGGAGTTCAGCTCCTTGCGTTTGGCCGCGAGCGCACGGTGCAGGGCCACCCCGGGCTCGGCCCGCTCCTTGCGGTCCTGCTGGTCCCGGCGGCGCAGCTGCTTGGCCTGACGCTCCCGCAGGAGCGAGCTCACCTGGTCGGGTTCCAGCAGACCCGGCAACCCGAGGTAGTCCTCCTCGTCGGTGGACATGGGTTCCGCGTGCATGCCGAACGCCTGCGAGTCGAACAGAACGTGGTCGAAGGTGGCCCGGGACTCCAGGGCCTCGAAGCTGCCCAGCAGATCATCGGCGCCGCTGTCACCCTGGTTCGCCGCCTCCATGAGGGCGTCGGACTCGCTCCACAGGTCGTCGTCGTTCTTCGGCTTGCCGAGAACATGGTCACGCTGCCGCTCAAGCGTGCCCGCATGGGCCAGCAGGATGGGAACGGTGGGCAGGAACACGGTGGCGACCTCGCCGCGGCGACGCGACCGCACGAATCGCCCCACTGCCTGGGAGAAGAACAGCGGCGTGGACGTGGCCGTGGCGTACACGCCCACCGCGAGCCGCGGCACGTCAACACCCTCGGACACCATGCGGACAGCCACCATCCACCGAGCCGTCGACGAGGCGAACTCGTCGATCCGGGAGCTGGCGCGGGAGTTGTCAGAGAGCACGACGCACGGTTCCTCGCCGCTGATGGCGGTGAGCAGCTTCGCGTAGGCACGGGCCTGGCTCTGGTTGGACGCGATGACGAGCCCACCCGCGTCCGGGACGTGTCGACGGACCTCCGTGAGGCGGGTGTTCGCCGCCTGCAGCACCGCGTTGATCCACTCACCACTCGGCGCCAGCGCCGTGCGCCAGGCGTGGGCGGTGAGGTCCTTGGTGAGGGCGGTGCCGAGTTCCACATCGAGTTCGTCGCCGGCCTTGGTCCGCCAGCGCATGGGCCCGCCGTAGTTCATGAACAGGACGGGGCGCACCACGTGGTCGGCGAGAGCCTCGGCGTAGCCGTAGGTGTAGTCCGGCCTCGAGATCTTGACGCCGGGCCCGATTTCCTCGTAGGTGACGAACGGGATGGGGTTGTCGTCGGAGCGAAACGGTGTACCCGTCAGCGAGAGGCGGCGGGTGGCGTACCCGAACGCCTCCTCGATTCCCTCGCCCCAGCTCAGGGCGTCGCCGGCGTGGTGGATCTCGTCGAAGATGACAAGCGTATCCAGCTTGTGGCACAACGCCTCGTAGGACCAGGCGCGCATCGACACGCCGGCGTACGTGACGACGGAACCGTCGTACTCCTTGGCCCGTCCCCGCTTGGTGGACCTGTTGAGGCCGGGGTCCAGGTGAATGCCCACCCGGGCGGCAGCGTCAGCCCATTGCACCTTGAGGTGCTCGGTGGGCGTCACCACCACGATCCGTTTGATGGTGCGCGTCGTCAGCAGGGCGTGGGCGACGCGCAGCGCGAAGGTGGTCTTGCCAGCGCCAGGGGTTGCCACGCAGAGGAAGTCCCGTGGCTGGGTGTCCTCGTACTGGACGAACGCCTCAGCCTGCCAGGCGCGCAGACTGGAGGCGGTGCCCCACGCTGCGCGCGATGGGTAGGCAGGCGAAATCGAATCAAAAGCCGGATGACGCATGGGGTGAGGAAGCCTTGACCCTTCGATCGTGATTACTTCTTCGGGGCTTCGGTGGTGGACAGCGCGGCGACGAACGCCTCCTGGGGCACCTCGACGCGACCCACCATCTTCATCCGCTTCTTGCCTTCCTTCTGCTTCTCGAGCAGCTTGCGCTTGCGGGAGATGTCGCCGCCGTAGCACTTGGCGAGCACGTCCTTGCGCATGGCGCGGATGGTCTCACGGGCGATCACCCGGGAGCCGATGGCGGCCTGGATGGGCACCTCGAACTGCTGCCGGGGAATGAGTTCCTTCAGCTTGCCGGCCATCATGAGGCCGTAGCTGTACGCCTTGTCCCGGTGGACGATGGAGCTGAACGCGTCCACGGTCTCGCCCTGCAGGAGGATGTCGACCTTGACGAGGTCGGCGGCTTCCGCACCGGCGGGGTCGTAGTCCAGCGAGGCGTAGCCCTTGGTGCGGGACTTCAGCGCGTCGAAGAAGTCGAACACGATCTCCGCGAGCGGCAGGGCGTAGCGGATCTCCACCCGGTCCTCGCTGATGTAGTCGAGACCCTTCTGGATGCCACGTCGCGTCTGGCACAGCTCGAGGATGACGCCGATGTACTCCGCCGGCGCCAGGATGGTGGCGTTGACGATCGGTTCGAAAACCTCCGAGATCTTGCCCTCGGGGTACTCCGACGGGTTGGTGACGTGGTGCTTCGTCCCGTCCTCCATGACCACGTCGTAGACCACGTTGGGCGCCGTCGAAATCAGCGACAGGTTGAACTCGCGCTCAAGTCGCTCGCGCACGATCTCCATGTGGAGCAGACCGAGGAATCCGATGCGGAAGCCGAACCCAAGAGCGCTGGAGGTCTCGGGCTCCCACACGAGGGCGGCGTCGTTGAGTTGCAGCTTCTCCAGTGCCTCGCGGAGCATGTTGAACTCGTCGCCGTCGATCGGGTACAGACCCGAGTAGACCATCGGGTTGGGGTCGCGGTACCCGCCGAGCGCCACGGTCGCCGGCTTGTGCGCCGCGGTGACGGTGTCACCGACGCGCGACTGGCGCACGTCCTTGACGCCCGTGATGAGGTAGCCGACCTCGCCGACGCCGATGGAGTCCGACTTGACGGGTTCAGGGGAGATGACGCCCACTTCGAGCAGTTCGTGCTCGGTCTTGCTCGACATCATCAGAATGCGTTCGCGGCCGCTGAGTTCACCGTCGATCACACGGACGTAGGTGACGACCCCACGGTATGTGTCATAGACGGAGTCGAAGATCAGGGCGCGTGCCGGAGCGTGCGGGTCGCCGACGGGGGCTGGGATGAGGCGCACGATCTCATTCAGCAGCGTCTCCACTCCCATTCCCGTCTTGGCCGAGACGAGGAGGACTTCGGAGGGGTCGCAGCCGATGATGCCGGCGAGCTCCGCCGCGTACTTCTCGGGCTGCGCGCCGGGCAGGTCAATCTTGTTCAACACGGGGATGATCTGCAGGTCGGCCTCGAGTGCCAGGTACAGGTTGGCAAGCGTCTGGGCCTCGATGCCCTGCGCGGCGTCCACGAGCAGCAGGGCGCCCTCGCAGGCAGCCAGCGAGCGCGAGACCTCGTAGGTGAAGTCCACGTGCCCGGGGGTGTCGATCATGTTGAGTACGTGCACCTGCCCGTCGCTGGTCCACGGCATGCGCACGGCCTGGCTCTTGATGGTGATGCCACGCTCCCGCTCGATGTCCATGCGGTCGAGGTACTGCGCACGCATGCTGCGGCCGTCGACAACACCGGTCAGCTGCAACATGCGGTCCGCCAGCGTCGACTTTCCGTGGTCGATGTGGGCGATGATGCAGAAGTTGCGGATGATCGCCGGATCGGTCCTGCCGGGACGCGGTGAGGGCATTCACATTCCTTGTGGTTCGAGGGTGGACGTGTCATCTTCTCACGGATGCGCGGCGCCGCCGAAACCTCCGACGCGTGACCCTGCCGCCCTCCACCCGCCAGGGGCGACACGGTGTCGGGCGACGCGGATGTGCCACGGGTGTGGACGTGGCGGGGGTGGTCTGACAGTGGGCTGCAGCCGCTGCGACGCACCGGAATTTGGTTGAGGCAACCGCGCTCGGGTAACCTAGGTCGTCGCGTGAATATGCGCGTCCAACTTCAGTAACAAAGCACCGAGTGAGGCTTGCCAAGTGGCGAACATCAAGTCCCAGAAGAAGCGGAACAAGACCAACGAGATCGCGCGTCAGCGCAACAAGGCCGTCAAGGCCGAGCTGCGTACCCACGTGCGTGCGTTCCGCACCGCAGTTGCCGAGGGCAACAACGAGAAGGCTGCCGCGCTGGCCCAGGTTGCCAACCGCTCCCTCGACCGCGCCGTGAGCAAGGGCGTCATCCACAGCAACCAGGCTGCAAACCGCAAGTCGGCGATCTCGTCGACTGCCAACGCCCTGGCCTGAGCAACACCGCGCTTGTCCAGCGCCCTGATCCACTCGGTGGTCAGGGCGCTGTTTGACGTTCCCGAACGGCGCAGGGATGGATAGTGGTGGATCCTGGGTCAGTGGCGGCGGTGGGACAGCACGCCGAGGACCATCTTCTCCAGTGCGTAGTCGGCGTTGGTCGCCGCACCCTTGACGTCCGCGTCGGCCAGGGCGATCAGCTTGATTGATGCGGAGATGCCACCCTGCTGCCAGTTCCGCGACGTGCGCGAGTAGTCCTTCAGCTTCCACGGCGGGAGGCCAATCTGGCGGGCGAGGTCGTAGTCGTTCATGCGGCTCCCCTGGGCGTCGAGATACTTCCCCATCCCGCGGAAGGCGCCGGCCATGGCGCTCGTGACCAGCACCGGGGCTGCTCCTGCGTTTAGTGCCCACCGGAGTCTCTCCAGCGCGAGCGACGTGTTGCCCGCAAGAACCGCATCGGCCACGGCGAACGATGTCACGTCGGCGCGGCCGGCAAAGTAGCGTTGGACCAGCTTGGCGTCGATGGTGTCGCCGCCAGCATCATCGGCCAGTTGCGACAGTGCGGACACCAGCGCCCGCAGATCCGTGCCGACGGCTGACACGAGCGCATTCGCAGCTTCCTGGTCCAGGCCCACCTTCAGGCTCCGGGCCTCCTGCTGACAGAACTTCGGAAGCTCCCACGCCTTCGGGGCGGCGACCGCCTGCGTCTCGATCTTGGCCTTCTTGAGCTTGTCGATGAGCCCCTTGCCCTTGTTCCCCCCCTCGTGGACAAGGATGAGGCAGAGGTCCTCCCCCGGGTCCTTGGCCGTGGCGACCAGCTGGTCCACGACCTCGGGCGGTGTGGCGCCCACGTCGTCGATGATGGCGATGATGTGGCTGGAGAACAGGGAACCACCCACCACCTCCGAGAGCATCGAGGTGCCCAACTCCAGCGCGTTGATGCGGTTGACGTCAGCGCCGGGCTGCTCCTTCTCTGCGGCCCTGCGGCGTCCATCCACGGCACGGGAGGCCAGGAGTTGTTCGCTGCCCGTCACGAGAAGGGCCGATCCGAAAGCAGTCACGGTGCCTAGCTTGCCATCTGTGGGTGACACCGCGCACTGCGCGGCTGCCCTAGTGTGAAGGGACCAAGAAGCGAAGGGAAAGTGACACCGATGTCGAACCCCATCAGGATCGGAATCCTGGGCGCCGCCCGCATCACACGGAAGGCGCTCATCGAGCCGGCGGCAGGACGCGCCGACGTGGAGCTGGCGGCTGTGGCCGCGCGCGACCGGGCGCGGGCCGAGTCGTACGCCGTCGAGCACGGCATCACGGCTGTCCTCGACTCCTACGACGACGTCGTCGACTCCCCCGACCTGGACGCCATCTACATCCCGTTGCCTGCGTCCCACCACGCGCACTGGAGCATCCGGGCGTTGCAGGCCGGCAAGCACGTCCTCGTGGAGAAGCCATTCGCCGCCAACGCCACGGAGGCACGTCAGGTGGCGGAGGTGGCCGCCACGTGCGACACCGTGCTCATGGAAGCCTTCCACTACCGCTACCACGCCCTCACGGCGAGGCTGCAGGAGTTGCTGGCGCTGGGAGTGGTGGGCGACGTCACCGACATCAGCGCCGCCTTCGACATCACCATGCCTGACCGCGGCAACATCCGCTATCAGCTGCCCCTGGGTGGCGGCGCCACCATGGACCTCGGGTGTTACCCCGTGCACCTGGTACGGACCCTCATGCAATCCGAACCCGAGGTGGTGTCCGCCATGGCCCGGCGCGTGGACGGCGGACAGGTGGATGAGGCGCTGGAGGCGAAGCTGCTGTTCCACGGCGGGGTGACCTCCACCATTCGCAGCTCACTGCTCGAGGACGCCGAGGTCCAGACCGCACGGATCACAGGGACGTTGGGGACCATCGACGTCGACCATTTCATCCACCCGCAGGCCGGGAACCGGATCACCGTCACCGTGGAGGGTGGCACCACCACCGAGGAGGTGCCGCAGCAGCCCTCCAGCTACGCCGCCCAACTGACGGCCTTCGTGTCGGCCATCCGTGACAGGGTGGCGGTGCCGACGGGCCCCACGGATTCGGTGGCGAACATGGAGGTCATCGATGCCATGTACCGGGCCGCCGGCCTGAATCCACGACCGGCCACGCTCCTGTGACGCAGGCGGCGGCTCTCACCGCCCCACCAGGCGAACGGTGAGCTGGCCGTCGGCCAGCGACACGGCGATCGCACCGTCAAGGTCGGTGCGGGCCACCGCCATCCCGTCACGGAGCGCAAGCTCCAGGGCGGCCTTGGCGGGGTGCCCGTAGTCGTTGTCCTGACCAGCGCTGGCCACCGCCAGCGACGCTCCTGTGACGGCGAAGAAGTCGGGTTCCTGGCGGGCGGAGCCGTGGTGGGGGAACTTGAGAACGTGCGCTCGAAGGCTGATGCCGTGACGGGTGGCCTCGGACAGCGCACGACGTTGACCCAGCGGTTCCGCGTCGCCGGGCATGAGCAGCCGCAGTCCGGCGACCTCCACGACCGCCACCACCGACGAATCGTTCTCAGCCTGACTCCGCCCCTCTCCGCCGTCGACAGCCTTGTCCATGTCGAGTGCGGACACGGTGGTCCACACCACATCCCCCACCGTGACGCTCAGCCCCGGCTCCGCCGTTGACACAGCAGCGCCCACACGCTCAGCCTCCTGACGGATCGCCTCCGCGGCCGGTGTCGGGGAGTCGAAGGGGCTGACGATCACAACGTCGGGACGAAACCGTCGAATCACCTCCTTGGCCCCGCCGATGTGGTCCGCATGGAAGTGGGTGAGCACCAACAGCGGGATGCGACGGATGCCCAGTGAGTCCAGGCACGCCAGCACTGGCCCCGGCTCAGGTCCCGTGTCGACCAGGACGGCCGTGGACGCGCTCGCTCGCAACACGGCGGCGTCCCCCTGCCCGACGTCGCAGAACACCGCCTGCCAGGGTCCCGGCCAGCCCCACGCCACCGGGCGGACGAGGGAGGCGACCAGCAGTACCACCAGGAGCGCCGCGGTGGTTGCCCGACGCCGCAGGGCCAGGACCACGAGTGACCCCGCCACCACGGACCCCACGCCGGAGAGGACCACCCCCACATCCGTCGCGGGCCAGGTCCAGGCGGCTGACGGGAGTGAGGCGCCCAACTGGGCCACCCAGAGAATGGGTTGGACACACCAACCCGCCAGCCACCCCAGTGGCAACGAGACGACGGGGACCACAGCCGTGCACATGGCGGCCAGACCCAGCACCGTGGCGGGGCCGACGAATGGGCCTGCCAGCGCGTTGGCCAGGACCCCGACCACCGAGACCTGCCCGGACAAGGCCACGATGAGCGGCTGCGTCGCCAGTTGAGCCGCCAGCGGGATCGCCAGCGCCTCCGCGAACCAGCGGGGCGCCCACGCGGACATGGCCTCCACCCAACCGGGTGACCAGAGGGCGATCCCTGAGCAGGCCGCCACGGACAGCGCGAAGCCCCACGTCCTGGACAGCCACGGATCCACGAGCATCAGGCACAGCACCGCCAGGGCCAGGTTCCGGACGCTGCGGCGCCCCCTACCCGCCCCCGTCGCCGACACGGCCACGAGCCCCATGGCCGCGGCGCGCACCA
>JBDSRF010000223.1:0-22373 GCA_039929445.1 Arachnia sp. | reverse complement strand
GTTGCGGGAGCGGCACGACTTCGTTCTCGTTGCCGTCACCTACCCGCACCGCTGGCGCACGGGGTCCGAATACGTCCGCAGCCGCGCCGACGCCTATGCGGCGGCCGGACTGCGTGGTGTCGTGGTGGACTACTCACCGCTCAACGTCGCCGAACCCCACATGGAATCCGACACCACCCCCGTGGCCGTGATCCGGCCCACCGACCTGCCCGCAGCGCTGGAGGCCATCGCCGCGGCCGGCTCCCCCGTCCTGGCCCACTCCCCCACGCCCCAGGCCCTCGACGAGTTGCACGCCCGCATCCCCGGGGAGCGCCTGGCCGTCTGGTTCCACGGCTACGAGGTGCGCGACTACCGGCGCCTGCAGTGCAACGCCACCACCGAGGAACTGTTCGCCATCCGCCACATCCGCGACGCCCAGAACCGCGACCGGTTCCGCGCGGCCGCACCCGTCTTCACCGACCCGGCCGTCACAAAAGTGTTCGTCTCCGACATCCAGAGGCAGTACTCGGAGTTCGATGTCGGCGTCGCGGCCACCCGTGTGGAGGTCATCCCCAACCACATCGACGAGGACACCTACCGGGCGCGCGAACGACGGCCCGACGAGGCCCGCCGCATCCTGCTGATGCGTGGGTTCGCGCAACGCAACTACGCCAACGACGTGGCGCTGCGGGCACTGGAGATCTGCTCCCGCCGCGACGGCTTCTCCGATCTGGAGATCACCGTGCGGGGCTACGGCCGACACTTCCGCAGCGAGGTGGCCGCCGTCAGGGCGTTCGACAACGTCACCGTGACGGAGGGGTTCTCCAGCCCCGCCCAGATGGCGGCCCTGCACGACGCGCACGGCGTGTTCCTGTGCCCCACCCGCTACGACACCCAGGGGGTGATGCTGGGCGAGGCCATGGCCAGCGGCATGGCCACCATCACCAACCCGGTGGCCGCCATCCCCGAGTTCACCGACGACACGTGCAGCCTCCTGCCCCGCGGCAACGATCCGTGGGCGTTCGCCGACGCCCTGTGGGAGCTCGTCCAGGACCCTGGACGGCTGCCGTCCCTGTCCCGCAACGCTGCCGAACGCGTGCGCCGGCAGTGCGGCACGGCCGCCACCATTGACCGTGAGATCGAGCTGATCCGGGGGCTGACGCCATGACCTTCCACACACCCGTGGTGTTCACCGACGACGACGCCGTGGCCGCCGCATCGCGGTCGCGCGGCTGGCCCGTGGTCAGCCATCAGGAAGGGCAGCTGCGACTCACAGGCGTCCGGCAGAGCATCCCCGTCCCGCAGCCCGTGATGCGCATCGAGACCGGATCGCTCACGGAGCCGCACGCGTCCGGCTGGAAGCTGGTCCTCGACTGGCTCGAGAAGCACCTGCACCGCCCCCTGCTGGTGGTGGAGCCGAACGGGTGGGTGCAGGACCTGGCCCTCTGGTCGGCGGCCTCCCGCGGCTGCCCCGTGGCCGCTTGGGTGCACGGCGGCGACCCCGTCGTCGCGGCCGCCGGGGCCGTCGCGCTGATGGCCTCCGGCGAGGGCGTGCTGTTCCTCGACGACAACGCCCGGGCGCGCTTCACCGCCGATTGGCGCAGCACCGTCGTCGACCTTCCCGACACCCCGCTCATCGATGTGCACCGCCCCGCCGCACCCACGCCGTCGGTCCGGAAGGACGGCGTCACCCGGGTGCTACTCGTGGCCTACTTCGCCGGGGACAACCCCACCGTCGGCGCCCAGCGCCCCACGTACTGGTTCGAGGAACTGGAACGCCTGTCCGGCGGCGACATCACCGTCGATCTGGCCACCGCTGCCCCCTGGGCCGACGCCCATGGCCGGGTGCACCACGTCCCCGACCTGGGCCCCGCCACCCTCGCCCCGGGCCGCGGGCCGATCGCGACCTGGGCCACGGTCGCGTTCACGCACGCCGCCAAGACGGCCTACGCCCCCACCCGCCACCTTGGCGGTTACTGGCACGTGGCGCTGGAGCGCTGGTTCGCGGCGCGCGACGACCACTACGACGTCGTCGTGATCACGGGCGAGGAGTTCGAGTACTTCGGCTTCGCGGCCTGGGCACAGGACCACTGGTACGCCCGCACCGTGCTGGACTACGGCAACCCCACCGAGTTGGTTCGCCGCCGCTCGCTGAGCGGGGAGGCCGGAGCGCAGGCCGCCGATGTGGAGCGGGGTTGGAACATGGCCGCGGACGTGGTGGTGGCACCCGACGAGGCCAGCGTCCAAGCGGCCCAACGGAGCGGACCTCAAGCACTGCTCGAGGTCATCACTGGTCATCCGAATCGGGAAAAACCGCAAGCCACGGGGGAATTGCAGCATCTGGTGCACCGATTGGCACGCCCAAGGACGGGACGCGCCAACGAGTCTTAAGATTTCCTGAGGAATGAGTTAGGGTGAAATCGCCCACAGGCCCTTCCCGGGCACCCAACTCACTCCTGACGTGGTGGTTATGTCTTCTCAACGCACACATCGGCGATTCCTCCCCCTGCTGGTCGCGGTCCTCCTGGGACTCACCGGGGCGGTGGTGCAGCTCCCGCAGACGGCGGCGGCGGAGGAGGGCCACCCGTACACCACGCCCGGCCAGCGCGAGTACAACGGCAGGCTGTGGAACACCACCTGCGAGCAGTACTCGTCCACCGCCGAGCGGTGCCGCGCGGAGATCTTCGCCACCCAGGTGAAGCTCGTCGACGGCAAGTACCAGTTCGTGAACGGGTTTGCCTTCAACAACCTCACCTACCTGCCGTCCAACAGGGACAACTGGAAGGACAACCCGCTCGCGAAGACCGGCCAGTTCATCCAGGACGGCCGCATGTGGCAGACCGAATGCAACACCGAGTGGACGGGCAAGAACGGCTGCCGCTCCTTCATCTTTGCCAGCGTCATCGAGCCGACGAAGACAGCGACCGGCTGGAGCTTCGCCAAGGTCGACAAGTGGCTGTTCAACAACGTCGTGCAGTTCACCCCCGTCGTCTCGACGCCGCCCCCGCCGGGCCCGAAGAACCCCTGCAACATCGATCCGCCGGCGGGCTGGACCTTCACCTCCGATGGCCGGCCTCACCTCATCAAGCCCGGCTACGAGCCCGCAGACCACTACAACCCCATTTCCCTCGCCAACTTCACCAAGCTGGCGTTGAGGATGGACCCCAAGAAGGTCAAGGAGGCTGACCGCCTCTGCTTCGCCCTGCTGGGGGCCAACAAGCTCATGGAGAAGGCGGAGACGCGCACCTACGAGGGCCGCGAGAGCCTCTGGTTCCCCTATCCGTTCGGCTTCTCTGCGAACCCCGCCGTCGACGACCTGCCCGCCGGCTGGAACTCCGGGCTCGGTCAGGCCGGCGCCATGACGGCCATGCTGGAGTTGTCGAAGTTCGTGGGCGAGCTCGACAAGCCCGCCTCGGAGCGGACGTGGGAGAACGTCGCCAAGGAGATCTACAACTCGTACCTCATCCCCCTCGGCAAGGGCGGCTTCACCAACCGCGACAACGGCTTCCTCTGGTTCGAGGAGTACCCCACCACACCGGAGCCCACCGTGGTGAACAACGGGCACCACCAGAACGTTCTGGCGCTCTACGCCTACTGGCAGCGCACCGACGACCCTGAGGCCCTTGCCCTGTTCGATGAGGCCGTGGTGGACATGGGCCCCCAGACCATCAAGTCGGAGGTGCCGCTGGAGGGCGGCACCATGTCGTCCTACGACCTCCTGCGCGGCTACCAGGCCACGCCGCTGCGGGCCGTGTCGGTCGACAACGCAACGATTACGCACACGCTGCTCAACGGGGAAGCGCTGACCGCGTACCCCGACAACAAGCCTCGCCATGACAAGAACACCGTGGCGGCCACGTTGCCGCTCGGCAGCCGCAGCGGTGCAGCCATCGAAATGGTCACCAACCCCCACATGAACGGCGTGGTGAACAAGGTGCCCGCCGGCTGGCGCGCGGTCAACGGCAACGTCGAGGGCCTGCGTGGTCCCGACAACATTGGCATGATCGGAGTCCACCCCAACGGCAGGGCGTGGGCTGGCCTGGAGCAGATAATCCCTGCCGCCTCCTGGACCTCCAAGGCGGCCCCGGGGTCCCGGCTGTCCATGGCCATGAACTCGCGGCTGCAGATCGATCCCGGCACCTCAGGGACAGGCGGCAAGGTCTCCATCTACTCCGTGTGCCCCGCCCCGGGCAACAAGACCACCACCTCCCTCCTCCTTGAGAACCCGAAGAACCGCTCCCAGAACCGCGTGTCCTGGTCCACCGCAGATTTCACTGCCCCGGCCGCCAACTGCGACATCAAGATCCAGCTGCTGACCTACAGCTACGGCGTCAACAACACCACCGCCTGGTACGACGACGTCACCCTGAGCGCTGCCGACCCGCTGGGCCCGAACGTTGCACCCGCCTACGACCTGCTGGTGCACAGGACGCCCACCAACACCCTCACCATCAAGGGCAGCGGGAAGGTGACTGTCGAGGCGTACTACGGCGGCCGCTGGTTGAAGTTCGCCGAGGGCACGCTGACGGCCGCCGGACTCAATGTGACGGTCCCGGAGCGTTACACGGGCCGCAACATCAACTACAACTACCACGACGGCCACATCTCCGAGCTGCAGCTCATCTCCTGCTACTCGGGCGACAAGTCCTTGGACCAGATCGCGAAGCGCTGGAGCGCGATGGCCACCAAGCCCTACAGGGACTTCTCCAACAACCAAGACTGCAAGCAGATCCCGTTGGTCCTTGACATGGGCGGCAATCCTGTGTTCGTCGAGGCCGAGCCCGCCCCCATGACGGAAGTCCCCAAGGTCATGCCGACCACCATGGCCCTCCCAGAGGATGATTCGTAAAGCAACGCCGGACAGGACCAGGGCGGCGCCGTTTTTCCGGCGCCCACCTGGTCCTTCCACGACGAGGGTGAGGACACGATGAGGTCATTTCGACAGAAGCTGACGCCGGCCATCGCCGCGATCATGGGGCTCCTGTCCGCCGCCACCCTCTTGGCCGCGATCCAGCTGTTCCTGGTGGACCTGCCCGCGGCCGCAGCGGCGGTACTGCTGGTCGGTGGCGCGCTGGTTCTGCTGGCCTGGAAGGTGCAGGCGACCAGCGTCATGACCCAGGAACTGAAGCGCCGCCTTGCTGCGCTGAGTCAGATGACCCAGCAGGTGCAGGCTCCTGCAACCGATGTCGTCCCGGCGGAACCGGTCGTGCCCGCGCCGGTCCAGCAGATTGACACCCCGCCTGCACCCAGCCCACTGATAGAGAGTCCTTCGCAACGGCTGTTCGTCGCCCTCCACGGCGACGGCTCGCAGCCGGTCGGCAGGGCGATCGCCGTGGTGGGGTCGTATGCACTGGCGTCACGTCTGGCCGCGCACGGCCCGGTGCAGCGCCTGCATCCTCTCCTGAGCGTGGATGAACTCGAGTGTGCTCGGGCGTCCGCCCTCGTCGTGGAGGAGGATGCCATGGGCCTCGGTCCATGGGCCGGGGCGCTGGCTCCCCACGGGGCAGCACTCCTGGCAGAGCTGCGGGAGTCGATCACCTGGGTGCAGGGCAACAGTGATTTCGCCTATGTCCTCCCCGCCACCGGGAGCCGCCAGCCGTCGGCGGCGGCGCTGCGCGTCGGCACGATCGTACTGGACGGTCCAGCGCTGGCCGGGCACACACCCGACGCACCGCCCTCCCTCCTGCGCACCCTCGCGGCGCATCGCCGAGAGGTGGGTTCGCTGTGACGCGACGGCAGGTGGTGCTCTACGGCGACGTCAACCTCAACGTGATCGACGGCTCGGCAACCTGGCTGGTGTCACTCGCCGAGACCCTCACCCTGACTGATTCCACCGTCCACGTGGTCCTGAAGGCGCACGTGACCACGGATCGGTTGCTCACCCGCATCGCGGAGCACCCCCGGGTGGTGGTCCACCCACCCGTCACCAGACCGGGATACTCCGTCATGTCCCAGGCGGAGGCGGTCGTTCGCCTCGAAGAAGTGGTCCAGGACGTGGGGGCCGGCATCCTCATCGTGCGCGGCAGGGAGATGTCCCTCGCCGCCGGCCAGTCGGGGATCCTCTCCGAACGTTTGTGGAGCTACGTGACCGACCTCGCGTTCCCTGCCACCACGATGCCCGCGGAGCAACTCTCCCAGCTCCGCGACATCGCGACGCGGTCGCGTCGCTTCTTCGCGCAGACGGAGGAGACACGCGCATTTCTCGAGGCGATCGTTCCCGAGGCTGCTGGGAAGTGCCTCCTGATGACCCCGACAATTCCCGACGAGTTCTTCGTCCCTCTTCAGGGGTCGAGAGGCGACGGGCCGCTGCAGTTGGTCTACTCCGGCAAGCTGCACCCCGACTGGAAGACGCTGGAGAGCACGGAGCTGCCTGCACGGCTGGCCTCCGCCGGGTGCGAGGCGACGCTGACCATCCTCGGCGACAAGGTGTACTCACCGGATCCTCTCTGGATCTCCCGGATGCAGGCTGCCCTTGACTCTCCACCACCCTCCATGACGTGGGCCGGAGGGGTCCCCAGGGAGGAAGCACTCCGCGTCATCGCGGAGAGGGACCTCGGCCTGAGCTGGCGGTCAGCCGATCTGGACTCGAGCCTGGAGATCTCCACGAAGATGCTGGAGTACGCCGCCTCCGGAACACCGCCCATCCTGAACCGCACCCCCTCCCACGAAGCGCTCTTCGGGACCGACTACCCGCTCTTCGTCGACGAGACGATCGAGTCCGTCGTCGAGGTGGTTGCCGACTGCCTTCCGCGACTCCAGCAGACGCGTGTAACGGCGCAGGAAGCGGTCCGGCCCTACGCCAGCAGCGTCACTGCCCAACGGCTGGAGGAGTACTTCCGCCTCAGTGAACCCGACACTGATCCCACCGCCGTGGACCTTTCCGACTTCTCGCGACCCAAGCACCCCGGCGCCGAGTACGCGATCGCCATGATGGGTTTCGTGCCCTTCTCCACCCGCCCCGACCGCGCGCTGGACCTTCTGGAGAGCTTGCTCGAGCATGACTCCAGATTCACACTCCACCTGATGGGGCCACAGCCGTGGGACCACTCCCCGATCTGGAAGAACTGGGAGGAGCGTGAGCCCTACCTCACGTTCTTCCACAGAATTGGCACGACCCCCGGGCTCCTCGACCACGTGGTGTTCGAGGCCCCCCGCAAGGACCAGGCCAACTGGCTTCGCACCATGGGCTGGGTCATTCTTCCCGCCGAGGTCGAAGTGTCCTCCTCGACAGCCGCTCGGGTGAGGGCCTCCGGCACCGCTCCGTTGGTTTGGGGGGAACCGGATGACCCGCTGCTGGCCGGTGAAGTCGCAGTGCACCCCACTGTGAAGGCAATGGCGACGTTCGTCCTCTCGCAGGTGGAGGGAACCGCCACCAGAGTATGAACCCGCGATGTGGCGAGCCGGGCCGGCATGCCTCGATTCGGTAGCACGTACCGGGAGTGCCCGGGAGGTGTGATGCACTCACTCGTGAGTGACCCCATCAGGCACTCCCGTGGGCTGTGGCTGTCGTTCCAACCGATGGACGGCCCACCACGCGGAGTCACCCAGCGACGCAAAGTCGATGCGATAAGCTCGCAGAAGTCGCCTGGCCCCACCGGGCCTGGCGACTTTCTTTGGCAGAACCGGTCAGGAGATCAGTCAGTGACGAAACCAGATGTGTGCGTGGTGGGCCTGGGCTACATCGGCCTCCCGACAGCCGCGATCTTCGCCCACAACGGCAAGCAGGTCCACGGCGTCGACGTGAGTCCGCGCACGGTGGCTGCCATCAGCTCCGGGAAGGTGCCGTTCGTCGAACCGGACCTGGGCGGCTTCGTTGAGCGCGCGGTTGCGAACGGCACGCTGACGGCCTCCGTCGAGCCTGTCCCCGCCGGCACCTACATCATCGCTGTGCCCACGCCCTTCAACGCTGATCACAGCGCCGACCTCAGCTACATCGAGGCCGCCGCCCGGGCCGTGTCCCGCCACCTGACCGGCGGCGAACTCCTCATCCTGGAGTCCACGTCCCCACCCGGCGCCACGCAGCACATGGCAGACGTGGTGGCGGAGGAACGCCCCGACCTGGCGGACGCCGGGATCAAGTTCGCGCACTGCCCCGAGCGGGTCCTTCCCGGCCGCGTCATGGTGGAGCTCGTCGAGAACGACCGCATCGTCGGCGGCATCACACCGGAGGCGGCCGAGGAGGCGCGCGACCTCTACCGCGTGTTCTGCGAGGGCGAGATCCTCCTCACCGACGCCACCACGGCCGAGATGGCCAAGCTGGTGGAGAACAGCTTCCGCGACGTCAACATCGCCTTCGCCAACGAGTTGTCCATCATCTCCGACAAGCTGGGCATCGATGTCTGGGAGCTCATCGAGCTCGCCAACCACCACCCGCGGGTCAACATTTTGCAGCCCGGCCCCGGGGTGGGGGGGCACTGCATCGCCGTCGACCCGTGGTTCATCGTGGCTGCCGCACCCGACGAGGCCCGGCTGATCCGCACGGCTCGCGAGGTCAACGACAGCAAGCCGCGCTACATCATGGACCGCATCCGCGCCGCAAGCGAGGGTGTGCACGAGCCCACGGTCGCGATGCTGGGCCTGGCCTTCAAGCCCAACATCGACGACCTGCGGGAGTCACCGGCCCTCCAGATCGTGCACGACTACGCCGAGGCGAACCCGCAGTCGCGCGTCCTGGCCGTGGAGCCGCATGTGGAGGAGCTCCCCCCCAAGCTGGCGGGGCTGTCCAATGTGCGCCTCACCCCCACCGACGAGGCGCTCGACGCGGCGGACGTGGTCGTGGTCCTGGTGGACCACGACGCCTTCAAAGCCATCCCCGTGTCACGAGTGGCCGACAAGCACGTGGTGGACAGCAAGGGTTTGTGGCGCTGACCTGAACGCATGCGTTCCGGCCCCAGGCCTCGTCCGGGCGCGTTCTTCCGCTGAGCGACGTTGCCCGACACAATGAGGTGAGGGACACCTCCTCACCTCCTCACCTCCTCGACGCATCGGAGCGCCATCATGAGCCGCCATCGATCCATCTACCGGATTGTGTTCGTGGGCGCCGTCGTGTGTCTGCTCGTCGGAGGCGCGACCGCCGCTTCTGGCTTCGTGGGGTGGGGCCTACTGGCATTCTCACTCGGCCTCGTAGGTCTGGGTGGCGCCTCGCACCTGCGTCACATCGTGGCCCTGTCAGGGGACCGACGCCTGGCGGCGACAGTGCAGGCCCACACGCAGACGTTGTCCGCCATCAGTGCCGAGCTCCGCTCACAGTCGGCTTCGGTGGCTGCTCTCGGGCAGGCCATCCACGCAGCCGACCAACGTACGGACTCGTCCGCGGCCTCCGTGACGGCCCATCTGCTGGACATCGCGTCGGCCGTGCGCCGCGCCGAGAAGGCAGCCCTTGATGCCGCAACAGCGGTGGGGGACGAGAAGGTCAACGGGGTCGACGACGCACGCAAGGCAGCCACTGAGCACGCGCGAGCACTCCGGACCCTCATGGAGCAGTTGCCCTCCGCGCTGGACGAGTACGCCCTCATGCGCAGCCGCCTGGCCGAGGACGCGGCCACCCTGCCGCAGCTTGGCGGGTGGGCAATGACGAGTGGGGTGGTGGCAGCGGTGACGCGCGAGGTCCTGGCGGTTCAGGGGCCGGCGACCATCGTGGAACTGGGATCCGGAGGGTCCAGCACGTGGATCGGCTTTGCGCTGCGTGCTCGGAGCGACCGCGGCCACGCCTGGTCGCTGGACCACCATCCCGTGTTCGCCGAGAAAACCCGGAGCAACCTCGCGTCGAACGGTCTCGACTCATTCGTGACCGTGCTGGATGCCCCGCTTGTACCGATCACCCTCCAGCAGGACGAGCACGAGTGGTACGACCACTCCGTACTGCCCCAGGATCTGCCGCCCATCAACGTGTTACTGGTGGACGGTCCGCCCGGTCGGGGACGGAAACAGGTGCGGTATCCGGCACTGCCAGTGTTCCTTTCCCGCCTCGCACCCCACGCAGCGATCATCCTGGATGACACCAGCCGTCAGGTCGAGAGGGAGACCGTGCAGCGGTGGGTCGAGGAGAATCCCGGCCTGTCCATTGAGGCCGACCTCGGACGGGCCACCCTTCTTCGGTGGACCCCGGAGCCCGCAGGCCAACCCAGGCGCGCTCCACTGCGCGACCAGGGGACGTCGTAGGATGCCGGGCATGGCACACACAATTCTCACCATGACCCGCGGGGACGAATCCCGGATTGAGGAGTGGGTGCGCTACCACGCGACGCTGGGATTCGATGAGTTCCACTTCATCCTTGACGCGCCGATCGACAGGACTGAGGACGTCCTTCGGGCGCTCGAGGTGGACGCGAAGATCACCATCGACATCCGGGAGCCCCAGGGCGACTACTACGACAACATGACGCCGGCCGAGCGCTGGACGCGCGTCAAGCAGTGGAGGATCGATCATGCGGACGAGATCGCTGCCAGCGGGATGCCCGCCAATGACGCGCTGGCCATGCGTAATTACCAGCACTTCCCCCCGGTGCTCGAGACCTACGCCCAACGCAATGACGGATGGCTTGCCCTCATCGACGTCGACGAGTACATCGTCCTGCAGCACCCCCTGACGCTCCAGGAACTGACCACGACCAGCAACCAGCCGCGGATCCGCCTGCTGAACTTCAACTTCGACATGAGCCACCATGTGCCTGGCACCTCCGTCCTCGGCAACACCATGCGGTGGAACCGCGAGGACCTACTTGCCTACGGCAAGGGCTGGCAGAACCGGGTGAAGAGCATCGTCCGATACGACTCCCTTGTTCCGATGGTCTCGGTGCACCAGATCAGCAGGGGGCCGTTCGTGACAGTCAACCCGGAAATCGGGCGGCTGCATCATTACAGGCCAGTCGATCAGGGCATCGCGGAACTGCCGTACTCGGTGGAGGACACGACGCTCCGCGACTACTGGGCCAGCAGGTGACCGCGGGGAGACTCTGAGCGTCGCGCCGGCGGCGATCGGCCACGGCTGTACCCTCTGCCTCCGACGCAGATAGCCTGACCACACGTTCAACAGACCATCGAGCCCCCGGCGCCCACTGGGCTGGGCTCACTGAGGGAAGGAACCCCATGGCATGGCATGCCCCGGTGACCGTCGAACCGTTCCAGAGCCTTGAGATCACGCTCGCAATGTTCCAGGCCAGGGCCGTCAAAGGGATGGTCTTGACGCTGGACGGAACAGTCAGGGGCAAGGACCAGAGGATGACCGGCACCGGGTTCGCCTGGTCGGACGGGTTGAACGCCAACTATGCCTACGTCCCCGGCGGCGCACCGCGCACACAGTCGCTCCTCACGATGACGTTCTCCCAAGTGGTGACGGACCTGTCATTCCAGCTCCTCACGTGGCCAGCCCGTCAGCCCCTGGGCCCCGAGGCGTGCGGAGGGATTCTCCTGACGGTGATGGACCCCCTCAGCATGAGCCCCATTCGCCCCCTGACCTGCGAGTGGACAGCATGACCCTGACGCCGACGCTCGATATTTCCTATGTCATCCCGTTCAAGGACTGGGGGGCATCCCGCCTGATGCTGGCCACCCGTTCGGCCCTCGATTCGCTCGGCAGCGCATCGGGCGAAGTGATCGTGTCCGACTACGGCTCCGTCGCCGACCCTGCCGGCCAGAAGGAACTGCAGTTGGCCCTGGAGGCCATGGGCGCCCGCTACCTCTACACACCCACCGACGGCGTGTGGTCACGCTCACGCGCCCTCAACGCCGGGTTCGCCATCTCACGGGGCGCCGTACTCGTGGCGGCCGACGCCGACATGCTGGCACCACCGGGATGCCTCGAGGAAACTGCACGGCTTGTGCTGTCCGACCCGAACACGGCGGTGTACTACACGTGCGTGGACCTGCCGCCCCGCTGGGATGACAACGCCCTGCGCAGGAAGGGGATCGACTGGGAATCCCTCCGGCGTAGCGGGACACCGCGGCCCCGCTGGGGCATGGGGCTCAACGCCGTCTCCCGTGAACTCTTCGACCGCGTCCGCGGATGGGATGAGCGGTTCCTCGTCTACGGCGGCGAGGACAACGACTTCAGCCACCGCATCCGGCGCGCCGGCGCTCGCGTGATGTGGGCAGAGGGCGACGCCTTCGCCATGCTGCACATCTGGCACAAACCGACGTCGGCCGTGCATGCCGCGTCCGGTCACGACTCCCTGCAAGTTGCCTCGAACAAGTGGATCTCCCGCCACGACCTCACCTTCGTGCGCAACACCCTGGCCTGGCGGTACCGCCCCGCCGACTCCGCTCCGCTGGTCAGCGTGGTGATTGCGACTCACAACCGCCGTGAAATGTTGGGCGAGACCATCCTCTCGGTACAGGCCCAGACCATGCAGGACTTCGAGATCATCGTCGTGGATGACGGCTCCACCGATGACACCGCCGAGTTCATCCAGTCCCTGGAGGATCCCCGGATCGTCTACGTCCGCCAGGACAACGCCGGCATCGCCGCCGCCCGGAACCGCGGCACTGACGTGGCCAACGGGCATTACATCGCCGTCCTGGATGACGACGACCTCATGGTCCCCTGGCGCCTCGAAACCCATTTCGAGGCCATGACGGACGGCCCGTGCGTCACCTTCGGGTCATTCGTGAACTTCGACAACACCACGGGCGACATGAGCCTCTACGCAACCCGCGAGATGACGAGGGAGACGGCCGCGTCACGCGGCGGGGCCCCCGGGCACAGCACATGGTTGGTGCCCACCGACGTCATGCGAAAGGTCCGCTACGACGAGACCCTGACCAGCGGGGTCGACAACGACCTGGCGTTGCGGCTCCTGCGCGCTGGCGTCCGGTGGCAGCACACCGGCCGGGTGATGGTGATGAGGCGCATGCACGCGACACAGGTGACCGTCACGGACGGCGCCGCCCAGATGGGCAGCGCCAGCAGCGCGCTCAGCCGGCTGCGATTCTCCACCGTCCCGGAAAAGCTCGGCACCGCTCTGGAGCCCTACGCAGGCTCCTGTTACGTCCCCGTCCGCGAGGCGGGTGACCTGGAGGCGAGCCTCAACCCCTACCTCCCCGATCACCTCGTGACCCGCACGCGACTACGCAGGGTCCATGCCAGCGACACCTCCTCGACCATGTTGATCCGCGTGGAGCGGAGCAACGTCAAGGTGGACGGCTACATCGCCGAACCCGCCAGCTGGGCGGACCTGGCCCGCCCCCACCCGGCGGGTCACGCGGACATCGTGCTGGCAAGTCTCCAATCGGATGATGTGCCCATCGAGATACCGGAGATTCTGGTGCACGACCTCATCGCAGCCGAACTGGAGAGCGCGGCCTCGTCTGTCCTGGAGACCCAGCGGTCCCGGGAGACGGGTATTGCCCTCGCGCTGGTTCAGGAGGCAGACGTTGACGACCCCGACGTTCGCATCACCACCGACGGGCACGTCGTGACGATTCGGGGTCGCAGCATTCGCCCCGGACGCCGCGGCGCCCGGAATGACGTCGCGCTGCTGCTGTCCACGCAGCAACACATGCTGATCGATCCGGGGGACCTGACTGCGTTCAGGGACGCCTGGCTCTCAGCCGCGCTGTCGAAGGGAGCCCGTCGATGAAGGTCACCACGAGTGTCAGCATCCTCAATGAGTTCTGCCTCACGGCAACGCCGGACGACTACGACGGCGCACCTCCACTCCCCACGTTCACCATGGACCACTGGCCGACCCCGATCCACGATGACCGGCTCGCTCTGGCATCGTTCCTGTTGTTCCGGCCGTGGATCAGCGGTGTCCTCGCCATCGATGGAACGGTTTCCCCCGCCCTGTCACAGATGGTCCGCTCGGTCCACACACCCGTGTGGGTGCACCTGGAGCCGGTGGAGCTGAGACCGAAGGCACTGGCCTCCGGCAGCCGGAGCCTCACCATCTCGATGGTCGGGGCGGCATCCGCCCCCATCCCAGTCGCCACCTCGCGGACGGGTGACGTCTCCGTGTCCGTCCTGCGCAGCGACCAGGCCACCGGAGCCATCCGCACCGCCACCGGACTCGACGTGGCCTCCAACGCCTTCATGTTCGCCGACACACCCGCCCGCAGGGACGAGGTACTGGCCGCCGTGGCCTGCCTCCTCGGGCAGGAACTCGGGGTCGGGGAGGTCAGCCTCCCGGGTGCGGCCACGCCTCTGGCTCGCCTGATGCGCGCTGTGGGGATGGCCGTGCAGTCCTGATCGTCGACCGTCGATCGCGCACAGAGCCCTCCGGCCCACCGGCGCCGGCCGTCACGGGAGAGTCTGCCAAGATGGTTCCCATGGCTACTCTCTCTGTCCTCGGTTGCGGTTACCTGGGTGCGGTCCACGCTGCGTGCATGGCTGACCTGGGTCACGATGTCATCGGGGTGGACGTTCTGGAGGAGAAGGTCGCCCAACTCAACAACGGCGTTCCCCCCTTCCATGAGCCCGGCTTCAGCGAGGTGTTGGCCCGTGCCCTGGACTCGGGCCGCCTCCGGTTCACCACGGAGATTTCCGAGGTTGAGGGCGCGGACATGCATTTCATTGCCGTCGGGACGCCGCAGCGACCTGACAGCTACGCCGCCGACATGACGCACGTCGACGCGGCAGTCGACGCCCTGCGACCCCACCTGGTCCCCAGTGCAGCGGGCCTCCTGCCGGTCGTCGTTGGCAAGTCCACGGTGCCCGTGGGCACCGCCCAGCGACTCGCCGATCGCATCGGCGATGCGGGGGTTCTCATGTGGAACCCAGAGTTCCTGCGCGAGGGCTTCGCCGTTCAGGACACCGTCGATCCGGACCGGATCGTCTACGGTCTACCGACGAAGGATCCCGCCGCAGCGAAACACGCGCGCGACAGCCTCAGCGGGGTTTACCAGAGCATGCTGGAGCGGGGCATCCCCCTCCTTGAGGTGGACTACGCCACGGCCGAACTCGTCAAGGTGGCCGCCAACTCCTTCCTCGCCACCAAGATCTCCTTCATCAACGCCATGGCGGAACTGTGCGAGCTCACGGGCGCTGATGTCACCCATCTCGCCGAGGCCATCGGCCACGACGACCGCATCGGTCCCAAGTTCCTGAGGGCCGGCGTCGGTTTCGGCGGCGGCTGCCTCCCCAAGGACATCCGGGCCTTCATGGCACGGGCCGACGAACTGGGGGCGACGCAGTCGCTGGCCTTCCTGCGCGAGGTGGACTCAATCAACCTTCGCCGCCGCGAGCACGTGGTGGCGCTCACCGTCGAGGGTCTGGGTGGCGATCTCTACGGGAAACAGATCACTGTCCTGGGTGCCGCATTCAAACCCAACAGCGACGACCTGCGGGACTCACCGGCACTTGCGATCGGATCGCAGCTGGCCGGGCTGGGCGCGACGGTGACGTTCACAGACCCGGCCGCCGGCGCCCGCCTGCGGGTGATGCGCCCGGACCTGCGGGTCGCCGACACGATCGACGAGGCGCTCCAGGGAGCCGACGTGGTGCTGCTCCTGACCGAGTGGAGCGAGTTCTCCGCCATCGATCCTGACCACGCCAGGACCCTCGTGCGGCGGCCCTGGCTCATCGACGGCCGCAACGCCGTCGACGTTGCGGCCTGGCGGGCCGCCGGGTGGACGGTGCGGGCACTGGGCCGTCCCTGAAGGGGACTGCCCTATGAAAACTCCGGCATGCGTTTGCCGACGTTGAGGAGTTCCGCGATCGCTGCGGCGCTGCGCTCCCCCGCCAGACCATCACCGTAGGGGTTCACCGCAGTCGACATGGCCTTGTAGGCAGCCGGGTCATCCAGCAACGCATCCACCTCCGCCACGATCCGCTCCGTCGTTGTACCGATCAACTTCACCGTGCCCGCATCCACAGCTTCCGGACGCTCCGTGTTGTCGCGCAACACCAGCACCGGCTTCCCCAGACTCGGCGCCTCCTCCTGCACGCCACCCGAATCCGTCAGGATCAGGTACGCCAACTTCTGCACATGCACGAACTCCGCGTAGTCCAGCGGCTCGCACACCAAAATGTTGTCGTGACCCGCGAACAGCGGCAGGATCTCCTCACGCACCTTCGGGTTCTTGTGCGCAGGGAACACAAACACCGTGTCCGGACGCGCCGCCGCCAACTGCGCCACGGCCCGCCCGATGCGACGCATCGGCTCCCCCAAGTTCTCCCGGCGATGCGTCGTCAACAACACGATCCGACGCTCCTCCCCAGCCAGAGCGGCGATCCGGGGATCCGTGAACGTCACCTCCTGCTCGGCCGTCCAGTGCAACGCATCAATCACCGTGTTGCCCACCACGCTGATGATCGCCGGATCAATACCCTCACGCAGCAGGTTGTCCCGCGACAACGTCGTCGGCGCCAGATGCAACGCCGTGACCTGCCCCGCCAGCTTCCGGTTCGCCTCCTCCGGGAACGGCGAATGAATATCCCCCGAACGCAAACCAGCCTCCAGATGCACCACCGGAATGTTGTGGTAGAAACACGCGATCGCGGCAATCGCCACCGTCGTCGTGTCACCCTGAACCACCACCGCATCCGGGCGACGCTCCACCAGCACCCGCGGCAACTCCTGCAGGATCCGGGCCGCCAACTCCGTCAACGTGGCACCCGGCTGGAACACCTTCAGATCCAGATCCGGCGTGATCCCGAACCACTCATTGACCTGGTCCATCATCTCCCGATGCTGACCCGTGCTCACCACGATGGGGTTCAGCACCGATGACGCCTCCAACGCACGGATCAACGGCGCCATCTTCACCGCCTCCGGGCGGGTGCCATAGACGACCATGACCTGCTTCATGCGGCTCTCCTTCGTGGGCTACGTCCAATCACCCTATCCATGCGCGTGCCCGGCCGGGCGGCTGACCCGCGGGCATCGTAGGGTCGGCGCCATGGACTACACCGTGCAGATCGAGCGGCTGGACGCCCACGGGCGGGACGCTGGGGCCGCCGGCACCGATGCCACCTCCACCATGCGCACCGCGCGGCTGGACGGTGCGGCCGACGCCATGCCCGGGTCAATGTCGGGGGCCGCGTCCCGAGCCCTCCACAACCGGTTCGAGTCAGCAGCGGGGACGCTGTCCGAGGCGCTCGACTCGTACGTTGGCGCCACGCGAGCCGCCGTGGAGGGTTACCGTCAGCAGGAGGACAGGGCGAGCGCTGCCATCAACCAGTTCTTCGGAGGCTGAGCCGTGGCCGGATGGGGAGATGGTCTCCGGTGGGACGCCGCCGCACTGCGTGCCTCCGCGGAGGAGGAACGCAGCCACGCCGTGGCGCTGGCATCCGCGGTGCAGCGATTCAGTGACTCCCCCACGGGCGCCTGGGAGGGTGCAGCCGCGACCGCTGCAGCCGCACGACGCAAGGCCCTCGCCGGGCAGGGACAGGAACTGTCCTCCTTGCTGACAAACGCATCCACGGCCTACGCGGACGCGGCCGCCGACCTGGAGCCGCTGCGTGCGGACATGACCGCCACCAGCAACGACGCCCGTTCCCGCGACTTCCACATCTCCGACGGCGGCCACGTCGAGGACCTCGCCAGTGGCTGGAGGCAGCTGGATCCGCGACGTCCCTGGATGCGCCTTCGCATCTGGGGCTCCGTGCAGGCCATGGCGTTCCGGCTCACCACACTCGACGCCCGGTTCGCCGGCCGCCTGGCCTACATGGCGGTCCGCGGCCAGCTCAGCGAGTGGAAGACGGCCGTCACCGACGGCGTGCTCTCGGGTGCACAGTTCCTCGGCGACCTCATCGACGACGGGCTGGACTGGGGCAAGGACCGCTGGGAGGACCTCGGGGATCTGGCCGGTGCTGCACGCGAGACGATCGGGGAGCACCTCGGCGCCTTTGGTGCCGGATTGGACCGCTTTCTCGACGCGGCCGGAGAACGGCCGCGGTGGGTGGACGATCTCCTGCACCGGGGCGAGATCCCTGAGCTGTCCGAGGTGTTGGCCGTCGGCGGCTACCTGAGCGGCCTGGGTGCGGGCGCCATCGCCAACCTGGTCACCGGCAAGGACCACAAGTTCTTCGACGACGGCACCCCCTTCACGGGCGACCCGAAGCGGACGCCGGGCCTCGACGGTCGTGAGCTGCGGAACCCGTCGGACCTGATGCGGGACATGTCGAGCGTCTACTCCACCCGGAACGAGGACGGGGCCGAGCGTCCGAGCGTGCAGATCACGCGGATCGACAACCCGGGGCAGCCTCCCCGCTACATCGTCGCCATCCCCGGCACCACCGAGTCCATTGACACGTGGGGCGGCTGGACGGGGCAGCCGGGAGGGACGGACTGGTCGGCCAACCTCAAGGGTGTCGGTTACGGCACCACGTCGTCGACGCAGGCCATCGCGGCCGCCATTGACAAAGTCACGGCCCAGCACCCCGGTGACGCTCGCCCCGAGATCGTCCTCACGGGCCACTCGCAGGGCGGCATCATCGCCGCCAACATCGCGGCCAACCCGGACTTCGCCTCCCGTTACAACATCGGCGGCATCATGACGGCCGGCTCCCCCATCCAGACGGTCCCCATCCCCACGAACATCCCGGTGGTGAACTTCAACAACCAGTACGACCCCGTGCCGAAATCCGATCTGGGCGGCTTCGGCGGCACCTACAAGCAGCCCAACGTCGCCGACGTCTCGTTGCGGAACGGTCCCGGTGAGCGCGGCCTCATGGACTGGCACGGTCAGCCCACCTACGAAACGAAGATCCACGACATCATGGAGCCAGGACGCTCCGACTGGGTGAAGAACGAGGCCCCCGTGCATGACTTCAGCAACAACATCGACAGGTTCTACCGCAGCGACGGCGGAACCATCTCGACCTACCAGGTGGAGGTGGGGCGTGAGTAGGCGGACTCTCCCGGACATGGCGGGCGCACTGCACGACGCCCTGGCGTCGCTGGAGGGATGCGACAACGTCGAGGCCACCTACCGCCGCAGCGGACCCATCAGCGGCGCGCAGTCCGTGGTCACACTCCACACCACCAGCACCGATGCCTCCACGATCACCGGGCTCCTGCGCACCGCCCTCACACGCTGCGCCGTCGTGCTGGCGTCATCGCCGCTGCGTGGGCATCTCTACCTGTACTGCTACGACGGCGACGGCATGCGCCACATGGTCGACGAGGTGGACGCCACACTCGGCGCCGCCGTCAGTTTCGACCGCCTGGCCGCAAGGGAAGGACTGCACCGAGCATGAGCGAGAGCACGATGACAAGCACCGATCAAGGACTGCACGTGGGCCGCCTCGCCACCCCTGCGTGGCAGGCCGCCGTGGAGCACCTCGCCCGACACGCCCCAGCGGACGCACCCGAGGAGTTGTTGGCGCAGTGGCGGGCCGCGGGCATCGTGGACGCCGATCTCGCCGTGGCACCGGACTGGCAGCGCGCCATCGACGCCCAGACCAACGCCGCGGCCGCCATCACGCTGGTGGCACGGATGAGCGACGTGGCCTTCCTCACCAACCTCTACCTGTGCCCCGACCTGGCGCTCGACGTGGCTGTCACCCTGCGCGCCACCGTGGCCGAGGGATCGGCCGTCTCCCGCATCGATTTCGTGCACCCACAGGCGGAGGTGGCGACGGCGCCGCACGACCGGCTGTGGTCGCTGCTGCGCCGCGTACTGCCGCCGCTGGACGCATTCCGGGCCGACGCACCGGGCACCCCAGCCGCCGCCCCGGTCCCCGTCAGCAGTTCCGGGGATGCCCAGACCACGGCGGAGAAGGCGGAGGCGAGTCTCTTCGCGTTCGGCGCACACGCAGCGTCCGGGCGCAGCGAGGAGGCCATCTGGTACCTCAGCGGCGACACGCTGCACAGGCTCAGTCCCGCCACCAAGGAGGTGCTGCGGGTCGGACATGGCGACGTGGCGTCAGGCCTCAGTGCCCTGGCCGCCCGCCTGCTGGGGTGATCCGCGGGCTCTGCACCGGGTGACCCCCGTCGCTGGCCGGCGGCCGGGCAGTAGGTTGGACGTCATGACTCTCACGGATGAACTTGCACAGGCCTTCAACAACCAGGTGACCATGGAGTTCGAGGCCGCCATCGTCTACCGGCAGTTGGGCATCGACATGGACGCCATCGACCTCCCCGGGATCGCCGGATGGTTCAAGGCGCAGGCGGAGGAGGAGCAGGTCCACGCCGAGAAGTTCGTGGAGCACATGCTGGACCGGGAGACCGTACCCCTGATCCAGCCGCTGACGCCCTCCGGCAAGCACGCCCCCACTGTGCTGGCCGCGTTCGAGGCCGCACTGGCCCACGAGAAGAAGGTGTCGGAGTCGATCCGCGAGATCTACCGACTCGCCCAGCGCACCGGCGACATCGACTCCCTGCCGTTGCTGAACTGGTTCGTCGACGAGCAGTTGGAGGAGGAGTCCACCGTCTCCGCAATCATCGGTCGGATCCGCATGATCGGTGAGGACGGGAACGGGCTACTGCGCCTCGACTCCGAGCTGGGTCGTCGCCCCGGCGCCGAGACCCTCGGCAGCAAGGGCTGAGCCCCACCACCAGTTCCCGGCACGCAACGTGCGCTGCCGGGAACCGGTGGATCGTTCGGTGCGTCAGACCAGACGCTTCTCGGGTGCCTGGGTGAGCGACGGGTCGCGTACCACCACGCCGTCCAGCGCAGCATCGATGGCCTGCATGACGTCGGACTCCAGGACCAGTCCGGCGACCTCCGCGCTGGGAGCGATCTGCTCCGGCTTGGACGCGCCGATGATGGCGGTGGCCACGTTGTCGTTCTGCAGGACCCACGCGATGGCCAGCTGGGCCATGGTGATGCCGAGACCGTCGGCGACGGGCTGCAGCTTCTGCACGGCGGTGAGGACGTCGTCGCGCATGTAACGCTCGATCATCTTCTGGCCGCCCTTCTCGTCCGTGGCGCGGCTGCCCTCGGGGACGGGCTGGCCGGGCTTGTACTTGCCGCTGAGGACGCCCTGGGCCATGGGCGACCACACCACCTGGGACACACCCAGCTCGCGTGACGTCGGCACCACCTCGTCCTCGATCACCCGCCACAGGGCGGAGTACTGGGGCTGGTTGCTCACCAGCTGGAAGCGCAGGTCCTTCGCAAGGGCGTGGCCGTCGCGCAACTGCTCGGCGTTCCACTCGCTGACACCGATGTAGAGGGCCTTGCCCTGCCGGACGATGTCGGCGAACGCCTGCATCGTTTCCTCGAGCGGGGTCTCGACGTCGAAGCGGTGTGCCTGGTAGAGGTCGACGTAGTCCGTCTGGAGTCGCTTCAATGAACCGTGGATGCTGTCCATGATGTGCTTGCGGGACAGCCCGGTGTCGTTGGCACCCATGGGGCCCGTCGGGAAGTACACCTTGGTGAAAATCTCCAGCGACTCGCGTCGGGAGCCCTTGAGAGCGTCACCAAGAACCACCTCGGCGGCCGTGTTGGCGTAGGTGTCGGCGGTGTCGAACGTGGTGATGCCGGCGTCGAGCGCCGCCTTCACACAGGCGTTCGCCCTGTCGTTCTCCACCTGCGAGGCATGCGTGAGCCAGTTGCCGTACGTGACGGCGCTCACCTTGAAACCGGAGTTCCCCAGCTTGCGATATTCCATTGTTCACCTTTTTCGCGATACTCGGCCGAAATGGTCATCCCCCACGTTAGCGGCCACGCCCAAGGATGGGCGGATTCACCCATTGGGGTGTGGCAGAGAGGGCCGTGATCTGCGGTGCGCCACATTCGTCAAATACCGCCCCATTAGCGGCTTCATTGCCGGAGAGGACATGGGTTCGCTGCCCGGTCAATGAGTACCGGAACTCAGGGCCGTGGGTAATCGCTACCCAGAGAAGTCGGGTAGGACTCCACACCAAAGGGTCTGTTGCGCCCCGAGTATTTCCGACACTCTTGATAGCAACGGTAATCGCTACCCGGGTCGAACCACTGCCCGGTACGTACTTGAAGGGGACAACATGACGGTCAATGAGACGCAGACACCTTGCATGACCTACACCAACGTGTTCCTGCACCCGCTGCTCGATGACACCCAGCCCGCCAGCAAGCAGACCAACCGTCGCGAACAGTCCATGCTCCGCGCGCAGGCCGAGAAGCTGTGTGCAAGCTGCCCCCTGCAGGCACAGTGCCTCACTAATGCCATCACCAAGTTCGACGTCAGCGGCTTCGTCGCCGGCACCACGAAGCGGCAGCGCCAGGAGATCCGCACCCGGCTGGGTGTCGTCGTCTCCGATGACGACTTCGACTCCTACGCCGGCGTCAATTCGGGACGCCAGTTCGATCGCAACGAGATCCATCGTCTGCGCATGGCCAACCCCAACGAGCCGCTCAGCGCCATTGCGGCCCGCGTCGGATGTTCGGTCTCCACCGTGAAGCGCCACCTCCGCCGCATCGAGAGCGAGGGCCTGGCCCCCGCCCCCAGGACGGCCAAGCCCTCCATGGCCCAGGTCATGCGCGCCGCCGTGGAGGTCAAGAAGGGCCTTCCTCGCGTCGTCGCCGCC
>JBDSRF010000222.1:0-22731 GCA_039929445.1 Arachnia sp. | reverse complement strand
GCCAACTCCGCCAGCCGTTTGGGGGTGTTCTTGTTCGCCCGGTCCAGGAAGGCCTGCTCCGCACGTGCCTTCTGCTCAGTGCTGAGTTCGGGAGGCAGCTGCGCCATCCCTTTACCGATGGCGGCCGCGTGCCTGGAGGACACCGTCCCTGCAAGCGCCGCATCCTTGACCGCCTTGTGCCTGGCCAGGTCGCGTGCCTGGAACACCTGCCTGGCCGCGTCGCCACTGTCGCGTCCTTCCTCCAGCCCGATGAGGGAGGTGATGGGGGTGCCGGTGGCGGCCACCGAACTGTGTGAGGCCTCGTCGGTGAGCACGCACGCCAGTGACACGGCACGATCCTGGAAACTCCGGGCCCGCTTCATCAACACGAGCCGCTCGGGGGCCGAGAGATGGGCCCGCTCATCATGGTCAATCGACGACATCACAGCGTCCAGCACGGTGAGTGCCTCCGCTGTGGTCCGCCGCATCTGCTCCATGAAAAGACTCTACGGATCACCACTGACATTTTTGAACGGGTGAGCTATTTTCCTCACATACTTCTCGAACCCACACAAATCACCGATGGAAGCTGGCGGGTATCTGTTCCCTGAGTGCCGCCCATGAGGGACGAATGGCGGTGTATCGAAGGGCCCCTGACGTGAAGGAAGCCCTTCGATACGCCCGGCGACTTCGTCGCGTGGGCTACTCAGGGAACAAATGGGGGGCGCCCGGCGACTTCGTCGCTTGGGCTACTCAGCTCTTCGGCCGTTCCGGCACCGTGGGTGGGGAAAGCTTCACTTTCAAGTGAGTTTTTCAGGGCGCTTCGCGCCGCCGTGGGTGGTGAAAATGGCTCATCCAGCGTGAAGCGGAAGCCCTGGTCAGCGACGGTTCAGATTCGATTTTCGTGTCAGGGAACAAAGGGGGGTGCCCGGCGACGGGCCGAGGGGTCATTGAGCGTGCGCGGGTGGCCAGTCGGAGAGGATCGCGAGCGCCTCTTCCGCGTGCTCGTGGGGAACGAGTAGGTGGTCGTGATGGCGTCCGGCGATGACGTTGCAACTGATCCCGGCCCCGGCCAGCGCCGTGCTGACGGCGGCAGTCAGACCGACGGCGGCCAGCGACGAATTCACCCGGAGGGTGATCCAGGCCGCAACGAAGTCGTAGGAGAGCCCTGCCTCGTCGGCCTGCTCCCGTGTGAGTACGAGAGACAGGCCTTCCGGCTCAACGACGCTGGCCAGTGGATCCAGCCCGGAAGGTGCCTGCACACCTGCGGTGCTGACGAACACGAACTCTCCGGGGATGAGTTCGGGCTCCATGCTGGAGAGCAGCACCGTCAGATCAGTCTCTCCGCCACGGAGTGTGGAATCGCTCACGCCGTCGGCTGGCGGGACATCCACTCAGACAGTTCCACACGCGGACCGGTGTAGAACGGCGTTTCCTCGCGCACGTGCAGGCGCGCCTCAACGGAGCGCTGATGCCGCATGGCGTCGGTCAGGCGGTGGAGTTCGTCGGCCTCGAACGCCAGGATCCACTCGTAGTCGTTGAGCGCGAAGCTGGACAGTGTGGACGCGACCACGTCGGGGTACTCACGCCCGGCCATGCCGTGCTCGTAGAGCATCTTGGAGCGGTGCTCGTTGTCCAGGTAGTACCACTCGTAGCTGCGCACGAAGGGGTACACGCACAGCCACGGGCGGGGCGCGAAGCCGGCGAAGCACGACGGCACGTGCAGGCGGTTGAACTCGGCGGGGCGGTGCACGCCCATCACCGACCAGACGGGCTCCAGGAACCGACCGAGGCCGCTGGTGCGGATGGCGTGGTAGGCGGCCTGCAATTGGGCCGGGTCGTGCGCGGTCGTCCACACCATGAGGTCGGCGTCGGCCCGGAATCCGCCCACGTCGTAGAAGCCGCGGACGGTGACGCCGGTGGCCTCGATGTCGGCCTGCAGCGCGCCGGGGCCCGCCCCATCCGTCAGCGGGGATGCGGTCCTGAACACCGAGTACATGGCGTACAACGGCATGGCGTTGATGGCCTCGATGTCGACATCGGTCTCGTCGCGGGCGTCGCGGCTGGGGTGGACGGTCATGCGGTGACTCCTTCAGCGGTGTGGGTGTTCGAGGTCGGGCGGGTGTGGCGCGGGGGTGCCTTGCAGCAGTCGACGGGGCAGCTCTGGGCGGCGCAGGTGGCGTCGTCGAGTTCGCCCCGTGCGGCGGCGGCCCGCTCCAGGAGCAGGTCCACGAGCAGGGCGTGGAACTCGGGGTCGTCGTTCACGGTGGCGGCACGCTGGTAGGGCAGCCCAAGTTCTGCGGCGGCGGCGCGGGCCTCCGTGTCGAGGTCATAGAGGACCTCCATGTGATCGTTGAGGAACCCGATGGGAGCTGCGACGACACCGGCGACGGTGCCCTCCTCCTTGACCTCGGCCATGCGGTCGTTGATGTCTGGCTCGAGCCACGGGACCTGCGGCGGGCCGGAGCGGGAGCAGTACGTCAGCTCCCACTCGAGTGTCTCGCCGAGTTCCTCGGAGGCGATGGCGGCCACGCGAGCGGCCACCCGCAGGTGCTGCTTCTCGTAGGTACCGCGGACGATGCCGGAGGCGGCGTTCATGCTGATGGGGATGGAGTGGGTGACGAACAGGACGCGGAGTGCGTCGTCGCCGATCTGTTGCCGCAGCTCGCGCACCGCTGCCACCAGCGAGCGGGCGTTGGCGTTCACGAAGCCGTCCCGGTCGGAGTAGGGCGTGATCTTGTCGATGGACACGACGCCGTCCGTGCTTGCCTCCGCCGACTGCATGTCCTCCCGGTACTGCCTGCAGCCCGAGTATGAGCCGTACGCGGACGTGGCCATGCCGAGGATGCGACGGTGCCCGTCTGCAGCAAGCTGGCCAACGGTCTCGGCGTTGTAGGGCACCCAGTTGCGGTTCCCGATGACCACGGGCACGTCCAGGCCGCGGCGATCCATCTCGGCCCGGATGTGGTCCAGGAGGCGGGCGTTGAGCTCGTTGATGGGGGAGCGGCCACCGAACATCGTGTAGTGCTCGGAGACCTCCAGCAGACGCTCGTCGGGGATGCCTCGTCCCGCGGTCGCGTTGCGCATGAAGGGCAGCACGTCCTCAGGTTCGTTCGGGCCGCCGTAGGAGGCGATCAGCACGGCGGTGTAGGGACTCAGGTCGGCGGTCACATGGCCTCCAGTCGGGGATGGGGTTCGAGGTCGTCGAGCGCGAGCCCGGTGACGGGGCAGTGCTGCGACTCGAGGTCGTCGGGGTTCAGGTCGTCGCGCGGGGAGATGCCGTAGAGCTCGTGCAGGGCGTTGAGGTACTCCTCGGCACGCCCGGCCTCGGCGGCCTCCCGCGCCCGGATGGATGGCACGTGGAGCAGTCGGGTGGCGAGCCGTCGCAGCGCATGGGCGCACTCGTCGCGATCCAGCGGCCTGCCTTGCGGCAACCGCTCCACCTCGTCGGACACGAGCTCCAGCAGGGTGTGGCGCAGTTCCACGACGCCGGGGTCGACGAGGCGTGAGCGCATCCTGGCCTGGGCGCTGGCGACGCCCTCGGCGATGAGTTCGTCGGCACGGACGGAATCCTTGCTCCAGCGCGGGGCCACGTCGCGCTGGATGTGTGCAAGATCGATGGCCGTGACGTGCGGCAGGCCATGTACTTCGGGGGCCACGTCCCGATGGAGCGACAGGTCCAGGACCGCGACGGGGCGCGGGCAGGTCAACATGTCGGCCGTGATGACGTGACCGCCGGTGCCGCGGCAGGTCACCACCACGTCGGCATAGTGCAGCGCCGCTGGCAGGTCGTCGACGGCGGCGAGGCCGTGGGAGTCGGCGAACGCATGGCCGCGGCCGGAGGTGGAATGGACGCTCAGGTGGCGGGCGCCGCGGGCCCGGGCTGCGCTCACCACGGCACCGGCAAAGGATCCTGTTCCCACCACCAGGACACGCTGCTGCGTCCAGTCCCGCGTCCCGAGCATGTCGAGTCCCACGGAGACCACGGAGCGGCCGGCGGCGTGCAGGGATGTTTCGCGGGCGATGCGGCGCGACGTGCGCAGCGCTTCCTCGACGCACATCGTCAGGTCGGGGCTGGCGTGCCCGTCGTCCTGGGCCGCGTTCAGGGCACGCCGGAGCTGACCGGCTATCTCGCGTTCGCCAACGACCATGGACTCCAGTCCGGACGCGACCCGGAACAGGTGGGCGAGTGCCTCGTCGCCCTCGTGGACATCCCAGCCGGGCGTGCTGTCACCGACGCGGGCGAGCCGCAGCAGCGCGTGCGCGGTCGTGAGGTCCGGGGCATCGATGATGAGCTCCACGCGATTGCAGGTGGCCAGCGTCACCACGCCGTGGACGCCGCGCAGCGTGCGCAGGGCGTCGGTGAGTTGAGGGGCGTCTGAGGAGGTGTGTTCCACCTCCGCCAGGCCATGGCGGTCGTGTTGGACTGAGAGGATGCGCAGGTTCACGATGAGCCCAGTGAACCACCATTTTCCCAATGAGGCAGAATCGAACCCGTGACTTCCATAGATGCGCCCCTGCTGCTCCAGGCCCTGTCCGGTCAGCGCCCCCAGCGACTTCCCGTGTGGTTCATGCGTCAGGCCGGGAGGTCGTTGCCGGAGTACCGGGACCTGCGACGCGGCGTCGCCATGTTGGATGCCTGTTTGCGCCCGGAAATGGCCGCGGAGATCACCCTGCAGCCTGTGCGGCGGCACGGGGTGGATGCGGCCATCTTCTTCTCCGACATCATGACCCCGTTGAAGCTGGCCGGGGTGGGTGTGGACATCGTCGCCAATGTCGGTCCCGTTATCGAACATCCCGTTCGGAACGCCGCCGACGTGGACGCGTTGGTGGCCCATGAGATCGACGACGCGAGCCCCATCTCTGAGGCCGTGGCGCTGGTCTGCCGCGAGCTGGGGGAGCGCACCCCGCTCATTGGTTTCGCCGGAGCGCCCTTCACCCTTGCCGCCTACCTGGTGGAGGGTCGCGGCACCCGCGACCACCTTGCTGCCCGCTCGATGATGCATGCCGATCCGGAGTCGTGGCGCCGGCTCCTGGAGTGGTGCGGCCGGATCTCGGGGGAATTCCTGAAGGTGCAGGTGGAGGCGGGGGCCCGGGTGGTGCAGTTGTTCGACTCGTGGGCAGGCTCCCTGTCCCGCGCCGACTACGTGGAGCACGTCGCGCCGCACTCCGCTGCGGCTCTCGCCAGCGTTGAGGGCCGGGTGCCGCGCATCCACTTCGGCACCGGCACCCGACACCTGCTGCGGGACATGGCCGCCTGCGGAGTCGAGGCCATGGGCATCGACTACCGCACACCGCTCGACGAGGCCGCCGACGTGCTGCCGGGCCTGCCACTGCAGGGCAACATCGACCCGGCACTGTTGTCCTCCGGCTGGGACGCGCTCGAGGCGCACGCTCGCGACGTGGTCGAGCGTGGACGGGTGGCCCCGGCCCACGTCGTCAACCTCGGGCACGGTGTGCCTCCCACCACGGACCCCGAGGTGCTGACACGCCTCGTCGACCTCATCCACTCCCTGTGAGCGCGGTTGTCGTCGGTGCGGGGCTCGCGGGCCTCGTGGCCGCGCGCGACCTCCTGCTCGCCGGTGAATCGGTGGACATCTTCGAGGCCGAGGACTTCCCGGGCGGTCTCGTGGCGCGTCAGCCCGTGGGCGGCACGCTCGTCGACGGCGGTGCGGAGGCGTTCGCCCTGCGGACCAGTGTGGTGACGGACCTGTGCGCCGAACTCGGCCTGGAGGTGGCGGAGCCGCAGGGCCAGCCCCACATCTGGTGGCCCGAGGCGCCACACCGCTGGCCCATGGCCAATGGTGTGCTCGGTATCCCGGGGAGTCTGGAGGACCCCTCCATGACCGGCGCGCTGAGCGTCGACGAACTGGCGGTGGCTGCCCTCGACGTACGCATGGGTGGGAAAGTCGCTGCGGACGAGACGCGGCTGGGCCCCCTCGTGGAGGCGCGGCTCGGGCACGCGGTGGTGGAGAAACTGGTGGAGCCTGTGACGCGTGGCGTCTACGGCCGATCCCCGTACGACATGGACGTGGACAAGACGGCACCCGGGCTCCGCGCCGGCATGCGGGAGCACGGTTCCCTTGTGGCGGCAGTGGCTGCCATCAGGCAGCCCGGCACCGCCGCCGTCGCCCAGCCCGTCGGTGGACTGTTCCGGCTCGTCGACGCACTGGCCGCCGACATCCAGCGGCTGGGGGGTCGGCTCCACACGGGACTCCCCGTGCAGCAACTGCACCACGACGGCTACGGCTGGGAGCTGCGCAGCCGCTCCGGGCCCGTCCGTGGCGACCGGGTCCTGCTGGCGGTGGGGGCACTGGCCGCCGCCCGCCTCCTGGCGCCGCTGGGCGTGAAATTCGACGTGCCGCCCACCCATCCCAGCTTCCAGGCGCTGCTGTCGCTGCGCCATCCCGGTCTTGCCTCGGGGCCGGTGGGGTCCGGGGTCATCGTCGGGCGTCGCGATCCGCGCCTGGTGGCGCGCGCCCTCACCCACTACTCCCTCAAATGGCCGTGGGCCGGTGTTGGCGGTCACCACGTGCTGCGACTCGCCTACGCGGGCTCCCCGACCCTGACCCAGGCACTGTCCGATGCGTCACTCTTGCTCGGCGTCACATTGGAGCAGCGCGAGGTCCTCGACTTCGCAGTGCTTGACTGGGAGATGCCGACGGCCATGCCGACCGACGAGCTCACGGCGCTGAGGCTGCGCCTGGCGCGCCTCGACGGCCTCGCAGTGACAGGGGCGTGGGTGGCCGGCAACGGCATCGCGGCTGTCGTCGCGGCGGCAAAGGAGGTGGTGGCATGATGCTCAGGCTCGGAACCCGGGGGTCCTCCCTGGCCGTCACCCAGTCCACACACGTGGCGGACGCGCTGCGGGCACTCGGCCACGACGTGGAGTTGGTGCGGATCGCCACCCGCGGCGACAGGGCACGCGGATCGCTGACCGCGATGGCGGGTCTGGGCGTGTTTGCCGCGGAACTGCGCCGGGCACTGCTGGAGGGCGCATGCGACTTCGCGGTCCACTCCTTGAAGGACCTTCCCGTCGACGGTGTCCCCGGCCTTGTGATCGCGGCCATCCCCGAGCGTGAGGACCCGCGCGACGCCCTGGTCTCGCGCGACGACCGTCGGCTCACCGAGCTGCCCATGGGGGCGAGGGTGGGCACCGGTTCGCCGCGCCGCATCGCGCAACTGCGCGCCATCCGGCCCGACCTGGAGTACGTGGACATCCGCGGCAACATCGACACCCGCCTGTCCCGCGTCGCGACGGGCGATCTCGACGCCGTGGTGCTGGCGGCAGCCGGGCTCAACCGTCTGGGCCTGCAGGGCCGTATCTCGGAGATGCTGGACATCCTGCCCTCGCCCGGGCAGGGGGCGCTCGCGCTGGAATGCCGCCGTGACAACGTCGAGGTCATTGCCGCACTCCGGGCGCTGGACCACGCCGACACGCGGACCGCCGTCACTGCGGAACGGGCGCTGTTGAAGGCCCTCGGCGGTGGTTGCGCGGCACCCATCGGCGCCCTCGGTACAGCCGCGCTGTCCGTGGGGGGCGACTCGTCCACCCGCACGGTGGGGGCCGGTCAGCCGTCGGCTGCGCTCAGCGCCGGTCCGTCCGCCCGCACACTCAGCGACCGCTCGCGGGGTGGAGGCGGCGCCAGTGACGCCGTCGGCGAGGACGAACCCGACACGCCGCACCTCACCGGCGGTGTGTTCGCCCTCGACGGCAGCCGAAGCCTGATCCTGTCGGTGTCCGTCTCCACGCCGGAGGCCGCTGGCCAGTGGATTGCCCAGGAGCTCGTGATCCGCGGCGCCGGCGACATCTGCGACATCTCTGCGTCACGCGACTCCCGACTGGAGGAGCTCCACGACGACGCGCCCGAGACCACGCAGGAGAACATCTTCCGCGACATCCGGCAGGACGTTCACGCCGGCGGTGACCTCTGGCCGCGCGGCACCCAGCTGCGCGACGCCCGGGTGTTCCTGCCACGGGAGGAGGGCGCACTGAGCGCCGCCATCGAGGCGGCGGGCCCGTCGGTCTTCTGCGAGCCGCTGATCCAGCGCCGCACCGTGGCGTCCACCGGCACGCTTGAGGGTGCCGACTGGGTGGCTGTCACCTCCGCCCGCACCGTCGCGACGATGACCGAGATCGGCTGGCGGATCCCCGAGGGCGCACGCGTCGCCGCCGTTGGCCGCGCCACGGCCCATGCACTGGAGGCCGCCGGCTACACCGTCGACCTGGTTCCGGATGGTCCTGCCAGCGCCGCCGACCTGCTGCGCGTGTTCCCCGGGGGCACCGGTCGCGTCGCCGTGCCCGGCTCCGCCCTGTCGTCCCCGGAACTGGTGGACGGTCTTCTTCGCAAGGGGTGGGACGCTGAGGCGCTGCCCATCTACACCGTCGATCCCGTGCGTCGCCCGAGCGCGACCCTGTGGGACCGCTGGAATGCGGGCGAATTCGACGCCGTGCTGGTCACCTCGGGCTCCATCGCCCGCGCCATCAACGACCTGCTCGGCTGGCCGCCCGCCACCCGCGTCCTAGCCTTCGGGCAGCCCACGGCAGTTGTGCTGGCCGAGCTGGGCGTCCCCACCGCGGTGGTGCCCAGCCAGGACCCGGAGGCCGTCGTGGCCTCCCTCACCGACCTCCTCACGAAGGGCCAGGCATGACCCCCACCATCCGCCCGCGCCGCCTGCGCACCACCCCGGCCATGCGTCGCTTGGTTGCCGAGACCCGACTGCTCCCTGGCCAGTTGGTGTGGCCAATGTTTGTGGGTGAGGACGCCGCCCCCATCTCCTCGATGCCAGGCGTGGTGCGCCACGACCTCGCCTCCGTCGCCGTTGCCGCACGGGAAGCCGTCGACGCGGGGCTTGGGGGCGTGATGCTGTTCGGTGTCCCCGACGACAAGGACAAGGACGAGCTCGGAACGCACGGCTGGCTGCCCGAGGGTATGGGCCAGCGGGCCGTCGCCGCCGTGAGGGGGGCCGTCGGCGATGACCTCGTTGTCATGGTGGACACCTGCCTCGACGAGTTCACCACCCATGGGCACTGCGGCGTCCTCGATACGAGCGGTCGCGTGGACAACGACGCCACCCTGGAGCTGTACGCCCGCATGGCGGTGGCACAGGCCGTTGCCGGGGCGCACGTGGTGTCGCCGTCGGGAATGATGGACGGCCAGGTGGCCGTGATCCGCGAGGCGCTGGATGCCGCAGGGCACGACGACGTCGCCATCCTCGCCTACGCCGCCAAGTACGCGTCGGCGTTCTACGGGCCGTTCCGTGAAGCGGTCGCGTCCACGCTGGAGGGGGACCGGCGGACCTATCAGCAGGATCCCGGGAATCGCCGTGAGGGGCTCCGCGAGACCCGCCTTGATCTGGCCGAGGGGGCCGACATGGTCATGGTGAAACCCGCCAGCCACTACCTTGACGTGCTCGCCGACGTCGCCGCGATCTCCGAGGTGCCGGTGGCGGCGTACCAGGTGTCGGGGGAGTACGCCATGGTCGAGGCCGCCGCCGAGCGCGGCTGGATCAACCGACGGGCAGCGGTCGAGGAGTCGGTGGGCAGTATCGTGCGGGCCGGGGCGGACATCGTGTTGACGTATTGGGCGAAGGAGTTGGCCGGGTGGCTGAAGTGAACAGAACGACCGTGAAACAGGATCAGCTGATGGCGCGGGCGAAGGCCATCATCCCCGGCGGGGTCTCCTCGCCCGTGCGTGCGTTCGGGTCCGTGGGCGGCACTCCCGTGTTCGTGGCCCGCGCCGAGGGGCCCCGCGTGTTCGACGTCGACGGGGTCGACTACGTGGACCTCGTCTGCTCCTGGGGACCCGCCTTGTTGGGCCATGCCCATCCCGAGGTGGTGGGCGCGGTGCAGGCAGCAGCCGCGCGCGGCCTGTCGTTCGGGGCCCCCACCTCCGCCGAGGTGGACCTGGCCACACTCATTCGGGACCGCGTACCCGCGGCCGAGCGCGTACGGTTCGTGTCCACGGGCACCGAGGCCACGATGACCGCGATCCGACTGGCCCGTGGGGCCACCGGTCGCGACCTCATCGTCAAGTTTGCCGGCCTCTACCACGGGCACAGCGACGCCCTGCTCGCTGCGGCCGGCTCCGGTCTCGCGACCGCGGGCCTGCCCGGCTCCGCCGGGGTCACCGCCGCCACCGCCGCCGAAACCATCGTGCTGCCCTACAACGACGTCGCCGCACTCGAGGAGGCGTTCGCGCTGCAGGGGGCGCGCATCGCCGCCGTGATCACCGAGGCAGTACCCGCCAACATGGGTGTGGTGCCGCCGGTGACCGGCTTCAACGAGGACATCCGCAGGGTCACCACCGAGCACGGGGCGCTCATGATCTTCGACGAGGTGATGACCGGATTCCGCGTGGGCCCCGCCGGGTGGTGGGGCGTCGAGGCGGGCACCCTCAACCCCACCTACACGCCTGACATCTTCACCTTCGGGAAGGTGGTGGGCGGTGGCATGCCGCTGGCCGCCCTCGCCGGCCGTGCCGACGTCATGGAGCTACTGGCCCCCGTGGGGCCCGTCTACCAGGCCGGCACGCTGTCGGGGAACCCGCTGGCCACGGCCGCCGGCATCACCACGTTGCGACTGGCCGACGACTCCGTCTACGCCCACGTGGACCGTCGGTCCGCGGAGTTGCAGGCGGCCGTCGGAGAGGCACTGACGGCAGCCGGCGTCCCGCACGTGGTGCAGAACGCCGGCAGCCTGTTCTCGGTGTTCTTCCGTGACGGCGCGGTCCTCAACTATGACGACGCCCGGGCGCAGGACACTGCGGCGTTCGCCCGCTTCTTCCACTCCATGCTGGACCAGCGGGTCGCGCTCCCGCCGTCCGCCTTCGAGGCCTGGTTCCTTTCGGCCTCGCACGACGACGAGGCCATGGGCAGGATCCTCGCCGCACTCCCGGCCGCCGCCCGGGCCGCTGCCGGAGCACTGGTCACGTAGGGCCGCCCATGGGCGGATCCCCACACCAGCTCAGTCGCCCGTCGACGGCAGCCGCGGCGGCCTCGTCGTCGGCCTGTGCGTGGGCTTGGCGGAACTCGGCACCGACGTGGGCCGTGCGCTGGGGCTGGGCGAGGCGCTGGCTGACGGCGACGGTGTGGGCGACGGCGACGGCGACGGCGACGGCGACGGTGTGGCTGACGGTGTGGCTGACGGTGTCGGTGTCGTTGCGGGGGCGTCGCCGACTATGGCGAAGCCCTGCGGTTGCAGGACCACTGCACCGCCCACACCGACCTCGACCAATTGACCGGTGCGGTCGTAGGAACTCCAGATGAGGCCCCCCACACCAACCGGCTCAACGGATCCCGTCCGGACCTCGTCCGTTGCGTTGTGCAGGAGGGTGGTCTGCCGCCCGCCTCCGCTCAGCACCAGCCGGGACACCACCGGAATCAGCAGCACGGCATCCAGTTTCGCCGCTTCGCCACCACCGGAGGCGACCGCTGTCAGCTCCGTGGCGCCCGCTGGCAGCAACCCCTGCAACGTCACGGGCACGAGTGACCCCGGCGCGTCGGTGACGCCTTGGGCCCCACCCGCGCCTGTGTCCACGGCACCGAGGGACGTGCCCCCGGTGGACCAGTCCAGCATCACGGACCGCGCCTCCACGAGGTCGACGACGGGGAGGACCAGCCGTGGCTGGTCGGAGGCCGCCACCTGCCATGTTCCTGTGGCGCCGTCGGGCATCTGGAGGTAGGAGCCGCCGCTCCATGCCGATTCTCCCGTCCACGACGACTCCGGCGTGACCACGGTGGCGCCGCCGCCGGCGACACCCGCCTCGGCCTCGGCCACCGCGATGCCGTCCTGCGTACCGAGCTTCGTCATGGCCTGTGCGGCGGCCGCAACGTCGGGGTGTGCGTCCAGCGCGATCATCGACAGCAGGCCGTGGATCGTGGACTCGGCCCCGGAATTCTGGTTGACCACGCCGTCGGCATTCAACCCGTCGAAGGTGACGCCGGTCGCCGCGTCGTACATCGACGCGGCGGCGCGGTTGGCGCCGAAGTACCAGGACGCCGTCATGGCTGCCACGGAAGCCAGCCCGGGGCGATCCGCCACGTCGGCCAGCGTGAGCAGGGACTGCAGCCGGGAGTCGATCCCGTAGGCGATCTGCGTGATGTCGGTGGGGGCGGGCTGCCACCCGTTGATGGGACCGGTGGAGGTGAGCAGGTAGGGAGTGAAGACTGCCGCATCCGTCAGCGCCGCGGTCAGCAGCGCAGGGTCGGGGGAGTTCAGGGCCTGGTGGGCGCGACCCAGGCCTGCGGGCATCTGCGAGGACCACGCGTGCCACAGCGACCGCGAGTGTGTCCACTGCACCACTGCCCCGAGGGGCCAGTGGCTCGAATCGCCGGCCGACATGGCCGCCACCCCATCCGCGTAGCGCTCGAGCGCCACGCTCACGCGCGCCTCCAGTGCGCTGTCCGCGGGACTGCTGCTGGCGTAGGCTGCCAACCCCAGCATTGCCTCCGCTGTGGCGTCGGCCCCGTCGATGATCAACCAGGCCGGGACCCTCACCCCGTCGGAGATCTCCCACTGTCCGTACCGCGACAGTGATGCCCGCTCCAGCGCTGTCACTGCCAACCCGAGACGGTCCTCCAGGAACGCGGCGAACGCGGGATCCGACGAGGCGAACGCCTCGTACCCCTCACCGAGCGCCCAGACGGTGCGGGCCAGCCAGTACGACTCGTCCGAGTCGCTGGGGTCCGGGAGTTCCACGGGCGTCGGGCTGGGGTTGAGGCTGCCATCGGGCTGCATCCACAGGACGACGTTGCCGGCGTTCTCACCCGTGGTGGTCTGCATGTAGGTGACGCCGCGCAGCAGTTCGTAAGCGCGGTCCCTGCTCGCTGCGTCGCCGGTGGATTTCCAGTGGCGGAGGTACACGACAGCGGCGCGGGTGAGGTCGTCAGTGTTGAAGGCGCCCTGACCCCAGGTGTTGGTGGCCGCATCGTAGGGCCCGCCTCCCACCCGCGCGTAGACGCCGCCGTCACGGCGGTCCGCGTAGGTCCACAGCACACCCACGCCGGGTTCCTGTCCCTGCCGGTATGTCGAGTGACCCGGCTGCGACGGCGGTGTCACCGTGTCGCCCAGGAAATTGATGTGGGCGAGGTTGGTCAGGGGTTGGACCGCAGCAGCGTTCTGATCCCCGTTCGCTGGCGACGTACCGACGCCCACCAGGATGAGGATCGCCGCCACGCACAGGGAAATACCTTGGCGGAATCGGGAATCGGTGGTGGTCATCATTGACCTGCTTTCGTCGGGGAATGCGAAACGCGTCTCTGCGTTGACCGCAATATCTGATCATCATATGGAGAGGGGGCGCACTTTGAGCCCCTCCCGGGCGTAGTATCCGAAAAAAGGGCATTGCCTACACAGGGGGACTTCAATGATGAAGCGAACAGTAATTCCGGCCATGGTGGGAGTGACTGCGCTCCTGCTGGCATCGTGCGGCGGCGGGGGAAGCAGTAAGCCGGGGGAGTCGGCCAGCGCCGCGACGGGGGCCATCACCGTGTGGTTCTCCAACAACGAGCAGGAACTCGCGTGGGGCAAGAGCGTCACCGAGCAGTGGAACAAGGACCACGCCGACCAGATGGTCACTGCCCAGGAAATCCCCGCCGGCGCCAGCTCAGAGGAGGCCATCACCGCGGCGATCACCGCGGGCACCGCCCCCTGCCTCGTGTACAACATCTCTGCCGCGGCGGCACCCCAGTGGGAGCGCCAGGGCGGCCTCATCGACCTCAAGACGTTCGCGGACGGCGAGGACTACCTCAGCAAGCGCAGCGGGGACCTGTTGAACGGCTACAAGGGCCAGGACGGCGGACTCTTCCAGGTGCCGTGGAAGTCCAACCCTGTGATGGTCATGTACAACAAGGACCTCTTCAAGAAGGCCGGGATCGACCCCGAGAAGCCGGACATGGACACGTTCGACAAGTTCATCACCGCCTCCAAGACCATCGTGTCCTCCGGTGCCGCCAAGGCGGCCATCTGGCCGTCGCCCACCAGCGAGTTCTTCCAGCCGTGGTTCGACTTCTACCCCGTCTACATCGCCCAGAGCGGGGGCACCAACTTCGTCAAGGATGGCAAGGCGACGTTCAACGACGACAACGGGAAGGCCGTGTGGGAGTTCTTCCACACGCTCTACGCCGACGGTGTGTCCCCCAAGGAGAAGTCCAACGACGACGCCATGGGCACCGGTACTGCAGCAATGCAGATGGCCGGCCCGTGGGCCATCGCGTCGTACAAGGGGAAGATCAACTACGGGTTCATGCCCGTGCCCACCAAGGACGGGATTGCAGCGGACAAGACGTACACGTTCGCCGACTCGAAGAACATTTCGATGTTCACGAGTTGCAAGGCAACTGGCACCGCATGGGAATTCCTGAAATACACCACCAGCGAGGAGAACGACGGCGCTTTCCTCAAGGCCACGGGACAGATGCCGATACGGCCCGGACTCGAAAAGGCGTACCCGGACTACTTCAAGGAAAACCCTGACTACGTCGCTTTCGCCGACCAGGCCTCGCGCACGGTCGACGTGCCCAACGTGGCCAATTCGGTGGAGATGTGGCAGGACTTCCGGAACAAGTACTCCGCCTCCGTCATCTTCGGGACCACGCCCATCCCTGACGGGCTGGCCGCCGCGGAGAAGTCGGTCAACGACCTCATCTCCAAGTAGGTGGACGATGAGTACCTCGACCGAGACCCAGCGCCCATCCGATGACGTCTCGGGGGGACAGCACCGCCCCCGCAGTCTGAAGGAGCGGGTGCTGGGCAAGCAACCGTTGGGCATGGTGTTCAGCGCCCCGTACGCACTCTTTCTGGTGGTCGTGTTCGCCTACCCGTTCGGGTTGGCGGTGTGGATCTCATTCCACGACTACATCTTCACTGCGCCCAACGTCACTGTCCCGCACCCCTTCGTGGGGCTGCAGAACTACGTTACGGCGCTGACCGACCCCGCCGTCCTGAGGTCGTTCCTCAACACGCTGATCTTCCTGGTCATCAACGTGCCCGTCACTGTGGTTCTCTCGATCGTCCTGGCTTCGGCGCTGAACACGGGGATCCGGTGGGCGAGCGTCTTCCGCGTGGCGTTCTACGTGCCCTACGTCACGGCCAGCGTGTCCCTCATCGGGGTGTGGCTGCTGCTCTTCTCGCAGGGCGGGCTCATCAACAGCATTCTGGGTCCGCTGGCGCCGAACCCGTCGTGGTTGATCAACTCGAAGCTGGCCATGCCGTCCATCGCCATCTACGTGGCCTGGAAGCAACTCGGCTTCTACATCCTCTTGTACCTGGCGGCGCTGCAGGCCATTCCCAAGGAGCTGTACGAGGCGGCCTCCATCGACGGCTCGGGCACCATCGGGAAGTTCTGGAACGTGACGGTGCCGGGCGTGCGTGCTGCGACGGTGCTGGTGCTGATCCTGGCCATCATCACCGGTGCGAACCTCTTCACAGAGCCCTATCTGCTGACCAACGGTGGTGGGCCCGACGGGGCGTCGGCCACCCCCGTCCTCCTCATCTACCAGAAGGCGTTGCAACAGACGAACCCCGATGTCGCTTCAGCCATCGGCGTCATCCTCGTGATCGCCGTCGGCATCCTGGCGACGCTGGCCAACCGTGTGGGCGGAGGGGGCGGCGATGAGTGATCGTGGACGACGCGTGCTGCTGTACGTGGCGCTGGCCGTCGCGGCGCTGGTCTTCATCTTCCCTTTCTACTTCATGGTGATCGGGGCGTTCCAGGAGAACCCCACCAACGACCCGTCGAGCCTGTTCCCGGTCGGCGGGTGGACCACAGGCAACTTCAGCGACATCAACTCGCGCGTCCCGCTGGGGACGGCCCTGCTGAACTCGGCCATCTTCACCATTGGCGTGCTTCTGGGAACCCTGACGTTCGGCCTGCTGGCCGGCTACGCGTCCGCCCGGTTGCGTTTCCGGGGCCGCTCCGTGGTGTTCGTTGCCATGCTGCTGGTCCAGATGATCCCGTTCCAGTTGCTGATGGTGCCGCTGTACGTCCTCCTCACCCGCACCTACGGCCTCGGTGACACCCACATCGGCATCATCCTGCCGTTCCTCGTCAACACCACGGCCGTGTTCATCTTCCGCCAGTTCTTCCTGGGGCTTCCCGAGTCCATCTTCGAGTCGGCGCGCCTCGACGGCGCGAGCGAGTTGAGGACTCTCTGGTCCATCGCCCTGCCGCTGGTGAGGCCGGCTTTCGTCACCGTCATTCTCGTGACGTTCATCGGACCCTGGAACGAATTCCTGTGGCCGTTCCTCATCACCAAGGACGTCACCATGCAGCCCCTGGCTGTGGCGCTGGCCAACTACATCACCAACGTCTCCCAGACGGCTGCCAACCCGAACGGGGCCATCCTGGCGGGTGCCTGCGTGCTGGCATTCCCCGTCGTGCTGCTCTTCTGCCTGTTCCAGCGCTACTTCACATCGACCGACGTCGGCTCCGGCGTCAAGGGTTGAGCCAACCGCCGAGGAGATCACCCCGTGACCACCGTCTCCATCTTCGAGCACGCCACGTTCCCGCTGGGGCCGTTCGAGCCCTACGAACACAACCCCATCCTGCGTCCAGTGGGGGACACGTGGGAGTCGAGCAACCTGTACAACCCGGCCGCGCTGGTGATCGACGACAAGGTGGTGCTGCTGTATCGCGCCCACGCCGCCGACATCGTCTCCCACATCGGCATGGCCACCAGCAGCGATGGGTTCCACTTCGAGCGCGAATCGGCGCCCATCATGTCCCCGGAGCACGACTACGAACGATTCGGCTGCGAGGACCCGCGGGTGGTCTTCATCGACGGCACGTACTACCTCACCTACACCGGCTGGGACCGGTGGATGGCGCAGCTGTGCCTGGCCACGTCCACCGACCTTCGCACCTGGACCAAGCACGGGCCGCTGTTCCCCGACTTCGACACCTTCGCCACCCTCGCGGCCTGGGACCACACGTGGAACAAGGCCGGGGTCATCGTCCCGTTCCAGATGCAGGGCAAGTGGTGGATGTACTTCGGGGAGGGTGCCATCTACTGGGCCACCAGCGACGACCTCATCCACTGGACCCCGGGCACCTCCCACCACGAGCCCATGTACTTTCCGGGTGCGGGGACGTTCGAGCGGGACCTCGTCGAGATCGGCACCTCCCCGGTGCTCACCGACTCGGGTCTGCTGGTGATGCTCACCAACGGCGCCATCCGCCGTTTTCGGGGCGACAAGATGGACGTCGACTACCGCTGCGGGCAGATCGCCATCGACCCGGAGAACCCCACCGAAGTGCTGGCCAGCCTCCGGCAGCCGTGGCTGAAGCCGCAGACGTTCGAGGAGACCCACGGTCTCGTCTCCAACGTCACGTTCGTGGAGGGGCTCGTCTTCTTTCGCGACCGCTGGCTGGCGTACTACGGTCAGAGCGACACCACCCTGGCGGTCGCCGTCCACGACCCCCGTCAGCCCTGGAGCACGGTGGGCTCCGGCGGCTGATGCGTGGAGTCCTAGAAGCCGAACTCCCAGCCGAAGCCCGACGCCACGATGGCGCCGACGCCCGTGATGACCGCGCCAATCACAATGGCGAAACAGACGCCCGCCATCACCTTCCCGACGAGATGGGGTTCGTGCGCCTCGATGTCGGCGGCTCCGCCGACCCCGTAGGACAGGGATCGAATGCCGAGGGCGAAGACGGTCGGGAGGCCGGCCCCCAGGACGACGCCCACCAGAAGTACCTGCCATGCGCCTTCCAGCGCCAGGATGATGTTGCTCATGGGGTGGCCCCGTCCGGGCCGGGGGTGGTCGATGTGGCGCCCACCAGTACGGGCTCGGGACGAAGGTCCTCGGGGATCCAGTCGTCGTTCACGTTCTTGGAGTCGACGGGATTCTTGCGCGAATGCCAGTACATGAGACCGGCCAGCAGGAGGAGCAGGCTGAACACCACGAGGGCGCCGAAGAGCCCGCCCAACGTGTGTCCGATGACCCACATGAGCGCACCCACGAGCGCAGCAGCCGGGAGGGTGATTCCCCAGGCCAGCAGCATCCGACCGAAGACTTTCCAGTTGACCTTGGCGCCCTTCTTGCCGAGGCCTGAGCCGAGGATGGAGCCTGTGGCGACGTGGGTCGTCGAGAGTGCGAAGCCGAGGTGGCTGGAGGCGAGGATGACGGCGGCGGACGAGGCTTCGGCCGCCATGCCCTGGGGGGCGGCGATCTCGACGAGGCCCTTCCCCAGCGTGCGGATGATGCGCCAGCCACCGATGTAGGTGCCGGCGGCGATGGCCAGTGCGCAGGCCAGCTTCACCCAGAACGGCACGGCGGACAGGTTCGTCCAGTGGCCGGTGGCGATGAGTGCGAGCGTGATGACGCCCATGGTCTTCTGGGCATCGTTGGTGCCGTGGGCCAGGGACACGAGCGAGGCTGAGCCGATCTGGCCCCAGCGGAAACTGGTGTTGCGGTACTTCTCGGCAACGCCCTTGGTGATGCGGTAGACCATCGACGTGCCGATGGTGGCCACGATGAGCGCGATGACCGGCGACATCAGTCCGGGAAGGATCACCTTTCCCACGACGCCGTCGAGCGTGGTGCCGTCGCCGACCCACTTGACGCCCTGGACGCCGAGACCGGCGATCGCGGCGCCGATGAGGCCACCGAACAGTGCATGGGAGGAGCTCGACGGAAGGCCGAGTAGCCACGTGAGGAGGTTCCACACGACGCCGCCCACGAGGCCGGCAAGCACGATGAGGAGGAGAGCCTGCCCGCCGTCGGCGAGGAACTCGGGGCGCGGCGCCCCGGTGGCGTCCTGGATGTTGATGACGGCGTTGGTGACGGTCAGTGCCACCTCCACGGACAGGAACGCCCCCACCAGATTCAGGACCGCCGACAGCGCCACGGCGGTGCGCGGAGGCAACGCCTTGGTGGCAATGGAAGTAGCCATGGCGTTGCCGGTGTCGTGGAATCCGTTGGTGAAGTCGAACACCAGGGCCGTGATGACCACTAGCGTGAGGGTCACGAGTTCAGGGCTCACAATGCAACTATGCCTGTTGAATCCCCAGACATGGAATCCGGGTCACAAACTGGCAGCCACTCCGCTCAGGGGGAGCCACTCTGCTCGCCGAGCAGCGCCTGACGGAAGGGGGCCCACCATGCGCGTGGTCATTGCACCGGACTCGCTCAAGGGGACCTGCACGGCCACGGACGCGGCGCGCGCCATCGAGGCAGGGTGGCGCAGCGTCCGGCCTGACGACGACATCGTCATCGTCCCTCTGGCCGACGGGGGCGAGGGAACACTCGACGCCCTCGACGCGGTTCCGGGCGCCGAGCGGCACGCATCTGAGGTGGTCGGTCCCGATGGCCGATGGGTCAGTGCGGACTGGCTCAGCCTCCCCGCCGGCGATGCCGTCATCGAGTTGGCGCAGGCCGCCGGTCTCCCGCTCATGGGTCGACCCGACCCGATGAACGCCACCACCCGCGGGGTGGGGGGACTGATCCGGATAGCTCTGGAGCAGGGAGCAACGTCGATCACCATCGCCCTCGGGGGGTCGGCCACCACGGACGGCGGCACGGGCGCGCTGGCGGCGCTGGGGCTGCAACTCTTCGACGATGCCGGTCTGCCATTGCCCGACGGCGGGGGAGCCCTCCGGCGACTGGCGTGGATCGACGACCATGACCTGGTGCGGCCACCCGTCGGAGGCGTTCGCCTCCTCACCGACGTCAACAACCCCCTGCTCGGCCCGGAGGGGGCCGCGTCGGTCTTCGGGCCGCAGAAGGGTGCCGCCGCCCATCAGGTGGACGAACTCGAGGCAGGCCTTGGTCGATTGGCCGAGGTACTCGGAGCAGACCCGAGCGTCCCGGGCATGGGCGCAGCCGGGGGAGCGGCGTACGGCCTCGCCGCACTGTGGGGCGCGACGCTGGTCCCGGGATCGGTGGAGGTTGCGCGCCTCAGCGGGCTCCCCGACGCGCTGGCAACCGCCGACGTGGTGATCACGGGAGAGGGCCGCTTCGACGCCACGTCGCTGGGCGGGAAGGTGGTGGGCCACGTCCTCGGAGCCGCGAGTTCGAGAGTGATCGTGATCGCGGGTTCCATCGCCACCGACTGGCCGGTTTCATCCATCTCGTTGGAGTCGCTGGCCGGGTCACCCGAGTCAGCGCGAACCGACACCGAGCGCTGGCTGAGGGTCGCCGGCGCAAGGGCCCCGGAGATCGCGCTTGCGGAAGGGTGCTGACCTCTGTCGCCGGAGCCATGCGCTAACATTGCCGAGTTGCTTCGGCGACAGCGGGGCTATGGCGCAGTTGGTAGCGCGCTTCCATGGCATGGAAGAGGTCAGGAGTTCGAATCTCCTTAGCTCCACCCCGTGAACCGTGGGGTTCTTCTTCCCCGACTCACATCTCCGTCACTGGCCTGCGAGTGACGGCGGCCTCCACAGCTTCCACCTCGGCCTTGGCCTCGGTCACGGCAGCCTCCGCACTGCGCGCCACCTCGTCTGCCGCCCGGACTGCGTCGAGGGACTCGAGCTCCTCGTGGTGCCCGTTGCGTTCCAGCGCCAGCGTCTCGTCGTATCCGAGCTGTGGCGTCTCGTCCGCGCTAGGTGCCGCCTCGGCGAGGTCGAGGTCGGCGACTGGACTCGCCTGCGGGTGCGGCGCCGAGGGTGTCTTGTCCCCGAACGCTTCCGTGACGGTTCGGATGGCCTCGGTGAACTCCCCGGGGATCACCCAGAACGTGTTGTTCTGGCCGTTGGCCAGCGCCGGGAGTGTTTCGAGGTACTTGTAGGCGAGGAGCTTGGGGTCGGCGTCGTTGGCGTGGACGGCCTGGAAGACACGCTCGATGGCCTTGGCCTCGCCGTCGGCACGCAGGATTCGTGCCTGCTGTTCGCCCTGGGCCAGCAGGATCTCCTGCTGACGGGTGCCCTCGGCGGTGAGGATCCTCGACTGGCGCTCGCCCTCGGCGTGGAGGATGGTGGCGCGCTTGTCGCGCTCAGCCCGCATCTGCTTCTCCATGGCCTCCTTGATGCTGCCGGGAGGGTCGATGGCCTTGATCTCGACGCGGTTGACACGAATGCCCCACTTGCCCGTGGCCTCGTCGAGGACTGAACGCAGCTGGGCGTTGATGGCCTCGCGTGACGTGAGCGCCTGCTCCAGGTCCATGCTGCCGATCAGGTTGCGCAACGTGGTGACGGTGAGCTGGTCGATGGCCTGCAAGTAGTTGGCCACCTCGTACGCCGCCGCGCGGGGCTCGGTGATCTGGTAGTAGAGGACCGTGTCGATGTTCACGACCAGGTTGTCCTCGGTGATCACCGGCTGCGGCGTCGACGGGAACACCTGTTCACGAATGTCGAGCTTGTCGCGAACCCGGTCGGCGATGGGGATGATGAAGTTGAGGCCGGGCTGGAGCGTGACACGGTAGCGGCCGAATCGTTCGATGTTGAAGCGGTGGGCCTGCGGGACGATCTTCACGGTCATCATGACCAGATAGACCACCAACAGCGCCACGACGATAATCGGCACCAAGAAGAATTCCATGACACGACTTCCTTTCGCCCTTAGGGCAGAAGCTCACGCGGATAGACGATGGCGGTGGCACCCTGGATCTCCATCACGTCGACGGCCGCCCCTGCCGGGATGATGAGCTGGTCGTCCAGCGACCGCGCCGTCCAGTCCTCACCGGAGAGATGGATCAGCCCGTGCTCGGCGCTGATCTCCTCCAGCACGGTGGCGGTCCTGCCGATCAGTGCGTCGGTCCCGTCGCGGGTGAGAGCAGGCTGGGAGGCGTGTCGCAGTGCGATGGGCCGGACCACCAGCAGGCCGAGCATCGACGCGGCGGCGAATCCCAGTAGTTGGAAGACCCAGGGCGCACCGAAGCCAGCGACAACGGCGGCCAGCAGGGCCGCAGCGCTGAAGATGCCGAACGCCAACGTAAGGGAGAAGGCCTCAGCAACACCGAGGGCCACCGCCGCAATCAACCACGCGAGCCACCACACGAACCGACCTCCATCTCCGGAGCTATTTGAAGTCTACGTGGCTTGCCAAGACGGCGATGCGGCCTTGGGTTCATCGGGGGAAGTGGTGCGTCTAGGGGGGCAGGAGGGACAACGGTCGTGCCGCGGTACGTAGACTCACTTCCTGTGAGCGACCCATCGCCGTTGAGAAGAGGCGGGACCCCCCTCCTCGTCCCCGCTCTCGCCCTCGTGGTCCTCCTGCTCGTCACGTTGGGTGCAACCAGCCCACGCCCCGCTTTCGTTGAGGTCCTCCCCAGTCCCGCCCCGACCGCATCCTTCGAGCCTGCTCCTGAGCCCAGCTTCAGCACCGTCGCGTCACCGTCGCCGATGTTCCCCATCCCCGAGCAGAAGCCGTTCACGGTCCCGGAGTGGGTCGGCGACGTGCTGCGCACGGTTGCTGTCGTCGCGGTGCTCGCCCTGATCGCGTGGTTCGCCCTGCGTCTCGCCGGCGTGATGGTCCGGACGCAACGGCGGCAGGCAGCCGCTCCGGACGGGAATCAGGTGGAGATCCCCGAGATCGATGACGAGGAGTTGGCGGGGACCGTTGCTGACGCCGTCGCGTCGCTCCGGCAGGGCATCCCCGTCGACGGCGCCGTCATCGAATGCTGGCGGCGGCTGGAGCGTGTGGCCTCGGACTCCGGCATCGTCCGACGTCCGGCGCAGACGTCGCAGGAGTTCACGGTCGCGGTCCTCGGCCACGCCGTCGTCGACGCCGCGGCACTGGATGACCTCGCGGAGCTCTACCGCCAGGCGCTGTTCTCCACCCACCACCTCACCGACGCCCACCGCGATCGCGCC
>JBDSRF010000221.1:0-25670 GCA_039929445.1 Arachnia sp. | reverse complement strand
CCACGGTCCCGAGCCCCATCTCCTCGAGCCTGGTGGCGATCGCATAGCCGTGCGCCGCTTCACGTTCCACGGCCCGCAGGACGCAGAGCGGCAGGGGGCCGCGAAGCCACTGTGGCGGCCAGGACTCGATCATCTCCATGGAGAAATGGTAACGCACACTAGATGGCAAAGCAACGTAGTGTGCTTCCCAAATTCAGCCGCGGGTGGGGGGATAGACTTGGAGTGTTGAATGGTCGAGAGGGTGATGAACATGACGCCGAATCAGTACGAGGACAGCACCCTGTCCCTGGACGCCGACACGTTGACGATCAAGGGCTATTACTTCCCATGGTTCGGCGCCAAACGCGTACCGCTGGCCAACATCCGCGTCGTGACCCGGTTCCCCCTCACCACCTGGGGTGGGCGCTGGCGGATCTGGGGCTCGACGACGCTCCAGTACTGGGCCAACCTCGACGTCCGCCGCACCGGCAAGGACACCGCGTTCACCGTCGACATCGGCGCATCGATCACGCCCTTCATCACTCCCGACGACCCCAGCCAGTTCGAGCGCGCCCTTCGCGCCGCCCTCCCGGCGGTCCCTTTCATCGTGAAGGCAGATCCGCCGTCAGCGGTCTGATCCCGTCCGGGTCGGTCACGTCATCGGCGCAGTTCGCTGGATGGAACGACGTCCGGCCAACCGCGCCACCACCACCGTGAAGGCCAGTGTCAGGAGCAGGGAGAGCACCAGGGAGCCCACGCCGACCTCCGTGGCACTGAGATCCACGAGACCCACGGCAGCCAGGGAGAACCCGCTGACGTTGCCCACGATGTGCAGCGCCATGGCAGCCTCCAGTCCGCCGGTGCGCCAGGTCAGCCAGCCCGCGGCAATCGCGAACACGGCAACGTCGGTCATCCCCAGCGGCCCGTAGTCGTGCCCAAGGACGAACAGCGGGACGGGGAGCAGGATGGCGAACGCCGGATGGCGCAGCCAGGCACCGATCGTCTGCATGAGGTAGCCGCGGAAGACGTACTCCTCCGCCGCGGCCTGCAGCGGCACCAGGACCAGTGTGAGAACAAGGGCGACCGCAACGCGAGGCATGTCCCACGTCGGGGCCAGTGATTCGCCCCGGGCAACGGCCACCATGAACTGGGTGCCGTACGCCACCGCGTAGATCGTGATCGCGGCGAGGCCACACCGCGCGAACCACCGCCATCGAATTCGTCCGACCACCGAGGACAGCGTCCCCACCGCTCTGGCGCCCACCATTGCGGTGGCCAGTCGCAGCGCGGGCAGCACCAGGATGATCATTCCCATGGCGAAGGCGAACATGAAGGGGTCACTGAGATCCATGACGTCCGAGTCCTGCAGGAACGTGGCCATCACGCGCTCGAACCCCGGGAACGCGACGCCGGCGATCGCGAGCACCACCATGGCGAGAAGGAACGCCGCGACGTAGATCAACGCGGCAAGGGCACCCACGAGGATCGGCCTCCACCATCGGTGATTGCCGAGCGCCCTCCTCAGTCGGTGGAACTCCACTCCCCCGACGACATTCGGGTAGGCGCCATCCGTCGTGGTCACAGGTCTCGTGATGTTGCTGGTGGTTGTCATGTCATGACTCTGACGCGCCCAGCCCGGTGTCCACATCACCTCTGGGCACCCGAGTCACCAACCAGAAGGATGACCCCGGCTCGTCCCCAGGGAGGATCCGCGCCGCCGATCACCCGCACTACGATCGACGACATGTCCTCCCCAGCCTCAACTGCCCATCAACGCGCGGGCGCACCACAGGCGTGGGGGCAGCTCTGGCGAATGCTGCTCGTGGTGGTGCTGGGCATCATGGTGTTCGTCTTCATGTGGATGGACACCGAGGACTCGCTCGTCGCCAGGGGTGGATCGCTGGACGATCTCGCCGGTTTGATGGTTCTCGACCTGCTTATTGGTCTGGTCGCCATCGGGCTCTATCCGTTGCGTCACCGACGGCCGCTGCTCACCGTCGGCATCATCGTGGGCATCTCGGCCCTCTCGTCCCTGGCCGCGCCCGCAGCAGCCCTCGCCGTCGTGTCGCTGTCGGCGCGGCGGCGGCGCGGCGAGATCATTCTCATCTGCCTCGCCACACTCGCCTCCGGCCTCGTGAACGTGCGGGTGTTCTCGTTCCCCGACGACCCACCGTGGTGGGCAGCAGCGCTCCTCGGCATCGTCGTGTGTGCCGTAGTGGTCCTCGTCGGCCTGTACATCGGCGGACGTCGGGAACTCCTCCAGGTGCTTCAGGAGCGGGCGGAACAAGCCGAACGCACGCGTGCAGGCGCCGTCGAGCGTGCGCGCATGGCTGAGCGCACACGCATCGCCAGGGAGATGCACGACACCCTGGCTCATCGGCTGTCCCTGGTCTCCCTCCACGCCGGCGCGCTGGAATACCGCACCAACCTCTCGCCGGAGGACGCCAGGGCGACTGCCGGTGTGGTGCGCGAAAACGCCCACCTCGCGGCCAGCGACCTCCGGGAGGTCCTGGGGGTACTCCGCGACCTCGACGGCGCAGACACGACCACGAGGCCATCCCCGTCGACGCTTGAGGCTCTCCGACTCCTCGTGCAGGACAGCCACCGAGCCGGGAACCCCACGACGATGACAGTTGACGATTCCGTGGCACCAGCCATCGACACGCTGCCGCCTGCCTCCAGGGCTCACCTGCAGCGAGTGGTCCAGGAGGCGTTGACGAACACGAGGAAACACGCGCCCGGGGAACCCACAAAAGTCCATCTCGGCGGCGCTCCGGGACAACGCTTGTTCCTCCGCATCACCAACCGGCTTCCACCCATGCCTTCCTCTAGCCACGCGGTGGCCTCAGGATTCGGGCTGACGGGCCTGCATGAGCGTGTCCGCATCGCTGGTGGCGCACTGAGGACCAGAAGAACGGATGATTCCTTCACCCTGGAGGCGTGGTTCCCATGGGCGACGTGAGGCCCGCCATACGTGTCGTCCTCGTCGACGACGAAGCCCTTGTTCGAGCCGGCCTGCGGATGATCCTCGAAGGGGACCCGGCCATCGAGATCGTGGGCGAGGCGGGTGACGGGGCTGCGGCGATGGCCATCGTCGAGCACACCCACCCCGATGTCGTGCTCATGGACATCCGGATGCCGCAGATGGACGGACTGGCGGCAACCGAGCAGATTCTTCACGCCCACCCCTCCACCAAGGTCGTCGTCCTGACGTCCTACGACGTCGACGAACTCGTCCCTCGGGCACTGCGTCTGGGCGCGACCGGCTACTTCCTGAAGGACACGCCGCCACGCGAACTGGTGGAGGCAGTGCACCGGATCGCCGCAGGCGACACCATCTTGTCCCAGGCGGCCATCGGACACCTCGTGGACGCCGTCACCCGCCAGGCTCCTCGCGAGGGCGGACCCGATGCCCCACGCCTGGCCGATGCACTCACTGAGCGGGAACTCAGCGTCGCCCGCGCCATCAGCCGTGGCCTCTCCAACGCGCAGATCGCCTCCGAGCTCTTCATCAGCGTGACAACGGTCAAGACCCACGTCAGCCGGATCCTGGAGAAGCTCGGCGTCGGCAACCGCGTGCAGATTGCGGCGTGCGTCCAGCGCGACCAGGGGTGAGGGGACGGGAGTACTGGGCGATGACAACGCCCGTGGTGGTGGTGACGCTACTGGTGAGCTCCAGTTCCGTCAACGGTGTCCCGTCCTCGAAGAGGCGGGTTCCGGTCCCCATCACGAGAGGGTGGATCAGCAAGGTGTAGGAGTCGATCAACCCGGCGGCATGCAGGGCCTGCACCAGGGACGTGCTGCCGATGATCGCAAGGTTGGGGCCCTGCTGCGACTTCAGCGCCGTGACGCTCTCCACGGCGTCGCCGCGCAGCAGCACCGAGTTCTGCCAGGCGTCAGTGTCCTTGAGGGTTGTCGACGCGACGTACTTGGTGACTGCGTTCATGTGCGCAGTGAACGGGTTGCCGTCACTCGCCCGGCCCCACACTGACAGGAAGTCCTGCCAGGTGCGGCGACCGAACAGCATGTCGCCGGCCTCGGCCATTCCCTTGCCCATCTCCCGCCCGAGGACCTCATCCCGGTACGGGCCGCCCCAGCCGCCGTGGGTGAAACCACCGCGCGTGTCCTCGTCCTGGCGGCCCAGGCCCTGGACCACGCCGTCGAGCGTCATACTCATCGTTGTGCTGATCGAGCGCATTGCCCTGTCCTTTCGTCACGCGGACTGCCCTGGTGGAACGTCCGTCACCCTCTACACGAACGGGAGCCATCGAAATCGACATCGCAGAAGAAACACGTCTGAATCGGGCGGTGGTGTCATCGCCACTGCGCAACGCGGACCAGCGTGAGTGAGTCGAGGTCCAACCTGGCCTGGAAGTCTCCGTGGGAGGTCGCCTCGATCACCCGGATCTCGTCGCCGACCTCGAGCACCTCGGAAAGTGTGCCGTCTCCGGTGGTCGTACCAAGTCGCGCGAGTTCCTCCCCGTCCGGACCGAGCACGGCCAGATTCATGGCCCCGTCGACGTCGTCGAAGATGACCAACGCCAGGGAGTCGCCCAGGAACGCCACCGATGCTACGGGGCGCGCGAAGCTGACCGGTAGCCCCTCCCCCATCACCAGATGCGTGATGGAGCCATGCACCTTCCGGAGGTGGAGCCTCACCGGCACCTCTGGGACGTCGCGTTCCATGACGACATGCTAGGTGGACGTGGGGGCACGCCAGCCACGCCGATGACAGCCGTCGCTACGCTGGGTGGATGAGAGTCCTCGTCGTCGGAGCGGGTGTCATCGGAGCGGTCCACGCCGCACGGTTCGCGGAGGCGGGACACGACGTCAGCCTCCTGGCCCGTGGCGCACGGCGGGCCACGTACGAGGAGGACGGCGTGACGCTGCATTCCGGTGGAAAGAGCCTCCGCACCCATCCGAGGATCGTCGGCGCCGGGGGTGCCGGGGGGCCGTTCGACCTGACGGTCGTGGCCGTGCGCGCCACCCAGATCGACGCCATCCTCGACCTCCTGAGGGCCAACGACAGCCCGACCGTCGCATTCCTCCAACACCTCGGCCCCCACGCCGATAGGGTGCGCCGGACCCTCGGGAACAACCGCACCGTAGTGGCCTTCCCCGGGATCGGCGGGCTCGTCCGGGCGGACGGGTCGGTGGAGTACGTGGAGATCGCCGCACAGCCGACCACCATCGACGCCACCGCGGACGGCGCACACGTTCTCCGTGCCGCGATCATCTCCACCGGCATGCGCACGGCCATGGAGCCCGACATGCCGGGCTGGCTCGCCACACATGAGGTGTTCATGGGCTGCCTGGGTGCCGGGATCCTCGCCAGCGGCGGTGACGCTCCAACGCTCGCGGCCAACCCTGTCCGGCTGCTGGGCGTTGTCCAGTCCGTCCGCGAGGGGTTCGTCTCACTTTCGTCCTCGGGGACCACCGTCACCCCGAGAGCGCTGCGCGTGCTGTTCTCCCGCATGCCGCGCTGGTTCGCTGCTGCCTATTGGCGTCGCGCACTGCGTGGGCCCGTCGGGACCGTAGCGATCGCACCGCACATCCGGGCGAGCCGCGACGACGAGTTCGCCAGCCTCTGCAGCGACGTGCTCGCCCGGGTGGGGCGCCCCGACCGCACACCCACCCTGACCTCACTGCTCACACCCTGGGCAGGTGACGTGTCCTGAGGCAGGGCCGTCAGTTCGTCAGCTCGTCCACCGTGACCAACCGGTAGCCCTCCTGCATGAGAGCGTCAATGATGAGGCCGGTCGCCTCCTGTGTCACCGTGCGGCCATTCATGGGGTGCAGGAGGATGATCGATCCGGGCCGGACGGTGTCCATGACGATGTCACGCAACTCCTCCGGGGTCTGTTCGACGCCGGAGAAGTCCTCCGGCGACACGTCCCACGTGATCGTGCGGGTCCCCCTGTCCCGGAGAATCCACGGGAGCACCAGCAGCTTCTTGCCGTACGGGGGCCGGAAGTCGATCCGCCCCCGGTACCCGCTGTCCCGGATCTGCGCGTCGGTGTCATCCAATTCCCGACGCACCACCGCCGGCGCCATGAACCACATCCGGTGGTGCGACCACGAGTGGTTGCCCACCTGGTGGCCGGCAGCGACGATCTCCTTCGCCTGCGTGGGGTGGTCATGGATGGCGGCGCCGCACAGGAAGAACGTCGCCATCACCTTCCGCTCGGCTAGGGTCTGCAGGACGGCCTCGGTGTCGCCGGGCGTGGGCCCGTCGTCGAAGGTCAGCGCGACCACCTTGTCGCTGGTTTCCACCCGTTGGATGAGTTCCCCGAACACCTGGATCCGGCGGGAGTTGCTCAGCTTGTACACGCCCACGCCGAGCAGCAGGGCGACGGCGAGCGCAATGGCCACCCATCCGCTGATCAACCGACGCCGACGACTCACGCGCATCAGTCTCGCACTCGCCCCGCCCACACCTCATCGGTGCGCCGCGCGGCGACGCAGCCATCTCTTCACAACTCCTCCTAGTCGAGTTAGACTAGGGACATGAGACCCATGCGGCTGTTCCTCCTGGGGGCGTTGGCTGAGGGTGGCCCACAGCACGGCTACCAGATCCGGCAGGATGCCCTTCGCGACCGGGTCGACATGTGGACCAGCATCACCCCGGGATCGCTGTACAGCGCCCTGCACAGGATGGTCGACGACGGCCTGATCGCGGTGGACCGCACCGAGACACCCGCCGCATCGCCCCAGCGGACCATCTACCGCATCACGTCGTCGGGCCGCGACGAGCTGATCGCCCAGCGCGACGAGGCACTCGCACGGGTGGTGGTGGCCACCGACCCGCTCGATCTTGCCCTCCGCTTCGTGTCCGACCTGAGCGTCGAGGAACTGACGGGCTCCATCAGGTCCCGCCACGCGGAGCTTGTCGAGCGTCTCGCCCTGCACGAGGAGGCGTACTCCTCATCGCAACAGCACCTCACCGGGTGGGAGCCGATCACGTTTCGCCACGTCCTGCAACGGCTGCGGGCCGAGGTGGACTGGCACGATCAACTGCTCGCCGAGCTGGCATCGGTGTCCACACCACGGGGACTGCCGACCCCGGGTCCATTCACGGTTGCATCACACACCTGATCCGACGGAGGAGCACCTCATGAACATCATCATTCTCGGCGCCCATGGCCGTACCGGCCACCACATGGTCGATCAGGCCGCGCGCGCCGACCACAGCGTCACTGCGGTCATGAGACGGGTCCCCGAGCAGGCAATCGCGTCCCCTCACGTCACAGTGGAGCAGGCCGACGTACTCGATCCCGCGTCGCTGCGTGGGGTGCTCGACGGCGCCGACGTCGTCGTTTTTGCCGCGGGGCCGAGCAACAGCAAGGAACCCGACGGGATCTACTCCCAAGGTGTGGCCAACGTGGTGGCCGAAATGGGCCGCGCCGGCGTCCGGCGACTGGTCGCCATCAGCGCGGTGCCGGTGTCAGCGCCGAAGGAGAAGAACCTGTTCGAGAGGCTGATACTCCACCCGATCCTGTGGCGCTTCTTCGGGCCCAGCTACGCCGACCTCCGGCTCATGGAGGAAAGCCTCCGCGGCACCAGCGACATCGACTGGACCGTGGTGCGCCCACCCCTGTTGACCGACGACGCCCCCACGGGCACATACAGGTCATCCACCGACAGCCGTCTCCCCGGCGCCAGGAAGATCAGCCGCCAGGACCTGGCCACGGCGATGCTGGATGCCGCCCTGGATGACTCCCTCATCGGTCATGTGGTGACGGTTTCCGCCTGAGGCCACCGGCAGCTTGATTCGGGAGACATATTGGCGACGTACTCTAGATCCGGTGAGCATGTCAGGCGAAGAAGCGCTGGTGCACGTCGATCACTTCCGGATGGACTTCGGCACCACAACGGTGATCAAGGAGTTGTCCTTCGACGTCGGCCGTGGGGAAACCTTCGGGTTCCTGGGCAGCAACGGCTCAGGGAAGACCACGACGATCAGGGCGCTGCTGGGCATCTACCAGCCGACCGCGGGAGTCCTCCACATCGATGGTCGTCCTTTCCGGCCCGCCAAGGGCGACCGGCTCGGCTATCTGCCGGAGGAGCGCGGACTGTACAAGAAGGAGTCCGTGATCGACGTGATGACGTACTTCGGCACCCTGAAGGGGTTGGGCCGCCAGCAGGCCCGGTCGTGGTCGTTGGAGTACCTGGAGCGGGTGGACCTTGCCGCGAAGGAGAAGGTGCGGCTGGACAAGCTCTCCGGGGGGCAGCAGCAGAAGATCCAGTTGGGGGTGACGATCATGAACGACCCGGAGCTCCTGATTCTGGACGAGCCGACCAAGGGGTTCGACCCGGTGAACCGGCGGTTGGTGATGCAGATCATCGACGACACCAAGAAGGCGGGCGCCACCGTGGTGATGGTCACTCACCAGATGGAGGAGGTCGAACGCCTCTGCGACCGGGTGATCCTCCTCAAGGATGGGGTGTCACGGGCCTACGGGACGGTGAGGGAAGTCCAGGAGTCTTTCGGCGGCACGGTCATCCACGTCGAACACGAGGGTGCCGTGCCGGCATCCGCGTCCTACACGATCGCGCGCGATCGTGGCGGGCGCGCGGAACTGGAGATTGATCCCACGACGGATCCGGCAGGAGTTCTGCACGAACTGGTGACCGCTGGCGTGGTGGTGCGGGCCTTCACGCCGCAGCGCAAGTCCTTGGACGAGATCTTCCTGGAAGTCTACGGCGACGAAGCGGCGAGGGCGGAGTAGTCATGGCTCAGCACAATCTCGGCACCGTGATCCGGTTCGAGGTGGTCCGTACGCTCAGCAAGCGTCGCTTCTGGATCGCGACCCTGCTGGTTCCGGTCCTCCTGGTTGCGGTGTTCATGCTGGTCTACCTCTCCAACAGCGCGTCGGACAAGACCGAGGGTGCGCAGAAGAACGCCCAGTTCTCCTTCGGGTACACCGATGCTTCGGGACTGGTGGAGTCGGGCATCGTCAAGCAGCTGGGTGGAAAGGAGGTGTCCGACCCCGCAGCCGGGATCGCAGCGGTCAAGAGCGCCAGCGTGGATGCCTTCTTCATCTACCCGAAGGACCCCGCCAAGGACGCGATCAAGGTCTACGGGGTGGACAAGGGCCTCTTCGCGAACGGCCAGTACGCCTCCGTGGCCCAGTCGATCCTGCAGCAGAGCGCTCTGGCACGGGTCAATGCCCCGCAGTTGACGGGGATCATCCAGGGCAACGTCTCCATCGACACGACAACCTTCAAGGACGGCGCGGTCGCCGGCGGCATCAACGCTGTCGTCCCGGCCCTGTTGTTCCTCGTCATCTTCTACGTGGTCATCCTGCTCCTCGGCGGGCAGATGCTGAACTCCACCCTTGAGGAGAAGGAGAACAGGGTCACCGAGATGATCCTCACCACCATCAAGCCCACCAGCCTGATCCTCGGGAAAGTGGTCTCCCTGTTCATCGTCGGCATCGTCCAGATGCTCGTGTTCGCCCTGCCCGTGGTGCTCGCCTACGTCTTCTTCCGCGACCAGCTGAGCATCCCGGACCTGGACCTGTCCGCCCTCGTGTTCGATCCGCAGACCATGACTGTGGGCGCACTGATCCTGCTCGGGGGATTCGCGCTGTTCACCACCACCCTGGTCGCGCTCGGTGCGGCGATGCCCACCGCAAAGGACGCCGGCCCAATTTTCGGGGCGATGATGGTCCTGATCTTCATCCCCTTCTACATCATCAGCCTGATCGTCAGCGACCCGAACGCGATCATCGTGCAGATCTTCAGCTACTTCCCCTACTCCGCCCCCATCACCGCCTTGCTGCGCAACGCGTTCGGCACGTTGCCGCTCTGGCAGGCGATCATCGTCATCGTCATCCTGTTCGGGGTTTCTGCGGTCGTCCTCCGCATCGCAGTGGAAATCTTCCAGTACGGATCCATCGAGTACTCGCGCAAGGTGAACCTGCGCGACGTGCTGCGCCGCAGAGACACCGCCTAGCGGTTCTGACTCTCGAGGCGTCCCGCGAGCACCGGCACCCCCTGGCCGGTGAGCTCCGTGGCGACGCCGCGCCGGCCGGCGATCACCATGAGCAACGCCTCGCCACTCCCCCGCACCTCAGGACCCTCCCCGCTGGACCAATCGAGGTCTGTGGCTGCCAGGCGCAGCCCCTGCACCAGGTATTTTGCTGGCAGCTTGGGAGATCGGAGCGCGAAGTCCAGGGCCGGGCGGAGCCGCTCCTCGGGAATGTGGCGCGGCCGGCCAAGCGGCCGCCGGATGTCCTGGTGGTGAATCACCGCATCGGTCAGCCCGATGGCACCGTGGAAGCCGGTGGTCAGCCCCGTCGGGGTCAGGTGGCTCTCGATCCGGTGCAGCAACTCGTCATGGCCCAACGCGCGCGACAACTCCACACCGATGGCGTTCGGCGAATTCCCCGGGAGCGCACCATGGAGGAACCGCCCCACAAGCTGCACAGGCGACAGGACGTCGTAGCTGATGACGTGCGCAACGACGTCGCGGACCCGCCATTGGCTGCACAGGCTCTGGGCGTCCCACTCCTGCGGCGTCAGGCCGCGCAGGAACTCGGCCAGATCCGCCCGTTCGTCCCGCGCCAGCCCTGTCAGTTCCTGGTCCTTCGTGGTGGCCATGGCCGTCCTCCCCGGGCGCGCACACGCGCCCCTTCATCATAATCACCACCCCCGATATTCATGCCTGTGGTTCGTTGCCTCCGAATGCCGATCCATGGCCACGGGGCAGGGACGCCGTAGGGTCGCCAACATGAGCACCCGTCTCCGCGACCACCACCGCAATCAGCTCTGCGACGCGCTGTCGGCCGTCGCTGCGACCGCCCCGACGTTGTGCCAGGAGTGGGACGCCCATGACCTGGCAGTGCACCTCTGGGTCCTCAAGCGTGACCCCCTGAGCTGGCCCGGCATCGCCATCCCCGCCTTCGCGGACGCGACCCGGCGACGGGCCGACCAGGTCAAACGGCGGTGGGACTACGACAGTCTCGTCGCCGGTTTGCGGCGGCAGGGCGGCTTCCTGCCGTGCATGCCGCTGGACAGGTGGGACGGTCACGGCCACGCCCTCGGGGAGTACTACGTCCACACCGAGGACGTCCGGCGCGCCAACGCCCTGCCGCTTCGCACCCAGACGTCGGACACCGAGGATGCGTTGTGGCTGCGCGCCCGAAAGGCCGGGCGGCCGTTGTGGATGCTGGGGCGCGACACCGTCTTGATCGCCGCCCCGGGCCGGGACCCGTTCACCCTCGGCCGGGGTGCGCCCCCTGCGCAGGTGACGGGGTTGCCGTCCGAGGTGATCCTGTGGCTCTACGGTCGCTGCGAGGCGGCCGACGTGGTGGTCACACCGCGCTGACACCAAGTCGCGAGGTCAGTCACCCCTCAGCGGGGCGTCCACCGATCTCATGCGTGCGCTGTTCACGCAGGGTTCGCAGGTGCACGGCAGCCCACGAGCGGAAGGGGCGCCAGGCCTCGGAGACGTCCGCGAGGGACGTTCCCGGCCCGTAGCGTTCGGTGATCTCCGCGTCGAGCCGCTTCTCGTTGTGGGGCAGGGCGTCGGGGGCGTTGGCACCCCGGATCACCACCAACTCGGCGGCGAAGGGGCCCAGCCCCTTGACCTCCTGCACGCTGGCGACGGCCTCCTCCGCCCCCAGCGCGCGGAGCGTGGCGCCGTCGAGTCGGCCGTCGAGGGCGGCGTCGGCGACGGCGTGCAGGTACTCGCCCTTGCGGCCGGGGAGGTCGAGGTCGATGTCGCGCAGGATCTGGGGTGGCGGGAAGGCGCCGCCCTCGCCGTGGCGGCGAATGAGGTCGTCGCGCAGCACCGCGGCCTGGGTGATGCGGATCCGCTGCGACAGCACCGCCCACGCGGCGGCCTCGTAGGGCGAGTGGAAACCACAGGGCCTGAGGCCGGGCAACTGTGCCTGCGCGTCGGCGATCACGGGATCCCTTCGACCCACGTCCGGCCATCCGCGGGCGTCGATGTCGAGGGACAGGAACCGGGCCACCTGCCGGGCCGCGGCGTCGAGGTCGCCCTCCCCCACCAACTCGATCCGCCCGGTGGTGCCGCTCTGGCTGACGGTGGCCTCGGCGCGCCGCCAGTCGCCCTCCACGCAGAACACGGTGCGGAGGTGGCCCTCGTCGCCGCGGGTGGGCAGGGCCGCGGGCGCGAAGCCCTCCCAGAATGCTTTGCTGGTGTCCAGGGACCACGGCCCGAGAACCTCCACGCTCACCTCATGTGTCGCCATGACAAGCCCTACCCGTCTCCGGCGACGGCGCCGGTGCAGCCGGCCACGAATGCCTTCATGCCCACCACGCTCCGGCACGGTTGCCGATCGCATTGTCGATCCAGGACATTCAGAGTAGCCCCACCCGCCGACCGGCTTCGCTGACCCGACCCGCCGCGTTCACTCGTCGCCGCGACGCATACGTCCATGGCGCGCAGCGAGTGAGGCGTGTCCGGCCGGGCCGTCGCGAACGCTGCCCGCCGACGAGCACGACGAAGCCCCGCCACCATGGGTGACGGGGCGCCGTTGGGGCGTGGGAGGCTGGCTCAGTCGGCCGTCCGGACCGGCAGCGTCTTCGGCTTGAAGGTGAGGCGCATGGCCTCGTAGTCGCTGATGTCGCTCTCGTGCTGCAGCGTCGAGGAGATGTCGTCCAGGCCGTTCAGCAGGCGACCGCGGGTGTGGTCGTCGATGGCGAACGGGTACGACTTCTCGCCCACTGTGATGGTGCGCGACTCCAGGTCCACGGTCAGCTGATTCTCGGGAGTGTTCTCGACGGACTGCCACAACTCCTCCACCACGTCCGGCTCGACGACGGCCACGAGCAGGCCCGCCTTGCCGGAGTTGGAGCGGAAGATGTCGCCGAATCGTGTGCCGATGACCACCTTGAACCCGTAGTTCTGCAGCGCCCACACCGCGTGCTCGCGGGAGGAGCCGGTGCCGAAGTCGGGGCCGGGGATCAGGATGCTGCCGCGGTTGTACGGCTCGCGGTTGAGGACGAACTCGGGGTCGTTGCGCCAGGCCGAGAACAGCCCGTCCTCGAACCCGGTGCGCGTGATGCGCTTCAGGTAGACGGCGGGGATGATCTGGTCCGTGTCGACGTTCGAGCGACGCAGCGGGACGCCGATGCCGGTGTGCGTGGTGAAGGCTTCCATGGACTCAGGCTCCAATCAGGTCGGCGGGGGCACTCAGGTGGCCGGTCAGGGCCGTGGCGGCCGCGACGGCGGGCGAGACCAGGTGGGTGCGGCCACCCTTGCCCTGGCGACCCTCGAAGTTGCGGTTCGACGTGGATGCTGCACGCTCGCCGGGCTTCAACTGGTCGGGGTTCATGCCGAGGCACATCGAGCAGCCGGCCGCGCGCCATTCGGCGCCGGCGTCGAGGAAGACCTTGTCCAGGCCTTCGATTTCGGCCTGCAGCCGGACGCGGGCGGAGCCCGGGACCACCAGCATGCGCAGCGTGTCCGCGATGTGCTTGCCCTGGATGACCGAGGCGGCCAGGCGGAGGTCCTCGATGCGCCCGTTGGTGCAGGAGCCCAGGAAGACCGTGTCGACGGTGATGGCGCGCATCGGGGTGCCGGGCGTCAGCGCCATGTACTCCAGGGCGCGGGCCGCGGTGGCCTGCTCCACGTCGGAGGAGAAGTCGCTGGGCGCGGGGACCACGCCACCCAGGGGGACGCCGTGGGCGGGGTTGGTGCCCCACGTGACGAAGGGGGTCATCTGGGTGGCGTCAAGGTCAACCTGGACGTCGAAGTGGGCGTCGTCGTCGGAGACCAACGTGCTCCAGTACTCGACGGCGGCGTCCCACTCCTCACCCTCGGGCGCGTGCGGGCGCCCCTTCAAGTAGTCGAACGTCTTCTGGTCCGGCGCCATCATGCCAGCCTTGGCGCCCCACTCGATGGACATGTTGCAGATCGTCATGCGGCCCTCCACGGAGAGGGACTCGATGGTGCTGCCCCGGTACTCCACGATGTAGCCCTGACCGCCGCCGGTGCCCACCTGGGCGATCAGCGTGAGGACGGCATCCTTGGCGGTGACACCCTCGGGCAGTTCACCGTTGATGTTGACGGCCATCATCTTCGGCTTGGTCTGCGGCAGGGTCTGCGTGGCGAGCACGTGCTCCACCTCGCTGGTGCCGATACCGAACGCGATGGCACCGAACGCGCCGTGCGTGGAGGTGTGGGAGTCGCCGCACACGATCGTCATGCCCGGCTGGGTGACGCCCAGCTGCGGGCCGATGATGTGGACGACACCCTGGTCGCGGTCACCGAGCGAGTGGATGCGCACGCCGAAGTCGGCTGCGTTCTTCCGCAGGGTGTCCACCTGGATGCGTGACACGGGATCGGCGATGGGCCGGTCGATGTTGAGCGTCGGGGTGTTGTGGTCCTCGGTCGCCAGCGTCAGGTCAGGGCGTCGCACGGGGCGGCCGTTCATCCTGAGTCCTTCAAACGCCTGCGGGCTCGTGACCTCGTGCACCAGGTGCAGGTCGATGTAGAGCAGGTCCGGCTCTCCTTCAGCGGAACGCACCACGTGTGCGTCCCAGACCTTCTCGGCCAGGGTCTTCCCCATGTGTCTTCACCCCTAAAGTGGTTTGTCTGGCCTTCACGCTAGCCCCGTTGCGCTCAATTACCTGTTGCATGTCCACTATGCGAGATGATAATCTCGCTATATGGACGAAACCAGTGGCGTGGGAGTGCTCGACAAGGCCGCAGCGGTCCTGTCAGCACTCGAACAGCACCCCTTGACCCTTGCCGGACTCGTGACCGCGACCGGACTTGCCCGGCCGACGGCACATCGGCTGGCCGTGGCACTCGAACACCACCGCTTCGTGGGGCGCGACCTGCAGGGACGATTCGTGCTCGGCCCACGCCTCCTGGAGCTCGCGGACTCGGCGAGCGAGGACCCCCTCATCGCCACGGCCGCCCCCATCCTGACGCGCCTGCGCGACATCACGGGTGAGTCCGCACAGCTGTTCCGCCGCCAGGGCGACGTGCGCGTCTGCTCGGCCGCCGTGGAGCGACCCTCCGGTTTGCGCGACACCGTGCCCGTGGGCGCCCAGCTGCCCATGAACGCGGGCTCCGCCGCGCAGGTGCTGATGGCTTGGGAGGAGCCGGACCGTCTCCCCAAGCTCCTGGAAACCGCAGCCTTCACCGCCGCCGGCCTGCAGACCGTGCGACGTCGCGGCTGGGCGCAGTCCGTGGGGGAACGCGAGCCCGGAGTCGCATCCGTCTCAGCCCCCGTGCTGGCCCCGTCCGGGCGCATCCTCGCTGCCGTGTCCGTCTCTGGCCCCATCGAGCGCCTCACGCGCCAGCCAGGTCGCCTCCACGCCCCCGCCGTCATGGCTGCCGCGGAGCGCCTCAGCGAGGTACTACGCCGCTCGGGAAGCCCCGCCTGACATCATCTGGAGCCCTCAGCCCCGGACGATCGGAGGGTTGAGGACATCCAGGTCCCCGCGCGTGAAGAGCTGCGCGGGGCGTCCGCCGTCGGACGTGGTTGTAGCGCGCCCCGTGGGACACAGGAAGCCGGGGGTTCGAGTGACCTTGTGGTGAAAGTTGCGAGGATCCAGCGAATGGCCCCAGACCGCCTCGTAAGCGGCGCGCAGTTGGGCGACCGTGAACTCCGGCGGGCAGAAGGCGGCCCCCAGCGGGGTGTACTCCAGCTTCGCACGGGCTCGCTCCACCCCGTCCTCAAGGATGTGCGCGTGGTCGAAGGCCAGGCTCCCCCAGTCGATGTCGTCCACGGGAACCCAGTGCGCGCCGGAGACATCACTGCCGGCCACGGGCTCTGACATCTGCGGGGCCAGCGCGAGCCAGGCCACGGAGACGGTCCGTCCGCGCGGATCCCGGCCCGGCGCACCGTAGGTGGCGAGTTGCTCCAGGTGGACCCCGTCGCCGATCCCCGTCTCCTCCGCCAGTTCGCGGTAGGCCGCCTCAGCCAGGTCCTCCGCCGGGAGGACGAAACCGCCGGGCAGGGCCGAGTGAGCCTAGCCCTCACCCTCCACGGGCGCATCGCTGACGAGCGGCACCGTCACCGGTAGCGCACTGCGGGTGGTCATCGAGTCGGACACCCTCGTCGCGTTCGGGGATGGCATGGAGACCGACCGCCTCACCCTGGCCTCGGGTCAGGGCCTCACCGTGGACATTGCCGAGGGCACGCTGAAGACGGTGCACTAGGCCCGGGATGACGAAAACACCCCGCGACCTGTGAAGGTCGCGGGGTGTTCTACCTGGTAGCCCCGACGGGATTCGAACCCGCGCTGCCGCCTTGAGAGGGCGGTGTGCTAGGCCGCTACACAACGGGGCCAGGCGATTGGTGAAACGGTCACACATCCGGGGATGTTGTCGCATTTCGCAGGGGTACTAGGACTCGAACCTAGACTAACTGAACCAGAATCAGTCGGGCTGCCAATTACCCTATACCCCTTCGTGTCCGACGTATCGGGCACGAGAAGTGACTCTACACGACCTGCGAGACGGCGCACAAATTGACTCCCGTGGCCGTTCCAGCAGCCTGACATCAGTCACCGGAGGGCCCCGGAGTGGTGGTGGCGAGGTTGAATTTCCCGCCCACCCAGACGGCCACCAGAGCGAACGCCGCGAACCCGCCGACGTCGAAGGCAGCCTTGCCCCACGTGATCTCGGAGACCGCCTTGGTGGCGGCGAGGCCACCGGTGAACAGGGCGTAGCCGAACGCGAAGAGGTTGTTGACGACGTGAGCGGCGATACCCGCCTCCAGTCCCCCGGTGCGCAGCACCAACCAGCCCGCCAGCAGCCCGAACACGAAGCGGTCCGCGAAGAGGGCGGGGCTCTGTGAGCCGTGAAAGAAGGCGAACAACAGTGCCGAGACCACGATCCCCACCCAGGCGCGGCCCGAGGCCGAGCCGACGGCCTGCAGGAGGTATCCCCGGAAGAAGACCTCCTCGGCGACGGCCTGCAGCGGGGACGTGATGAGCAGCACCAGCAGGAACGTCAACCATCCCGGCTGGGGTGGGCCGAAGTCCGGGGCGCCCAGCACGAACGACGCCCACAGTGCAGCGTTCAGGACCACGGCGGCCACCCCGAGGCAGACCACCAGGTACCGGAGCCGCCAGCCCGGCTGCACGGACACGAGCCACTGCGTGTCGCGGCCGTGCAGGAACCGGTGGATGAGCCAGGCGATCAGCAGCAGGGTGGAGAGGGCCAAGTGGGTGGCGGCCACCCCCTCGGGGAGCTCGTAGGCGGAGGCGGATGCGGAGTACTCCGCGAACGGTCGCCCCTGCCCGAGACCCAGCCAGGCGAGGCCCAGGAGTGCCTGTGCGGTCAGCGGGACGACGAGGACGAACGCCGACACCGCCAGCACGGCCCCGAAGGCGAGACGGACGGGATCCTGACCTTCTCCCTGCAGAGCCGTGGGGTACGTCAGGTCCGGTGGTGGGGCGGACCGGGTGGGGGCGGGAGGCCTCACGCTGCCGTGATGGGGTTGCTGAGCTTTCCCAGCCCCTCGATCTCGATGTCCACAGTGTCGCCGTCCGCCATGTCGCCGACGCCGGCCGGGGTGCCCGTCAGGATGACGTCGCCCGGCAGCAGAGTGGTGAAGGAGGAGATGAACGTGACCAACTCGACAATGCCGCGCACCATCTTGGATGTGTTGCCATCCTGGCGGAGGTCGCCGCTCACACGCGTCTGGATGGACAGGTTCGAGGCCTCTTCGATGCTGAGGTGCGTGTTGATCCACGGGCCCAGTGGGCAGAACGTGTCGGAGCCCTTGGCCCGCGTCCACTGGTCGTCGATGGCCTGCCACTCGCGCTGGGTGACGTCGTTGGCGATGGTGTAACCGAAGATCACCTCGGGCACGCGCTCCGGCGGCACCTGCTTGCAGATGCGGCCGATGATGATGGCGAGTTCGCCCTCGAAGTTGAGGTTCGCGACGCCCTCCGGCACAACGATGGCCTCGTTCGGGCCGATGACGCTGGTGTTGGGCTTGAGGAACAGCAGGGGCGCCCCGACGGGCACCTCACTGTTCATCTCCGCGGCGTGGTCCTCGTAGTTGCGTCCCACGGCCACGATCTTGCTGCGGGGAATCACGGGCGCCAGCAGGCGCACGTCCTCCAGATGGTGACGCTCGCCCGTGTAGTTGACGGGGACGCCCGCGAGGGGGTCGTTGCTGAGGACGGCGATCGTGTCGGGGTGCTCCCCGGCGTCGACGGCGAGTTCGATGATGCCGTAGGCCGGGTCCTTGCCGGCGGCGGCGAAACGTGCAATGCGCATGCCACGCAGCCTACCGGGGCGGTGGCCTCCCGACCCCGCCACGACAAACGGCTCAGCCTCAGTCCGAGGGGATGTGGGTGTAGATGCCGTAGACGATGGCGTCCAGCAGGGCCTCCCAGGAGGCCTCGATGACGTTGGTGCCCACGCCGACGGTGGTCCACGTCTCGCCCTGCCACGACGTGTCGATGAGTGTGCGGACGGTGGCGTCGGTGCCGTGGCCCTCGTCGAGGATGCGGACGCGGTAGTCCGTCAGCTCGAAGTCGGCGACCTCGGGGTAGGCGGTGGCCACGGCCTTCCGCAGCGCCATGTCGAGGGCGTTGACGGGACCGTTGCCCTCCCCCACCACCATCTGGCGTTCGCCCTTGGCGGTCAGCTTGACGGTGGCCTCCGTGATGGTGTCGCCGTCGCGCTCCTCGGACAGGACGCGCCAGGAGTGCACCTGAATGGGGTAGTCGAGGATGCCCAGTTCCTGGCGCAGCAGCATCTCGAAGCTGGCATCGCTGGACTCGTAGCTGTAGCCCTCCGCCTCCTTGGCCTTCACCTTGTCGGTGATGCGGGCCGCCAGTTCGCGGTCGCTGAGGTCAATGCCCAACTGCTCGCCCTTGATCTGGATGTTGGCACGGCCCGCCATGTCGGAGATCAGCATCCGCAGGTCGTTGCCGACCAGGGCGGGGTCGATGTGCTGGTAGAGGTTGGGGTCCACCTTGATGGCGCTGGCGTGCAGGCCCGCCTTGTGCGCGAAGCTCGACTGGCCCACGTAGGGCTGGCGACCCAGCAGCGGCTGGTGCGCCACCAGGGCGATGGCGTGCGCCACCCTGGTGATCTCCGAGAGGCGCTCGGGGGGCAGCAGGTCCCACCCGAACTTGAGCTGCAGGTTGGGGATCAGTGCGGACAGGTCGGCGTTGCCTGTCCGCTCGCCGTAGCCGTTGAACGTCCCCTGCACGTGCATCACGCCCGCCTCGACGGCCGCCATGGTGTTGGCGACGGCGCAGGCGGTGTCGTTGTGGCAGTGCACCCCGAGGTTGGCCCCCGTCTGGGCCGCCGCGCTGACGATGTCGCCCATCCAGCTGGGGAGCATGCCGCCGTTGGTGTCGCACAGCACCACCACCTCGGCGCCGGCCTCGGAGGCCGCGCGCACCACCGACAGGGCGTACTGCGGGTTGGCGCGGTAGCCGTCGAAGAAGTGTTCGCAGTCCACGAAGACGTGCTTGCCCTCGGAAATCAGGAACTTGACAGTGTCGCCGATCATCTCGAGGTTCTCCTCGAGCGTGGTGCGCAGCGCCCGGATGACGTGTTCGTCGTGGCTCTTGGCGACGATGCACACGTAGTCGGTGCCGGCGTCAACCAGGGCACGGGTGAGGGTGTCGGTGGCGGCGGACCCGCCGGGCTTGCGGGTGGCGCCGAACGCCACCAGCTTGGAGGTTGTCAGGTCCAGGACCTGCGCCGCCTCCGCGAAGAACTGGGTGTCGCTGGGGCTGGCGCCGGGCCAGCCGCCCTCGATGAAGGTGACGCCGAGCTCGTCGAGGTAACCGGCGATCTTCAGCTTGTCGGCGACGGTCAGGCGCAGGCCCTCCTGCTGCGCGCCGTCGCGCAGGCTGGTGTCGAAGATGTGGAACTCTTCGGGGCACGTGGGTATGGCGGTCATTGATGTTCTCCAGCGGCTCGAGGTCGCGGCCAAAGCTACCCCGGCCGTCTCGCGTGGTGGGACGGCGTCCACCACATGGTGAGACGATCCGCCGCTGTGGCCTAGGGTTTGCGTCCATGACGACACAACCCGGCAAGACCCTGGCAGTCATCGGCGGCGATGGCATCGGCCCCGAGGTGACCGCTGAAGCGTTGAAGGTGCTCGAGGCCACCGTCGGCGAGGGCACCTTCGCCTACACGCACTACGACCTCGGCGCCGAGCGCTGGCAGCGCACGGGCGAGGTGCTGCCGGACACCGTCCTGCAGGAACTCAAGGGCGTCGACGCCATCGTGCTGGGCGCTGTGGGTGCCGCTCCGGGTTCCAAGGCCATCCCCAGCGGCTTGCTGGAGCGTGGGTTGCTGCTGAAACTGCGCTTCGCCTTCGACCACGCCGTGAACCTGCGTCCCTCCCGTCTGTACCCGGGAGTCTCCACCCCCCTGTCACAGGCGGTCGTCTCCCAGGGTGACATCGACTTCGTCGTCGTCCGTGAGGGCACCGAGGGCCTGTACTGCGGCAACGGTGGCGCGGTGCGCGTCGGCACGCCGCACGAGTTGGCCACCGAGGTGTCCGTCAACACCGCCTACGGCATCGAGCGCGTCGTCCGCGACGCGTTCGACCGCGCCCGTGCGCGCCGCGGCAAGCTGACCCTGCTGCACAAGCACAACGTGCTGGTGAACGCCGGGACGCTCTGGAACCGCGTCTTCAACGAGGTGGGCGCCGAGTACCCGGACGTCGAGCGCAACTACCTCCACATCGACGCCGCCATGATCGCCATGGTGGTCAACCCCGCCCAGTTCGACGTCATCGTCACCGACAACCTGTTCGGCGACATCATCACCGACCTCGCCGCCGCCGTCACCGGCGGCATCGGCCTGGCGGCCAGCGCCAACATCAACCCGAGCGGCGAGTTCCCGTCGATGTTCGAGCCGGTCCACGGCTCGGCCCCGGATATTGCCGGACAGGGCATCGCCGACCCCACGGCGGCAATCTCGTCGATGGCACTCCTGCTGTCACACCTCGGCATGCCCGAGGAGGCCCGTCGCATCGACGACGCAGTGGTGGCCGACATCACCGGACGGGCAGCCGGTCCGGTCCGCACCACGGAGGTCGGCGACCGCATCGCCGCCCGCCTCGCCTGACGGTCCCCCGTCGGGTCAGAGCCGATTGTGCGGGTGCTGCTCCGAGCGGTCCTGGAACGACAGGATGCTCGGGTTCTGCACGACCCCATCGCGGATCTCGATGGCACGGGCGATGGTCGGATTCGCGTCCCAGTCCCCGCTCATCACGCTGCGCAGGTGGGGAATGAGCGCCTCGCTGATGTCCCAGGTGGCGCTGTTCCACAGGTACGTGGGGCTGTGGTCCACGCCATAGTAGGTGACGCCTTCGCCCACCGTGAAGGTGGGATCGGTGAACGACGTGGGCCGAGCGAAATCGAAACCCATCCCCTCGTCGCAGGACACGTCGACGATGAGGGTACCCGGCGAGAACCCCCGCAGATCCTCACTGGTCACGAACATCATGGGGTTGTTCGGGTCCTGCAGGACACAGTTCACGACGACGTCGAACCCGGCGAGGACCTCGTGGGTGTCGACGGTTCCCCCCGTCGACCGCACCACCACGGTGCGCGCCGGATCCTCCTCGGAGCGTTCCATCCGCTCCAGCACCATCCCGGACATGGGGTCGGCCACGGCCGTCACCACCCGTGAGGTCAGGACCACCACCTCGGAGATCCCCAGGGAGTGCAACGCCGTCACGGCTCCTCGCGCCGTACTTCCGAACCCGATGACCACCGCCCGCAGCCGCTGGCCGTAGTGCCCCGTGGAGCCCTTGAGGATCAGGGCGTGCAACACGGAGCAGTAGCCGGCGAGTTCGTTGTTGCGTGCGAAGACGTGCATCTGGAACTCGCCGTCGCTGTTCCAGTGGTTCATCGCCTCCCAGGCGATGAGGGTGAGCCCCTTGTCGATGGCGACCTGCGTCAGTTCCTCATCCTGCACCGCATGCGGCCAGCCCCACAGGACCTGGCCGGCGCGCATCGCCTGCAGGTCAGCCAGGATGGGCTTGGGCTGCAGGATGATGTCGGCGCTCGCGAAGATCTCCTCCTTCGACCTGATGTCCCCCACATAGGCGGAGAGGTGTTCGTCGGACACCCCGAAACGCAGCCCGTAGCCGCGCTCCAGGATCATGCGTTCCCGCAGGTCCTCATCGATGTTCTTGAAGTGCTCCGGGTGGATTGCCAGCCGCAACTCATTATTCTTGCTGGATGTTCCCATGACGCCGAGGGTCATCTTGTCCATCGTCCCCACCTCCAAGTGCCGGATGCACCCCAGTATTGCCCACCGGCGCATCGCCTTCGCACAGGGGCCGCCCGTCCACGACGAGGGGGATGCAAACGGCGAGGCCCCGGACCGTGTGGTCCGGGGCATCGCCGATCAAGGTTGGGGTGAGGTCACTTGTCGTCGTTGACGACGGTGCCCTCCAGCGTGCCGGAGCCGGTCGCCTTGGACGACCGCGAGGAAATGATCTCCATGAGGTCAATGCCCGTGGTGTTCTTGATCATCTCGACTGTCTGCACAACGTTGTCGTTGACCGCCCTCGGCAGCGCGGAAGCGCCGTCGGTGGAGACGATGGTGAGCTTGTCGATGTTGCCCATGGGGGCAGCCACCTTCTCAGCCACCTGCGGCAGCACCTCGATGAGCATCTGCAGCACAGCAGCGTCGTTGTAGTTCTTGAACGCTGCCGCGCGCTTGTTCATGGCCTCGGCCTCGGCGGCACCGATGGCGGCAACGGCCGCAGCCTGCGCCTCACCCTCGGCACGCACGGCGTCCGCCTCGGCGATACGCCGTGCCTTCTCGGCCTCACCGCGCTTGGCGCCTTCGATGGCTTCTGCCTCGGCCAGCGCGGAGCGGCGGGACTGCTCACCCACACCGGTGAGGCGTGCCTTTTCGGCGTTGGCCTCGGCGTCGGCGATGGAGGACGCCTTGCGGGCCTCCGCCTCGAAGATCTCCGAGTTGCGTCGACCCTGCGCCTCGGTCTCCGCCTGGTACCGACGTGCGTCGGCGGGCTTGCGGACCTCGGTGTCGAGCTGGCGATCCTTCAGGGCTGCCTGACGCACGGCAACCTTCTCCTGCTCGGCGAGGATGGCCTGGTCGCGGTCGGCCTGCGCCAACGGGCCGGCAGCGGCTGCCTGCGCACGTGCGGCGTCGGTCTCCGCCTTGATCTCGGCTTCCTTCAGCACCAGCGAGCGCTGCGCGATCGCGATCTCCTGCTCGGCGGCCAGGCGTGCCTGCTCCGCCTCCCGGCGCGCCAGGGCCTCGGCCACGGCGGCGGTGCGGTTCAGTTTCGCGGACTCCGGACGCCCGAGGTCGGACAGGTAGCTGCCGTCGTCGGTGATGTCCTGGATCTGGAACGTGTCGAGCACGAGGCCCTGACCCGTGAGGGAGGACTCGGCCTCGTCGGCCACGCGCTGCGCGAAGGCGGCGCGGTCGCGGATGATCTGCTCCACGGACAGCGAACCGACGATGGAGCGCAGGGAACCGGCGAGGGTCTCCTGCGTGAAGGTCTCCACCTCGTCCTGCTGCGTGAGGAAACGCTGCGCGGCGGCGCGGATGGAGTCCTCGTTGCCACCCACCTTCACGATGGCGACACCGTCGAGGTTGAGCTTGACGCCCTGCCCGGAGACGGCGCCACGGATCTGCACCATGATGCGACGGCTGGACAGGTCCAGGATGTGGAGGCGCTGGATGAACGGCACGACGAACACGCCGCCGCCCATGATGACCTTCTGCGCACTCAGGTCAGTGGAGATCTGGCCGGTCTCCGGGTTGGTGACGGCCTTCCCCTTCTGGCCGGTGATGATGTAGGCCTCATTGGGGCGGGAGACCTTGTAGCGACTGGCGACGAGCCAGATGAGGAGGATGACGAGCAGTACAGCTCCGCCAATCCCCACTAGGAGCGGGGGCAACTCGGACATGTGTGACTTCCTGTTTCGACGACGGTTGGCAAGATTCAGAGGTCCTCGGGGGACTCGGGCAGCGCATGCGTGGGGGTGACCTCGACGGCCGTCGGGGACACGATGGCCGAGACCCACACTTCGGTGCCCGCCGGGACGGGGACGGCGCTGCGGGCGGCGCGTTTGCGCGACTGCCCGGCGCCGAGGATGCGCACCTCGCCGAAGCCTCCGGCGGGAATGTCGGTGATGACGCGCGCCGTGGAGCCCACCATGGAGTGCGACTGGAACGTGGACGAGGACTCGCTGCGCTTCAACCACTGTGTCATGGCCGTGGCCCCCGCAGCGGCGGCGATGCCGGCCACGATGCCGACGGCGACGGCGATCCACGTGACGTCGACGACGGCCAGTGAGATGACCCCACCGAAGCCGAAGGCGCCCAGGAAGGCAGCGAGGCCAGCCACGGAGAACAGGTCACCGCCGAGCGCGTCGAGGTTGAAGATGCCCTCGAAGAGGTCTCCGAGAAGGATCGACAGCAGGACGGTCAGGAGTCCGATGACCCCAATGATCACGAAAAACGTCACGCCGACCTGCCTTCCACTACTCCCTCGATGGTAGCGGGGTCGCGGACGGGTCACGAATACGGGTGGGTTCCGTGCAGGCTGCACGACGGAGCCGCATGAATGGGGCAGCGGGTGCCTCAAAGTGGTATCGTTTTGAGCAATCACTCAAACTAATCACTCAAAAGAAGCTGAGAATGGCTACGTCGGGATTGCGCCGGGGAACGCAGGCGAATACCAGGGGGTCGCGCTCCACCGCGACGCGACGAGCGTTGGTCGACGGCGCGGTGCGGGCGTTGCGCGAACTCGGCTTCGCGGGGGCGAGTGCACGCGAGATCGCGGAGCGTGCGAACTGCAACCAGGCTTTGGTGTTCTACCATTTCGGATCCGTGAACGATCTGCTGCTGGCTGCCCTGGACGATGTGAGCGACCGTCGGTTGGCCGCCTACACACAGGTGGTGGACCAGGCACACACACTCACGGAACTGATCGATTCGGCCCGGACGATTTTCCACGAGGACCTCGAGAGCGGGGATGTGGCGGTGCTGGTGGAGATGATCACCGGAGCCGGGTCAACTCCCGGGCTCGGACCCCAGGTGGTCTCCCGGCTGGCCCGGTGGCGCGAATTCGCCGCATCTGCGGTGTGCCGAGCCGTCGACGGTACCCCGGTGGCGCTGTTGTTCCCCCCGGAAGAACTCGCCCACGCGATCGTGGCGGGATTCCTCGGTCTGGAGATGCTGGCCGATCTCGACGGGGACCAGCAGCCCGCGCTCGCGCTGTTCGACCGAGCACGGACGATCGCCGCGCTCTTCGACCTGACCGACGGGACAGTCCCGTCGGATCCACGGGAGGGAGACCAGCCATGACGTCGGAATTGGGCGGGGTCGACGTGGTCACCGGGGCCTTCAGCTACTCCGGTTCGGCGATCGCAGATGAGTTGAGGGGGGTTGCGCGGCGGGTCCGCACGCTGACCGGGCATCCGGAGCGGGCGCCTGCCGACACCGCTATTGACGTGCAGCCACTGCAGTTCGACGACCCCGGCGAGCTCGCCCGGTCAATGAGCGGCGCACACACCCTGTACAACACCTACTGGGTCCGGTTCGCGCACGGCGGGGTTGACCATGAGCAGGCGGTGGTGAACAGCCGCATCCTGTTCGAAGCGGCGGCCACGGCAGGTGTCGAGAGAATCGTGCACATCTCGATCGTGCGACCGAGCCTCGACTCTCCCTACCCCTACTTCCGCGGCAAGGCGCAGGTGGAGCAGATCCTGGCGGGGACCGG
>JBDSRF010000220.1:0-6854 GCA_039929445.1 Arachnia sp. | reverse complement strand
GGGGGATCAGCGTTGCGGCTGTGACCGCCGTACGGCGAGCCAGGCGAACAGGCCCCCGAAGGCCAGGCTCGAAACGCGTGCCAGCACGTCCCCGAACGACTGCCCCGCCACCCCGCCCAGAATCAGCAGGGTCAGCCCGACCGCGATGGCCCAGTAACCGGTCTTGCCAGTGAGCGCCAGGGTGCGGAAGGTCAGCAGGCCGGCCACGAAGAGCATCCAGGGAGCCACGGCTGGGATCGTGAGACCGATGAGGCAGCTCGCAACGGCCAGGAACACCAGCGTGCGCTGGGTGGACTGCTGCTGCGGTGACAGGCCGCGGGCGGCAGGAGGGCCCTGCATGGGCGGCGCCAGCGGTGCCCCGGTGGGTGGGGGCAGGGCGTCGACCCCAGTGCCCGGTGCGGGGTCGCCGTAGGAGACGAACGGCAGGTGGGGGTCCCGCCCCACCTCGTCGCCCATGGATGAGGCCGTGGTCATGAGGCCGCCGCTGACCGTGAAGGGTGCGGTGGGATTTCGGGTGGGTTCGGGGGCGGTGCGGACACTGTCGAGGGGCACGGCCGCAGCGGTGGGTGCGAAACCGGTCGGTGTGGGCATGGGCCCCGGCGTCCGTGCTGTCTGTGGGACGGCCACTTCCAGTGGCCCCGCCTCGGGGGTCGCGAACCCGTCAGGTCGCTCGATCGGTGCGTACGCCGCGCCATCGGTCCATGAAGCCATGGGGGAATGGTAGCTGCTCAGGCGACATGATCACTTGAGTGGTGTGATGCACCCCGGTCACCTCAACGTGAGCGTTCCACGATATGTTCAGGTTCACACTGAGCGGTGACTGCGCGGATGCGCAACGCGCACACAAGGACCCCAAGGAGTCTGTCATGGAAGTTGTGATCTGCCCGGACGAAGCACAGGTGGGCGCTGTTGCCGCCGATCGCGTCATCGCACAGCTGGAAGGCAGGCAGACCCCCGTCCTGGGGCTGGCCACCGGCAGCTCCCCCCTGAACCTCTACGCCGAGCTGCAGCGCCGTGCCTCCGCCGGTGATGTGGACTTCTCCCACGCCCTCGGGTTCGCCCTGGACGAGTACGTCGGGCTGGACCCGGAGCACCCGCTGAGCTACCGGCAGACGATCGACCGCACGGTGGTCCGGCCCCTGGGCATGAACCCGGCACGGGTACGCGTCCCCAACGGCTTCGTGGCCGACCTGCAGGCAGCCGCAGAGGAGTACGAGGAGGCCATCCGGGAAGCCGGCGGCGTCGACGTGCAGATCCTGGGCATCGGCAGCAACGGTCACATCGGCTTCAACGAGCCCACCTCGTCGTTCGCGTCCCGCACCCGCGTCAAGACGCTGACGCAACAGACCCGTGACGACAACGCGCGGTTCTTCAAGCAGGGCGAAACCGTTCCCACGCACTGCGTCACCCAGGGCCTCGGAACCATCATGGACGCGCACAACCTGGTCATGGTGGCCTCCGGAGCGGCGAAGGCCGACATCGTCGCTGCCATGATCGAGGGCCCCGTCTCCGCCATGTGCCCGGCGTCGATCCTGCAGTTCCACCGCAGGGCCTTCGTCATCATCGACGAGGCCGCCGCGACCAAGCTGCAGTACGCCGACTACTTCCGTCACGTCGCCGCCCATCAACCCCACTGAGTCGGTTGCCCGGCGCGTCGCGCCTCGCGATAGACTCAGTGGTCATCTCAACCACATTCGATAGCGAGGTCCGCCGTGCCCACCGGAAAAGTGCGCTTCTTTGACGCTGACAAGGGCTTTGGTTTCATCGCCAAGGACGGCGGGGGCGACGTCTTCGTCCGCTCCAACGTCCTCCCGGCCGGCGTCACCGAGCTGAGGACGGGCCAGCGTGTCGAGTTCGGGGTCATGGACTCCCGACGCGGCGAGCAGGCCCTGTCCCTGGAGCTTCTGGAAGCCCCGCCGTCGCTGTCGAAGAACCTCCGCAAGAAGCCCGAACAGATGGCCCCGATCGTCGAGGACCTCATCAACTTCCTCGACGGCATCGGCAACGACTACCGCAAGAACCGCCACCCCGACGAGAAGACCGCCTCGACGACGGCGCAGCTCCTGCGCCGGGTCGCCGATGAACTGGAGATGTGATGGCAGCGCCCAAACTGGATGCAGCGGCCGCCGCCGCCGTTGACCTCGCCCGCGTGGTCGCGGAGGGGCAGGCCGGACCGGACGCCGTGGGCGACCACCTCGGCGTGGTCGCGGAGAACGGTGAACGGGTGGTCACCCATTCGTTCCAGTGCCTGCTGGCCGGCTACGACCAGTGGCGTTGGGCCGTGACACTGGTGCGGGCTTCCCGCGCCAAGACGTGCACCGTCAACGAGGTGGTGCTCCTGCCCATGGCCGGTGCACTGCTGGCCCCATCGTGGGTGCCGTGGGAGGACCGAATCGGGGCCGGGGACATCGTCGCCGGCATGCTGATGCCGACCCCGGACGACGATCCCCGTCTGGAGCCGGGATTCTCCACGGGCGACCTGCCCGTCGACGCCGACCCCGCCGACTGGGCGCAGCTGCGTTCCCTCGTCTCCGAGCTGGGTCTGGGTCGCGAACGCGTCCTGTCCCACTGGGGCCGCGACGACGCCGCCGTCCGCTGGCTCGAGGGTCCCCCCGGGTCCGACAACGAGCTGTCCCGTCAGGCCCCCTCCCCGTGCCACACGTGCGGGTACTTCGTGCCGTTGCGTGGGTCGCTGGGCGTGCTGTTCGGCGCCTGCACCAACGAGTACTCGCCCTCCGACGGACAGGTGGTGAGCCTGGACCACGGCTGCGGCGGCCACTCCGACGTGGTGGCCGTTGAGTACGAGCACGCGCTGCCGTCCCCGGCGTTCGACACCATCAGCATCGACGAGAGCCTCTTCGACTGATGCTCGGTCACTGACTGCGGATGCCGTGCAGCATGCGCCGGAGGTCCGACATCACGTCGTCCAGCGTCAGCTTTCCGTCCTGACTGTCTGCGATGGCCAGTGCCGCCTCATTCATTGCGCCTGACAGGAGCGCAGTGGCGGCCGCCACCGAGCCAACCTGGATGAGGCCGCGTTCTGCGAGGTCCGTCAGGGCCCCGTGGAGAAGCGTGCCCGAGGCTGCGGCATCCTGTTGCCGCCATGAGTTCCAGCCGAGGACGGCTGGTGCGTCGACCAGGAGAACGCGTCTGCGATCCTCCGCCAGGCTTGCCGTCAGGAAGGCCCGACAGCCGGCCAGCATGGCTTCCCACGGGTCCGCCTCGTTGTCCGCGGCGTGCACCACGGCTTCCGCCACGTTCAATTGGGCGCGCGCGGCAACCGCTTCGAACAGGCCTCTTTTGCTGCCGAAGTGGTGGTAGACGGCCCCTCGCGTGACCGAGGCGGCTTCCGCCGCGGCGTCGAGGCTCACCCCCGCGTACCCGAGGGTGGAGAACAGCAGCCCTGCCTCCGCAAGGATCCGACGCCCCGTCGCCTCACTGTCCTCTTTTGTTGCACGTGCCATGCCCACCCCTTTCGCAACATACGGTGTGTATGTATAGTAGCGAACGTCATACATACAGTCAGTATCCAAAAGGAGACATCATGATCTGGTCGAGTTCCTACCCTGTGCTCCTGGCATCCGACGTCGCACTCGCGGCGGCGTTCTACCGCACGCACTTCGGGTACGAGATCACCTTCGAGGCAGACTGGTACGTCAGTCTTCGGCGTGACCAGTAGGAGTTGGCGGTTCTCGACCGTGACCACGAGACCATCCCCGAGGCATACCGGGGGGTGGCTGCCGCGGGGATCCTCCTCAACATCGAGGTGGAGGACGTCGACGCCGTCCACGCGCAACTGGTGGGGGCGGGCCTCCTGAAGGCCGTGGCTCCCATCCGCTCCGAGGACTTCGGCCAGCGCCACTTCATCGTCGCCGCCCCCGACGGTGTTCTCGTGGACGTCATCAGCCCCATCGAACCGGCGGGAGAGTTCGCCGCACACGCCTCCTGACGGCCATCAATGGAGCCGCCGCCGGGGTTCAGCCCTGGCAGGTGGCGGTGATGACGAAGTCGTCCTCGGGCTGGTCGCCGTCAGCGGGTGGCTCGTTGAGGTTCATGACGGGGCCGCGGCCGGTCACGGTGAAGGTCTCCGCGTCCCATGCGATGGTGGCCTGGCCGGCGCCCGTCATCATGGTGGCCACCGTGCCGTCGCTGAGGACGACGCTGGCCGATGCGACTTCTGCGCGGTCCTCGGAGGCCGTGACGGCCACCTTGGCGCCGTTGTCGTCGCCGCCGGACATGGTCCACTGCCCGTTCAGGACGGTGCAGGCAACGGTCCCGATGGTCTCCTCCACTTTCCCGATCCGGGCGGCGGCGCCACCCTCGGGGGCGGGGGTCTCAATGGTCCCCACGGAGGCCTGGCCGACCGGCTGGCTCGCGTTGGGGGCACCGGTGCCCTCACCCGGCTGCGGCACGTTGGCGCCCGGGTCGACGCACGCCGACAGGCCGGCCAGCGCGACGACCGCGACAGCGGAAATGGTGGAGGTCATAAATTTGTTCATGAGATGGGGGTCCCTTTCGTCAACAGTGAATCTACAGAGGTCTTTCAGAGCTCGATGGCGGCCTGGGGTTCGCCGGTGGGCCCGGGCGATCCACCGCGCGGCTCGTTGGTGATGGCCAGCAGCTCGCCGCCAAACACACCCGTGATCCAGGTCTGGATGCGTCCCCCGGCATCCACGACGGCACCGGATCGGAACTCGCCATCCTGGCCCACCCACACCTGCCAGGAGCGGTCCTGGCCCGGGTCGGGGAGGTCGGCGGACGTGAGGAGGGCCTCACCCCGCTCCTTGGACACGAGGTAGGTGAGCGCGCCACCCTCCAGTGTGGCGGGGGCCACCACCAGGTCCGGCGCCGCCAACAGGTCCGCGCGCTGCGCGTCGGCGGCCTGGACGGACTGGAGCTCTGACTGCTGCCACACGGTCACTCCGCCCAGCGCGACCACCATAACGGCAGCGGCGGCGGCCAGCCACGTGGAAACGGGGCGACGCGGGCGGCCGAAGCCGTGGGCGGGTGCAACGACGTTGGAGGGGAGCGGCGCCACGGTCTCGGGTGCTGCCGAGGTCTCGGGTGCTGCCACGGTCTCGGGCGCTGTAATGCTGCGGGGGGCAGCGATGGACTCAGGGGCGGCAGTGTCCACGGCGGGCAGCATCGGGGTGTCAGCGATGGCCGCCAGGATGGAGGAGCGCAGCGGTGCCGGCGGTGCGACCTCGTGGAAGGCGCCCAACTGGGCCATCGTCTCCCGCAGGTCGGCCACTTCCGTGCGGCATTCGTCGCAGTCGTCGAGGTGGTGTTCGAAGTCGTCGTTCTCGGAATCGTCCAGGGCGTCGGCGACGTAGGCGCCGACGATGGAGTGGAGGTCGTTCATGCTCGCACCCCCATGGCATTGCGCAGTCCCAGCAACCCGTCGCGGATCCGCGTCTTGACCGTACCCAGTGGCAGGCCCAACATATCGGCCACCTCCCGATGACTGTAACCGCCGAAGTAGGCCAGTGAAACGGCCTCTTTCTGCAACGTACTCAACTCTTCCAGGGCAGATCGCACGCCCTCAACCTCCAGTCGCTGTTCCACGCCCTCCCATGTGTGGTCGGGCTCGCTGTCTCGTGTGGTACCCGCCCACCTGATGTCGCGTTCGGTTTCCTTCTGGACCGATCGCACCCGGTCGACGGCCCGACGGTGGGCGATGGTGTGCATCCAGGCCCGCACGCTCCCCTTCTCGGGGGACCAGCGTGCCGCCTGTCGCCACACCTCCACATACACCTCTTGGGTGATCTCCGCCGCCAGGTCCGGGGCCCGCACCACGCTGAGTATCAGTCCGTGCAGTCGGGCGCTGGTGATGTCGTACAGCTCCGCGAAGGCGTCTTCACTGCCGTCGCGGACCCGGGCGAACACGGCCGCAAGTACTTCGTTGGCGGCCGGATCGGCGGCCCTGCGCGCAGGGGGCCCCGTGTCGTCGGTCATGTGGTTCGACCACGTCCTTCCTCACTCACTCAAGAGCGCTGGCGAAGGCGATGACGTTGGAGTCGTAATAGTGCTTCGATTGGCTGTAGTCACCGCCGCAGGTGATGAGGACCAGCGATGGTTCATCGGTGGAAGCGTATACCTCGTCGGTGGGGAAGGCATCCTTTGGGAAGGTTGCCACCTTTGTGACCGTGAACTTCGCGGTCGTCCCGTCCTCTCGATCCACCTCCACGATGGCTCCGACTGCAAGGTCGGGGAGTCGGGCGAAGACGGTGTGTCGGCCGTTCCAGGTGAGGTGTCCGGCCAGGACGGCCCTTCCGGGGGCTCCCGGGGTGTGTGCGCCCGTGAACCAGCCCACCAGATCAGGATCGGCGGGTGTCTCGAGCTCGTTGCCCTTGAGGCCCAGGGACACCGTGTTGGCGTCGACACCGATGCTGGGGATACGCACCTTGACGGGTGCGGATTCCGCCAGTGCGGCGGCGGCTGGGGCGGGTGTTGGTGTGGGTGCGACAGATGCTGACGTCGCGGTGGAGGCCACTGGTGTGGTCCTCGTGGGTGCCGCTGCCGGGGTGCTGGCTGCCGGGGTGCTGGCTGCCGGGGTGCTCATCGACACCGACGGTGTCGAGATGCTCGATGGGGCGGGCAGCGCCGCGGGGGCGGTGACGGAGGGGAAAGCCAGGGCGGCGCCAATGACGCCGACCCCGACCAACCCTGCAATCCCCCCGAGCAGCACCCGTCGTGAAGGTGACTTGGTGCTGGTCATGATCGTCGATCAGCGTCCGGTGACGGAGGCTGTGCGTCGACGGGTGATGGCCACGGCTGCGCCGCCGACCAGGAGAACGCCGCCCGCGGCCAGGAGTCCGGCGTTGGGGGCGGTGGGGGCTTCGCCGCCGGTCTCG
>JBDSRF010000219.1:0-31211 GCA_039929445.1 Arachnia sp. | reverse complement strand
GCTCCACGAAGACGATGCCGAGCATGACGAGCAGGCCGATGGCGATGACGAGGAAGAACAGGAACCAACCGGTGGCGCCGGGGCTCGACTGCTTGATGGCCCACAGGCCGGCCGGGAAGCTGGCGGCGATCTGCGTGAAGATCATGACGGACATGCCGTTGCCGATGCCGCGTTCGGTGATGAGCTCACCCAGCCACATGATGACAACCGTGCCGGCGGTCATGGTCATGACCATGGTCACCAACGGCAGCAGTTCGTCGGAGTTGAGGATGCCCGTGCAGCCCTGGAACAGCTGCCCGGTGCGGGCCAGCGTGATGAAGGCCGTCGAGTTCAGCACGGCCAGCACGAGGGTGAGGTAGCGGGTGTACTGCGTGATCTTGGCCGTACCGGTCGCGCCCTCCTTCTTGAGGGCCTCCAGCTTGGGGATCACCACGGTCAGCAACTGCAGGATGATCGACGCGGTGATGTAGGGCATGATGCCCAGCGCGAAGATCGACAGTTTGAGCAGCGCACCCCCGGAGAACAGGTTGATCATCGTGTAGATGCCAGCTTGCGCCCCCTCGGTCGCAAGCGCTGCACACTGGTTGATCCGTGAGATGTTCACGTTCGGGGTCGGGATCGTCGATCCGAGACGGAACAGCGCGAGAACACCCAGGGTGAAAAGGATCTTCTTGCGCAAGTCCGGCGTCTTGAATGCGTTTGCGAAGGCGGAGAGCATCCGGCCCCACTTTCTCCTGCGGAGTCAACAAAGGAAGGCGTCGCCAATGAAGGCAACCCGCGCAGCCTATCAAGCGTGGCGCGGCTCGCCCAACCGGGCGGCGCGCGTGGTCGATGGGACCGCGCGGTTGGCGTGGGGACGACGACGTCGACCACGTCATTTCAACAGTTGTGGCCGACACCCTGACAGGGTGCCGGCCACAGCGGTTCAGCTGTTTCAGGCTGCGAGCTCGGTGAGCGTGCCGCCGGCCTCTTCCAGCTTCGTCTTGGCGGAAGCGGAGAAGGCGTGGGCGGTGATGTTCAGGGCCACGGAGATGTCTCCGTTGCCGAGCACCTTCACCAGGGAGCCGTCGCGCACTGCGCCGGCCTCCACGAGATCCTCAACGGTGATGGTGCCGCCCTGGGGGAACAATTCCCCGAGGCGGCCCACGTTGACGACCTGGAACTCGACGCGGAACGGGTTCTTGAAGCCCTTGAGCTTCGGAATCCGCATGTGCATCGGCATCTGGCCACCCTCGAAGCTGGCGGGAACGTTCTTGCGAGCGCCCGTGCCCTTCGTTCCGCGACCAGCGGTCTTGCCCCTCTTGCCGCCTTCACCGCGACCCACGCGGGTCTTGGCAGTCTTGGCTCCCGGGGCGGGACGCAGGTGATGAATTTTCAGTGCCATGGTTACTTGACCTCTTCCACGGTGACCAGGTGGGCGACAACCTTGACCATGCCGCGAACCTCGGGACGATCCTCGCGAACGACGGAAGCACCGACGCGCTTGAGACCGAGGGTGCGCAGCGTCTCACGCTGGTTCGGCTTGCCACCAAGACCCGACTTGAACTGGGTGATCTTCAACTCAGCCATCAGGAAGAAGTTCCTTCCCTGAGTGCACGAAGCAGTGCCGCCGGAGCGACGTCCTCAACGGGAAGCCCGCGACGACGCGCAATGGCGTCAGGCATCTCGAGCTGCTTCAGTGCGTCCACGGTGGCGTGCACCACGTTGATCGCGTTGGCGGAGCCAAGCGACTTCGACAGCACGTCGCCGATACCTGCACACTCGAGCACCGCGCGAACGGAGCCACCAGCGATGACGCCGGTACCGGGCGAAGCAGGACGCAGCAGCACAACGCCGCCGGCCTTCTCACCCTGCACGTGGTGCGTGATGGTCTTCTGGACCATGGGGACGCGGAAGAAATGCTTCTTCGCCTCCTCGACACCCTTGGCAATTGCCGCGGGCACCTCCTTGGCCTTGCCGTACCCCACGCCGACCATGCCTTCGCCGTCGCCCACGACGACGAGCGCCGTGAAGCTGAAGCGGCGACCGCCCTGGACGACCTTGGCGACGCGGTTGATCGCAACCACGCGCTCGAGGTACTGGTTCTTCTCTTCTTGGCGAGCCTGGCCACGACGATCGTCACGGCCACGACGCTCACCGCCTGCACGGCCTGCGCCGCGCTGCTGGGTTTCACTCATCGTGTTGCCCTTTCCTTTCGTCGTTTGTTAGAAGTCCAGACCAGCTTCGCGCGCCGCGTCAGCGAGCGCCGCGATGCGGCCGTGGTACTTGTTGCCGGCACGGTCGAAGACGACCTGGTCAATTCCTGCAGCCTTTGCGCGCTCCGCGATCAGCGAACCGACTTGACGGGCCTTGCCCGACTTGTCGGCTTCTGCTGAACGCAGGTCGGCCTCCATGGTGGAAGCAGACACGAGAGTGCGGCCCTGAACGTCGTCGATGACCTGGACGAACAGGTGGCGCGTGGAACGGGTGACGACCAGACGGGGGCGCGTGGCCGATCCGTTGATCTTCTTGCGGGCGCGGAGCTGGCGGCGAGCCCGCGACGCGCTCTTGGGTGCGAGACCCTTGCGAGCCCCTAGCGAGATAGCCATTACTTACCAGCCTTTCCGGTCTTGCGGCGGACCTGCTCGCCCGCGTAGCGGACACCCTTGCCCTTGTAGGGCTCGGGCTTGCGGAGCTTGCGGATGTTGGCCGCAGTCTCCCCGACCAACTGCTTGTCGATGCCGGAGACCGAGAGACGGGTCGGCGCCTCGACGGCGAACGTGACGCCCTCGGGGGCGTTGATGACCACCGGGTGCGAGAAACCGAGCGCAAACTCGAGCTGCTTCGGACCCTTGGAGATCACACGGTAACCAACGCCGACGATCTCGAGCTTCTTCTCGTAGCCCTCGGTGACACCGACGACCATGTTGGACACCAAGGTGCGGGTCAGGCCGTGGAGCGAGCGGTTCTGACGCTCGTCGTTGGGCCGGGAGACCTGTACTTCGCCAGCTTCGTTCTTGGCGACGGTGAGGGGCTCAGCAACGGTGAGCGTCAGGGAGCCCTTGGGACCCTTGACGTCGACCTGCTGGCCATTGAGTGTGACCTCGACCCCGGACGGAACCGTGATCGGGAGCCTGCCAATGCGTGACATTTATCTGTTCTCCTTCTCAGTAGGTCCGGGTCACCAGACGTAGGCGAGTACTTCGCCGCCCACGGACTTGGCGTTGGCCTGCTTGTCAGTGAGCAGACCGTGCGAGGTGGAGATGATGGCGACACCGAGACCGCCGAGCACCTTGGGAAGCGAGTTCGCCTTGGCGTACACGCGGAGCCCGGGCTTGCTGATGCGGCGGAGTCCGGCGATGGAGCGCTCGCGCGACTCGCCGTACTTGAGCGTCAGCGTGAGGGTCTTGCCGACCTGGCCTTCAACATCGGCCAACTCGAAGCTCTGGATGAACCCCTGAGCCTTCAGGATCTCCGCGATACCCACCTTGATTTTGGACGACGGCATGGACGTCGATTCCAGGTACGCCTGGTTGGCGTTGCGCAGACGCGTGAGCATGTCTGCAATCGGATCAGTCATTGTCATGGCTGTTGAGCCTCTTTCTCGCGACGGTTTCCATCCATCAGACGGACCTGACGCGCGTTTGTTCTAAGTTTGAGGAGTTCGAGGTCACCAGGACGACTTGGTGATGCCGGGCAGCTCGCCGGCGTGAGCCAGCTCGCGCAGGCAGATGCGGCATACACCGAACTTGCGGTACACCGACCTGGGCCTGCCGCAACGCGTGCAACGGGAATAGGCGCGCACACCGAACTTCGGCTTGCGGGCCTGCTTGACCTTGAGTGCTGTCTTTGCCATTACTCAGCTCACTTCTTCTTCTTGGCGTAGTACGCCGGACCACGCTTGGCCGAGGCCTTCTTCGGGTCATCGACCGCCTTGAACGGGAAGCCCAGGTGCTTCAGCAGCGCCTTGCCCTCGACGTCGTTGGTGGCCGACGTGACGAACGTGATGTCCATACCGCGGACACGATCGATCTTGTCCTGGTCGATCTCTAGGAACATGACCTGCTCGTTGAGACCGAAGGTGTAGTTGCCATTGCCGTCGAACTGGCGGCCGTTGAGCCCGCGGAAGTCGCGGATTCGGGGCAGTGCCAGGGTCAGCAGGCGGTCAGCGAACTCCCACATGCGGTCGCCGCGCAGCGTGACGTGGCAGCCGATGGGCTGGAACTCACGCAGCTTGAACTGGGCGATCGACTTGCGGGCCTTGGTGACCAGCGGCTTCTGGCCGGTGATGGCCGTGAGGTCGCGTACTGCGCCGTCCATGATCTTGGAGTCGCGAGCTGCCTCGCCGACACCCATGTTCACGACGATCTTCACGAGACCGGGGGTCTCCATGACGTTGCCGTAGTTGAACTCGCTCTGGAGCGCCGTGGCGATCTCTTCGCGGTAACGCTGCTTGAGTCGCGGGATCTGCTTCGTCTCAGATGTTTCGGTGCTCATCAGATCTCCTTCCCGGTCTTGCGGGCGACACGCTGCGAGCGGAACGCCTTGTACTCGGAACCGTCGGCACGCTTCTTGGTGACCTCGACGCGGTCGTAGCCGACGCGGGTGACCACGTCAGCGCCGTCGACCTTGGTGACGAGCTGCACGTTGGAGACGTGGATGGGAGCTTCGGAGGTGATGATGCCACCCTCGATGCGACGGCCGCCGGCGCCCTGGGACTCACGGCGGTGACGCTTCATGATGTTCACGCCCTCGACGATGACGCGCTCCTGCTCGATGAACACGGCGATGATCTCACCGATCGTGCCCTTGTCCTTGCCTGCGATGACCTTGACGCGGTCACCCTTCTTCACGCGAAGACCTGCCATGTCAGATCACCTCCGGTGCGAGCGACACGATGCGCATGTACTTCTTTTCGCGCAGTTCACGGGCCACCGGGCCGAAGATGCGGGTGCCACGGGGCTCCCCGTCGGTCTTCAGGAGGACGGCGGCGTTCTCGTCAAACTTGATGTAGGACCCGTCGGCACGGCGACGTTCCTTGGTGCTACGCACAATGACGGCCTTGACGATCTCACCCTTTTTGACGTTGCCGCCCGGGATCGCGTCCTTGACCGTGGCGACAATGGTGTCACCGAGAAAGGCGTAGCGACGCTTCGAGCCACCGAGAACACGGATGCACAAGATTTCCTTGGCACCAGTGTTGTCAGCGACTTTCAGTCGCGACTCCTGCTGGATCATTTGTTCTCCTTCGTCCGGCTGGTTCCCTCGTCAGGCCTGTTCCGGAACTTTGATGGTCCCCCTGGATTTTGCCAGGAGGCGCCCCGCGCCCTGGGCACGGGGTTTTCGTCGCCCGGGAAAGGTCCCCACACACCGAGGCGCGCGGGCACAGACACAAGACAACTTTGCAAGCGTATAGCACGCCCCACCGGCGCAGGAAATCGTCGCGCCGTGCGCCGTCAGCGCGTGGAGGAACGAACGGCCAATTGGGGCCTCTCCAGCCGTTCAACGCGATCCGGCAGGTCGCCCCCCTCGGCCAGGAGAAGGCGGGCAGCGGCGCCCCCCAGCAGCGACGGGTCGCGCAGGAAGGCGGTGATCTGAGGGGTGACCACCCGGCAGACGGGAGAGTCCTCCAGCGAAAGGAAAGACAGGTCGTCGGGAATCCGCAGCCCCAGGCCGACCACGGCTGAGAGCCCACCCAGCGTCAGGATCTCGTTGTCGAAGATGAAGCTGTCCGGCGGGTTGGATCCGGCCATGAGGCGCGTCGTCTCCTCGGCCCCGGACCGCTCGGAGTAATCGGTGGGGTTGGACAGGACGGTCTCGACACCCAGTTCCTCGCCGCACTGCAGGAAGGCCCGCTGGCGGCGATTGGTGTGCTGGAGGTTCCCGAAGCCGCAGACGTAGGCCACCCGCCGGCGCCCCCGGCCCGCCAGGTGTTCCAGAGCCGAGGCGATCATGGCCGTGTCGTCGATGAGCACGGCGCCGCCTCCCGCGAAGTGTGTGCCCACGGTGACGAACGGCAGCCTCAGCTGGCGCAGGACACCGGGGCGCGGATCCTCCTGCCGGGGATCGACGAGGATCGCGCCATCCACCCGGCGCTGGCCGTGCCATGCGCGCAGCACGTCCACCTCCTCGGAGATGTCCTCCACCATCTGAAGGACCAAGGCCTGGTTGTGCGCCGTCAGGACGCTCTCGACACCGCAGATGAACTGGAAGTAGAACCGTTCGGCATCCAGGGACGCGCGCGGTCGGGCCAGCACGAGCCCAATGGCACTCGCCTTGGACGAGGACAGTGCCCGCGCGGCCACGCTTGCCGTCCATCCCATGGAGGAGGCCACCGCAGCCACACGCTCCCGCGTCTGCTCGGAGACCCCGCGCTTGTTGTTCAGCGCCAGAGACACGGCTCCGGGCGACACCTGCGCGATGCGCGCGATGTCGCGGATGGTCGGACGTCTCTCGACCTCATCCAGCACTGGCTCCGCCTTCTCTCGACCTTCCACCATTGACCCCTCTACTAAACCGTATTAGTGTCGTCTTCGCCACGCTTTCCCCCAGCGAAGAAACGTCGTCGCCGACGGGTCTCAGGCACGAGCGCCCAGGAGAGAACCTTGCACGACCAGCTGTCACTCATGGACCACAGGACGCAGCGAAGCCTAGCCCAGCGGATCCTGCCCGCCTGCCAGCATCCCGTCGCACAGGCGAGGGTGACATGGTGGCCGGTCACCGGCCCGGACGGGATCACCGGGCGCGGGGAACCCGTGCCGTGGGAAGCCGCACGCGACGCGCAGCGCACCCCCATCTCGCTGCCCCATCCGTGGGGCCCGCCCTGGGGCACCACGTGGTTCCGGCTGGAGGTGGAGGTCCCGGAGCACGCACCGGGCGAGCTGGAGCTGCACGTCGACCTCGGGTGGGCCGACCACTCCCCCGGCTTCCAGGCCGAGGGTCTTGCACGGGACGCGGAGGGGCGGATCATCAAGGGCCTCCATCCCCGCAACCATTGGCTCCCCGTCCCGGATGCTGCCGGCGTGCACGTCTTCCACATCGAGGCCGCCTCCAATCCCCTGCTGCTCGGCGTGCCGCCGTTCATTCCGGTGAGCGACGGTGACATGGCCACGGCCGGCACCGACCCCCTCTACATCTTCCGCAGCGCCGAACTGGTCCGGGTGCACCACGACGTGCGCGCCCTGGCTGCCGACATCGACGTCCTGCATGGGCTGGCGGCTGTTCTGCCGGAGCACTCGCAGCGTCGGTGGCGCCTCGCCACGGCCATCCAGCGTGCCCTGGATGCCCTCGACACCGAGGACGTGCCGGGCACGGCCGCGGCCGCCCGTCAGGAACTCCTTCCAGCCATGGAGCTCCCCGCGGACGCCGACGCCATGCGCATCACCGCCGTCGGTCACGCCCACATCGACTCGGCGTGGCTCTGGCCCGTTCGCGAGACCCGCCGCAAGGTGGCCCGGACGCTGGCCAACGTGGTCAACCTCCTGGAGGAGGGCCACGAGTTCCACTTCGCCCTCCCGGCCGCACAGCACGTGGCGTGGCTCATCGAGGAACACCCCGACCTCTTCGCCCGCGTCCGCGTCTGGGTCGACCGCGGCGCCATCGTGCCGGTGGGGGGCATGTGGGTGGAGCCGGACGCCGTCCTCCCCGGGGGCGAGGCGATGTGCCGTCAGTTCCTGCTGGGCCAGCGCTTCTTCGAGGATGTCCTGGGCCGCCGCTGCGCGGGCATGTGGCTGCCGGACTCCTTCGGTTACAGCGGCGCCCTGCCGCAGATCGCCAAGCTGTCGGGCGCGGACTGGTTCCTCACGCAGAAGATCTCGTGGAACCAGGTCAACACCTTCCCCCACAACAGCTTCCTGTGGGAGGGCATCGACGGCACCCGGCTGTTCACGCACTTCCCCGCCGCCGACACCTACAACAGCGACCTGTCGCCGGCCGAACTCGACCACGCGCAGCGCTCCTTCAAGGAGAAGGGCCACGCCAATTCCACGCTCGTGCCGTTCGGCTATGGCGACGGCGGCGGCGGCCCCACCCGCGAGATGCTCGGGCGGGCAACCCGCATGGAGGACCTCTCGGGCGCGGCCCACGTCGTGCGGCAGTCGCCCGATGACTTCTTCGACGCCGCCGAGGCGGAGCTGACCGATGCCGAGGTGTGGGTGGGCGAGCTGTACCTGGAACTCCACCGCGCCACCTCCACCACGCAGTGCAGCACCAAGCGCGGCAACCGCCGCAACGAAGGGCTGCTGCGCGAGGCAGAGACCTGGTGGACCATGGCGGCCATGGCCGGGATCGGGGAGTACCCCTTCGACGAGCTCGACAGCTGCTGGAGGGCCGTGCTGCTGGGCCAGTTCCACGACATCCTGCCCGGCACCTCCATCGCGTGGGTGCACGACGAGATCACCGCCACCCACGCCGCCGTCAGCGAGCAGCTCACCAGCCTCGCCGACGCCGCCCGCCAACTCCTGGCCGGCGACGGCGAACAGGAGATCAGCTTCAACGCCTCCCCCATGGCGCGCGACGGCGTCCCGGCGCTCAGCGCGGCCCCGGCCACGCCCGCCCAGCAGGGGGGAATCACCGCCGACGGCGACGGGTGGTGGCTCTCCGGCGAGCACCTCGAGGTCCGCTTCGACGGTGCCGGGCGACTCGTCCGGCTGCTCGACCGCGCTTGCGGCCGCGACATCCTCCCGCCCGGCGTCCCCGCCGGCATCCTCCACCTGGTCCCGGACTTCCCCGCAATGTGGGACGCGTGGGACACCGACCGGTTCCAGCGCAAGCAGCCACGCATCATCGACGGCTTCGACGACGTCACCACCACCGCCGACACCCTGACGGCCTCGGTGGGCTTCGGCGGCTCCACGGCGGCCCTCACCTGGCGCCTGTCCCGCGACGGGCGCGAACTGCTCGTCGACGTCGACGTCGACTGGCATGAGCACGACGTCCTGCTGAAGCTGGTGCTGCCGCTGGACCTCCATGCCGGCGAGGCGTCCTACGAGACGCAGTTCGGCCACATCCGGCGTGCCATCCACGAGAACACCTCCTGGGATGCGCAGCGCTACGAGGTCAGCCTCCACCGCTGGATGCACGTCGGGGAACCGGGCTACGGGGTTGCCATCGCCAACGACGCCAGCCACGGATGTGACGTGCTCCGCACAGCGCGCGCCGGCGGTGGCACCTACACGACGGTGCGCCCGTCGCTGATACGCGGCCCCAGGTTCCCGGACCCGGAAGCCGACCAGGGTCGCCACACGTTCGCGTTCTCGCTGAGGCCCGGCGCCGACATCGCCGACGCCGTCGAGGCCGGGTACCGCCGGAACCTGTCGCCCACCGCGGTGACCGGCCACCCCGTCGCCCCCCTCGTAACGGCCGACGGCGCCCTGGTCGAGAGCCTGAAACTTGCGGAGGACCGCAGCGGGGACGCCATCGTGCGCCTCTACGAACCGCTGGGGGCACGGCGGAAAGTGACCTTGACCACCCGGCCCGACCTCACGGTCACTGCCGTCGACATCCTGGAGGACCCACTGGATTCGGTGACGGTCACCCCCGAGGGCGACGGCCGGTGGTCCGTGGAGGCACACCCCTTCCAGATCCTGTCGCTGCGTCTGTCAGAGGGGATCTGACATGCGGTTCGGTGTCAACCACACGCCCCGTCAGGGCTGGTTCCACTCCTGGCTGGACCTGGACCTGGACGAGGTGCAGCGCGACTTCGACCAGATTGCCGCCCTCGGCCTGGACCACGTCCGCATCTTCCCCCTGTGGCCCCTGCTGCAGCCCAACCGGACTCTGATCCGGCACCAGGCCCTCGACGACGTGGCCGCCGTGGTGGGTGCCGCCCACTCGGCCGGCCTCGACGTGGTGGTGGACGTTCTGCAGGGTCACCTGTCGTCCTATGACTTCCTGCCGTCCTGGGTGTCCTCCTGGCACCGCGACAACCTGTTCTCGAGCGAGCGGGTCGTCGACGGGCAACGGGCCCTCGTCCGTGCACTCGGCACGCGGCTCCAGGGGGAGCCCGGCATGATGGGGCTGTCCGTGGGCAACGAGTTCATCCAGTTCGCCGCAGACCGGCACCCGGAGCAGCACCGCACCACAGCCGAGGAGGCTGGCGCCTGGCTGGGTACCCTGCTGGCGGCCGCCCGCGAGACGCAGCCCCGGGGCCTCCACACGCACAGCTACGACGACGACCTGTTCTTCGACCCGACGCACCCGTTCACGCCCGCGCACGCCGTGGGCCTCGGGGACGCGACCACAGTCCACTCCTGGGTGTTCGGCCACCTCGGCCCGCACGTGGGGGCGGACCACCCCTGTCTGGCCACGTTCGCCCGCTACTTGTGCGAGCTGGCCGTCGCCTGGTCCCCGGACCCCGCCCGGCCCGTGTGGCTGCAGGAGGTGGGCGCCCCCATCACGCACGTCTCACCGGAGCGCAGCGGCGAGTTCGTCACCGCCACCCTTGAGGGCGTGGCATCGCTGGAACAGCTGTGGGGGGTCACCTGGTGGTGCTCGCACGACGTCTCGCGGGAGTTGGCGGACTTCCCCGAACTGGAGTACTCCCTGGGCCTGTTCGACGCCGACGGCAGGATCAAGGACACCGGCCGGGCGCTGGCGGACTTCGTGTCCGGCTACACCGACGGCGAGGCCCCCGCTGGACGCACCGCGCTGGTGTTTCCCGACGACGACCTGGCCGGGGCACGTCGCTTCACCGCCCCCACGGGGGACATGTTCGCCCGGTGGTCCGGGGAGGCGCTGCAGGGGCGTCCACCCGCCCTGGTGCCCGCCTCCTTCGCCACCGACTGGGCGTACCTGGCCTCCCGGCGGATCACCTCCGTATCCCGCTGAGACACGACGAAGCCCGGACGCCGTCGGCGTCCGGGCTTCGTCGTATCCTCAGCCCTTCACGCCGCCCTCCTGCACGCCCTCGAAGAAGTACTTCTGGGCGGAAGCGAACAGCGCAATGATGGGGATGAGCGCAATCATCGTGCCTGCGGCCACAATCCGTGGATTGGCGCCGAAGTTCGAGTTGAGGTACTGCATGCCCACCGTGAGCGTGTACTTGGAGGGATCCGACAGCACGACCAGTGGCCACAGGAAGTCGTCCCACGCCCCGATGAAGGCGAACAGCGCCACCACCGACACCATCCCCCTCACGTTCGGCCACACGATGTGACGGATTCTCTGGAACGTGGTGGCGCCGTCGATCACGGCGGCATCCAGCACATCCTTCGGAATGGCCCGGCAGGCGGTGGCCATCAGGAGAACGTTGATGGCCCCAATGGCTCCGGGCAGGAACACGCCCCACAGCGTATTGGCCAGACCGAGACTCTTGATGGTCGCGTACTGCGAGACCAGCGTCACCTCACCCGGCAGCAGCAGCGTCGAGAGGAAAATCGCCATCACGATCTTCTTGCCCTTGAACACCATGGTCCCCAGAGCAAAGCCGGCAAGCGTTGCCAGGATGGCGTTCGAGACCACCGTGCCAGCCGCTACCAGCAGTGAGTGCCAGGCGTAGTTCAACACCGGGACAGTCCGTGCGACCGCCCCGTAGTTGGCAAACGTCGGGTCCTGCGGAATCAGATTCGGGGGGAAGGCGTAGATGTCCTCGGTGGCCCCCTTCAAGGAGGTGGACAGCTGCCACAGGAACGGGAAGACGGCCAGGAAGAGCATCACCAGCAGGAGAACGTAGCGGACCCACATCCCTGACTTGCTGGGCTTGAACATGTCCGAGGAACCGCTCGTCCGCCAGGCACGCTCCTTTGTCATCTTGTTCGCAGACTTCAACATCACCACTGCACCCCCCCGCCGCCATCGCCGCCAATTTTCGGTGCGCCTACTGCAGCCGCGACACCAGGACTGTCCTGCAGGGGCCGGTCAATCCTTCCCGCTGTGCCATTCGACCTGGATTTCCTGCGTGGCAACTTGATGTCCTTCCCATAGTTCATGACTCCCACGAAGGCGAGGGGACCGATGGTGAGCAGGAACAGCACCACGGAGATCGCTGAGGCGTAGCCGATCTGGCCGTTGAGTCCCTTGCCCACCGACTGGACCATCATGACGATGCTCATCGCCTGGCCACCGGGCCCCCCGGTGCCGTTGGTCAACACGTACAACTCCGTGAAGACGCGCATCGCCGAGACCGAGATCAGCGCCGCGACGAGCAACATGCCGCCGCGGACCCCGGGTACGGTGACGTTCCAGAAGCGGTGATAGGCGTTGGCCCCGTCAATGGCGGCCGCTTCGTGGAGTTCGCGTCCCACGCTGGCGAGAGCGGCCAGGTACACGACCATGTAGTAGCCGAGCCCCTTCCACACCGTCAGCGAGATCGACACGAGGATCAGCTTCCAACGATCCACCAAAAAGTTGACCGAGCCGTCGGCGCCGAGGAACTGCAGGGACTGGTTGACGATGCCCTCGGAGTCGAACATCCACTGCCAGATCATCCCCACCACCACCACCGATGCGACGACGGGGAAGTAGAACGTGGTGCGGAAGAAGGCGATGCCGGGAATCTTGGTCTGCACCAGCAGGGCCACCAGCAGGGGGCCGAGCGTGAGCAGCGGCACACACACGGCCACGTACACCAGGACTGTCGTCAGCGAGTAGAGGAACCGATCGTCGCCGAACAGCCTCGCAAAGTTGTCCAGTCCGACGGGTTTGGGCGCCTGTAGCGGCCGCGCATCCGTGAAGGCCAGGACGACGGTGTTGAGGAACGGCCAGATACCGAAGACCAGAACCCAGATCACTGCCGGGGCCACCAGGACATACGGCGTGAACCACTTGTGTGATCGCACGATCCCTACTAGCTCTGCAGGCTCTGGTTGCAGTACTCCACCGACTTGTCCAACGCATCCTGGGGGGTGGTCTTGCCCTGCAGGGCAAGCGCCATCTGCTGGCCCACGAACTGTTTCATGTCATCGGTGTAGACCAGGATCGTGGACGGGTCGGCGTCGGCCATGGACTCGGCGGCCAGCGCGGTCGCCTTCTTCATCAGGTCGCTGGCGTCCGGGGCGGCAAACTTCGAGGGGTCCTCATTGGCAGCCTTGGTACCGGGGAGGAACCCCTGGGCCAGTGTGACGAACGCGATCTGGTTCTCGTCGTTGGTCAGGAACTGGGCGAAGGCCATGGCGGCCTGCATGTTCTTCGACTCCTTGGCAACCGAGATGCCCTGGACGAACAGCGGGGGGGTCACCAGCCGCTTCGTGACCTCCACCTGTGGAATCAGGTTGGGAGAATCCGTCTCCAGCTGATTGGCGAAGGAGGAGGTGGCCGTGGTGAATCCCACCTTGCCCTGCGTGAACAGTGCGGCGTTGCCTGCGTAGTCGTTGTTCAGGGCCTCCGGCGGCATGGCGCCGGCAGCGAAGAGATCCACGTAGCCCTGCAGCGCCTGAGCGGCCTGCTCGGTGTTGAAGGTGAACTTCTCACCGTCGTAGACCTCGACGCCCGCATCCTCCAGCGTGGTGATGTCGGGGATCGTTGACACCAGGCGAACCTTGCCGTTCGACTTCTCTGCGGCGGTCTTTGCGGCCTTCATGAACTCGTCCTGGGTTGTGGGGATCTCAACCCCCACTTCCTTCAGCTGGGCGCTGTTCCACCAGGACAGGTCGGTTCCCAGGTACCAGGGATAGGCAAACGTGCCCTCGAGGCCGGGGAAGGTGTAGCCCGCCTGGGCGCCCTCGACGTACTTGTCCATGGTCTCCGGGTCGGCCGCACGCAGGTCGACGAGCTTTCCTGCCTTGGCGAGCTGGTAGGCGAAGGAGTCGGGAAGATTGACCACGTCGGGCAGTTCTCCCGATTCCGCCTGCTGCAGGACCTTGTCCTCGTACCCGTCGCCGGGCTGGTCCAGCCACTCGATGGTGAGATCCGGGTGCAGCGTCTTGAAGTCGGCGAACACTTTCTCGAAGTAGGGGGTGAACTTGTCACCCTTCAGGGACCAGGACTGGAACTGGATCGTGCCGCTCAGCGAGGCGTCCGAGGGAACGGGGGCGGCTTCGCCATCATTGCCCGTTCCACCTCCACCAGTGCACGCGCTCAGGAAGAGCGCCGAGACGGCAGCGAGCGAAACGAGGGGTTTCGAAAACTTCATGCGATTCTTCTCCTTTGAAGACGTCCGCAGCGGGGGGCAGCAAACACTGGGCCGAACTATACCGGTTTAGTGGGTCACCGCAAGAGGCGGGGTGCCGTCAATTGCTGTCCCACAGCCAGGCCCCGAAAGGGCGCCGCTCATCTCCCGTGGACGACGAAGGGGCCCGGCCACGCGGCCGGACCCCTTCTGTCAGTGTCGCAAACTCAGCGGAACAACACGATGTTGTTGAACACCATCTTGTCCACCACCACGTGGGTGATCTTCCCGTTGCTGGCGCGCCGTTCCTCGATGACGGACGCGCGGGCGTAGGAGCGACAACCGTTGCGGCCGGTGGCCGCGGTGTCGCATTCGGTGCGCCAGGCACGGCCGTCGGAGGCCGTCCAACTCGTGGTGCGGCCCAGCGGGTTGCCCGCCCACACCGATCGCGGCGATGGCAGGTATGTGAGGTTGTTGAAGACCCACCCGTTCACCTTGGCGTAGGCCCCGTCGATGACCCGGATCTGGGTGGCCCAGATGTTGGTGCGGCAACGCTGGGTGACGGAGTACGCCTCACACGTCGTGTACCAGTGGCGCCCGTTCACGAAGTGGAACCCGGGCGTGGTGTAGACGTCGGCCGCCGTCGGCGTGGACGGTTTGACGCTCGGGGACGTCGAGGGCGAGGAACTCGGCGACGCCGAGGGGGACGCGCTCGGCGACGGGGACGCGGGAGGCGTCTTCTTCGTGACCGTGACCGTGACGGTCACGCTCGAGGAGTTCCCGAACCAGTCCACGGCCCGGAATTCGATGCCATGAACACCGACGGGAGGCGTCCCGGACAACGTGCCGCCGGTCCCCTCCATGTTGGGCATCCATCGAAGCCCCTCCGGCAGGTCGGCTGCGATGTGCAGCGTCACGGGCGAGGCGTCAGCCACCGAGACGGACACGGGCGCCACGGGCGTGCCGTCGGTCACGGTGAGCGACGTGGCCGGTGTCACGGTGAACACCGGTGCAGCCGTCTCGGCGGCGAGGCCACCGTCGACGACGGGCAGCCGCGAGACCAGGGTGTTGCCGGAGTAGTCCGTCAACTTCACCAGCACCGTGCCGGTGGTCGCCGGCAGTGCGCGGGACTTCTGCATGCCCGCGCTGGCCCGGTCCCCGCGCACAGCGTCGAAGATGGGCGTCGCCGCGGCATCATCGGCGCCGTCAGCCACGAAGGACACGGCGATCTTCCACCAGTCCTTCGTGGTGGGGGTGTGCACCACCAGCTTTCCGTCCGCGACCTCGAAGTCGCTGACGGGCATGGGTGTGACGCCCGTGTCCCGGGTGTGGCCGCGCACCGTCAGGCCGCGCCCGGTTCCCTCCGGGGTGACCGTCAGGTCGAAGGGGTAGCCCTCCCGGACCGGGACCGACACCGTCGCGGCGCCGTCGGCGCAGGGGACGTCCACTCCGTACGGCTGGACGTTGATGTCGCCCTCCTCACCCTGGAGCAGGTCCACCTGGACGCGACAGGTGCGCCCGGCGCTGGATCCCGCCGTCCAGCTGACGTCGAGGACGCCGGCCTCCTTGGCCTGCACGAGCAGCCCCGTCGAGGTGGGTGCCTGCGCCACGGCGAGATCGCGCGGCTGTGCCGTGAAGTCGTGCTCCAGGAGTGCAGGGGCCGACGACGTGCCGTCCTTGCCGATGGCCCGCAGGCTGTAGGTGACCTTCCCGCTGGTGGGGGCGTCCTTCCCGTAGGCCACGTCGGCGTATCCGGAACTGAGGTGGGTGGTGGCGCCGCTGGCATCGACGGCCTCGACGACGTAGCTGTCGACCGCGTCGAAGGGGGCCTTGTCCCAGGCCAGGAACACCTGGCCGTCGTCGTGGATGCCCGTGACGCGGAAACCGTCGGGAGCCGCGGGTGCGTCGGCCCCCGAGGAGAGGGTGAGGTCGCCGATGTTCATCTGGTAGCCCTCTGCCGCGTCGAACTCGAGGCCGATCGTGGCGATCCTGCGCCCCTCGTGGGCGGAGAGGTCGACGGTGCTTGTGACCCAGTCCCCCGCCGGGACAGTGGAGGCCACGTCGACGGTGACCACCTGCGTGGGCGCGTCGGCGAAGACGACTGCCAGACGCATGGCAGCCGCGTCACTGGAGGACTTCTTGAAAGTCACCTCCATCCGGGAGTCGGCATCAAGGGCAAGGTCGGTCTTGAAGAGCCGCAGCGTGGTGGGTGCCGTCATGTCGCCGTGGATCACCAGCGAGCTGCCACCGTCCCAGGCGCCCTGAGGGGCGAACGGGGATGCCAGGTCCGCGCCCGTGGTGCTCTTGCGGGGCAGGGTGGCGCCGTAGTCGAAGTCAACGGACGGGCGTGTGCCCTCGGTGTCCACCCACCACTGCCAGCTCGGCAGGATGGCTTGGCTGTTGATGTCGGTCCACTGCTCGCCGGCGGCCACGCCGTCGTCGAACCACTGCATGCCGTGGCCGGTGTTGAACGAGGAGTGGAAGGAGTCGCCGTCGATGACGGAGCGCTCGGGCGTGAAGTCGGCGACGCCGACCCAGCCGGCGGCATCCGCCACCCCCACGTCCGCCCTCGTGAAGCCGGGCACCTTGCCCGTGTCCCGGGGGTCCTCCTTGACGCCGGAGAAGTACATCCGTTCCCGCTCCGTGATCATCCACTGGAACGCGTCCTGCTGCATGAGCGGGAGCTCACCGGTGAGCGCCGGGAGCTTGACGTCGTCATCAAGCCCGCGCTGGTAGTAGTCGCTGGGCGTGAACAGCGCCATCGACGCCCGAGGGTTGTGCGTGCCGGGGGCGTAGAGCTTGCTCACCTGGGCTGCGGAGGGGTGACTGCCCGAGAACTTGCCCTGGTTGGCCTCGACGCCGAAGAACAGGCTGTCGTGCGGATCCACGCCGGTGGTCGCGGCGTAGTCCAGCGACACGTCAGGGTTGTTCGGCCAGCCGTAGTTCACGAAGACGGAGTCGTGGATCTGCCCGTTCTCCGCATCCTTGAGCCAGGCCGCCTTGCTGGCGTTGAAATAGCTGTTCGTGTCGTACCACTGCGTGTAGAGGCCCTGGCTGGTGAGGTGGGCCATGAACGGCTTGAACTCGCTGTCGTCCCCCTGCTCCTCCTGGTTGAGGAAGTAGCCGTCGAACCCGTAGTACTGCGCCATCTCCATGAGCTTCTCGGCGATGACGTAGCCGTGCGATTCCGGGTCCTTGGCGAAGGACTCCGTGAACGTGAGGCCGGGACGGAAGGCCGGGTCGAAGTAGATGGTGGCCACCGACTTGACCCCGTTGCGGTGGGCCGCATTGGTGTAGGCCGGGTTGGGGATGTTGACGATCCCGAACTCGAAGCCGCGGTTGCGCCAGTCGCTGGTGGCCGGGTCGTAGAGCGCGGACGGCGTGCTGGCCGTCGCGGCACCATGCCAGGGGCTGAAGTAGTCCACGTACTGCCAGAAATTCAGCGTGTGGTTGGAGAAGTCGTTGTTGGCCATGGGGGTGTCGAAGAAGGAGTTGCCGTAGTCGCCCTGCATGAGCATCACCTCCGCCTCCCCGTTGAGCGACGGGTCCGCCTGGGTGGCTGCCAGCGGCGCGATGCGCTCCTGCAGCGGCACGGCGGCCCGGAGGAAGGACGAGTGGGGGTCCGTCTGCGGCGACCAGTCACGGATCTCCTGCAGCCGGTAGCCGGAGAAGCGCGGCTGGGCCGACGCGAGGGCTTTCCCCGCGCCGGGGGCGATGCTGTCGGCGGCCTGCGTCGTCAACGCCACACCCCCAAGGAGGAGGGCGCCGGCTGCGATGCCGGCAAGGGTGCGTTTCATGTGGATGGAGCCTTTCTGCGGTGGAAGGTCGTGTCTCACGAGGGCCTCGATGCCCCACACGCCACACTAAACCGGTTAAGCTCACGGTTCTTCCTCCTGTCAACCGGCGGGGATGGACTGACCCCCGAAGTGCACGGTCACCACGCCGTTCCGCGATGGCGGGTGACGCGAGCGAAGGAGAACCGTGACCACCACCATCGGCCCAGAGGACGGGTCCCCCAAGGACCATTCCGAGCACGGGCCGCCACCCTCGCGAGCGACAATTCGTCGCCCCAACATCGTGATCGTCTACGTCGACGACCTCGGCCAGGGTGACATCGGCTGCTTCGGCGCCACCGACCTCGCGACCCCGCACCTGGATGCGTTGGCCGCCCGTGGCGTCCGTGCCACCTCCTGGTACTCCAACGCACCGGTCTGCTCACCCTCCCGGGCGGCATTGTTGACGGGAAAACACCCGATCAACACAGGTGTCACGAACATCCTGGGGGGCAGTCGCCAGACGGCCGGGCTGAGCACCGACAACGCGACGATCGCGTCGATCCTGGCCGGGCAGGGTTACCGGACCGGCATCTTCGGCAAGTGGCACCTCGGCGTCACACCGGAGTGCCGCCCCATGGCCCATGGGTTCGAGGAGTTCCACGGCTTCCTCGCGGGCTGCGTCGACTACTACAGCCACATCTTCTACTGGGGGCAGGGCGGCGGGGTCGCACCGGTGCACGACCTGTGGCACAACGACAAGGAGATCTGGCAGAACGGTCAGTACCTGACCGACTGGATCACCGACCGTGCCGTCGACTTCATCGACAGGCATCGCGACGAGTCGTTCCTCTGCTACGTCCCCTACAACGCCCCCCACTACCCGATGCATGCCCCTCAGCACTACCTGGACCGGTTCAGCGACCTTCCACCGGACCGACGGATCACCGCCGCCATGATCGCGGCCGTCGACGACGGTGTCGGGAGACTCGTCGAGACCCTGGAGCATCACGGACTGCTGGAGGACACTGTGATCGTCTTCTCCAGCGACAACGGCCCCTCCGCGGAGGTTCGCAACCGCCTGGACGGCAGCGACGAGCCGTGGACCGCCGGGAGGACCGGTGGATTCAGGGGCCACAAGGGCAGCCTCTTCGACGGCGGGATCCGCGAACCGTTCATCATCAGCTACCCGCGGGCGCTGCCGGCGGGGCGCACGTGCGACGTGCCAGCCCAGATGTCCGACGTCCTCCCCACCATCCTGGCGCTCGCCGGGGTCCAGACGAACGACATGTTCGACGGCAAGGATGTGGGCGGAGTGCTGGACGGCAGCCGCCCATCGCCCCACCGACAGCTGTTCTGGTCCCAGGGGGAGCAACTCGCCGTCAGGGAGAACGGGTGGAAGTTGATCTGCAACCCGTGTCTGGACCTCGACCGCGTACTACCCGACCCGATCTTCCTGTCGGACCTGGTCAACGACCCGCAGGAGCAGACCAACCTCGCCCTCGAGCACCCGGAAACCACGCGTCGGCTGCACGAAGCCGTCACGGCCTGGCGTGCATCCTGTCAAACAGGGGAAGCCGCACCCTGGCCGACCGCCGACGCACCCCCGACGCGCTGATGGCACCCAGGACACAGCTCGCTCGGAAACAGCACTGCGGCCCGCCCCCAAGGGGGCGGGCCGCAGATGGGCTGAACGCGTGCCAGGAACTACTTGGCGCGCTCGATGACCTCAACGAGACGCCAGCGCTTCGTGGCGGACAGCGGGCGGGTCTCCATGACGCGGACACGGTCGCCGATACCGGCAGTGTTCTCCTCGTCGTGGGCCTTCAGCTTCGTCGACTTCGTCATGACCTTGCCGTAGAGCGGGTGCTTGACCCGGTCCTCGACGAGCACGACGATGGTCTTGTTCATCTTGTCCGAGACGACGACGCCCGAGAGCACCTTGCGGCGACCCCGCTCGTCGGTCTGCTCGGTGGAATCGACCGTCTTGTCAGTGGTTTCTTCACTCATGTTCACTTCTCCTCAACCGCGGGCTCGTCAACGATGCCGAGGTTGCGCTCCTGCAGCACTGTGTAGATGCGGGCAATGTCCTTGCGGACGGCGCGCAGCCGACCGTGGGTCTCCAGCTGACCCGTGGCCGCCTGGAAACGGAGGCCGAAGAGTTCTTCCTTCAGTTCGACCACCTTGGCGTTGAGCTGGTCGCGTGACAGGCCACGCAGCTCGTGGGCGGAAACGACGTTGCTCATCAGATTTCACCTGCTTCGCGCTTGATGAAGCGTGCCTTGAAGGGCAGCTTGTGGATTGCGAGGCGCAGGGCCTCGCGGGCGATCTCCTCCGGCACACCGGAGAGCTCGAACAACACGCGTCCGGGCTTGATGTTGGCGATCCACCACTCGGGGGAACCCTTACCGGAACCCATGCGGGTTTCGGCAGGCTTCTTCGTGAGGGGGCGGTCCGGGTACACGTTGATCCAGACCTTGCCGCCACGCTTGATGTGACGGGTCATGGCGATACGTGCGGCCTCGATCTGACGGTTCGTCAGGTAGGAGGACTCCAGCGCCTGGATGCCGTACTCACCGAAGGCGAGCTTGGTGCCGCCCTTGGCCATACCCGTGCGATCGGGACGGTGCTGCTTGCGGAACTTGACGCGACGAGGAATCAGCATGACCTAGGCTCCTGCGTTCTCGGTAGCGGGAGCAGCCTCGGCCGGAGCCTGGGCTGCATCGGTACGACGACGTCCACCGCCGCGCTCCGGACGATCGCCGGTACGCTCGGGACGATCCCCACGGCCCTCACCGCGAGCCGGACGACGGGCCGGACGCTGACGGCCACCGGGAGCGGCGTTGCGTGCGGCCTTCTGGGCTGCGCGCTCGGCACGGGTGCCGGTCACGTCGCCCTTGTAGATCCACACCTTCACGCCGATACGGCCGAACGTGGTGCGGGCCTCGAAGAAGCCGTAATCGATGTCGGCACGGAGGGTGTGCAGGGGCACGCGGCCCTCGCGGTAACCCTCGGAGCGTGACATCTCGGCGCCGCCAAGACGACCGGAGCACTTGATCTTGATGCCCTGGGCGCCGGAACGCATGGCCGTCTGCTGGGCCTTGCGCATGGCACGACGGAAGGCGACACGGGCGCCAAGCTGCTCGGCGACACCCTGGGCGACCAGCTGCGCGTCGATCTCGGGGTTCTTGACCTCGAGGATGTTCAGCTGCACCTGCTTGCCGCTGATCTTCTCCAGCTCGGTGCGCACGCGCTCCGCCTCGGCGCCGTTGCGGCCGATGACGATGCCCGGACGCGCAGCGTGCAGGAAGATCGTGATGCGCTCGGAGCGACGCTCAAGCTCGATGGAGCTGATGCCAGCCCGCTCGAGGTTCTTGGTCAGCCACTGGCGGATCTTGACGTCCTCGGCCACGTACTCCGCATACTGCTTCTCGGCGTACCAGCGCGTGGTGTGGTCGGTGGTGATCCCGAGGCGGAAGCCAATCGGGTTGATCTTTTGGCCCATTGTCAGGCTCCCTTCTGCACACGGGGTTCGACGACCACGGTGATGTGGGCGCCACGCTTCAGGATCCGGCTGGCGGAACCCTTGGCACGGGGGCGGATGCGGCGAAGCGTCACGCCCTCGTCGACGAACGCCTGGGAGATGTACAGGTCATCGCTGCGCAGATCCTCGGTGTTCTCGGCGTTGGCGGCCGCGGAGGCCACTACCTTGTAGACCGGTTCCGAAGCCGCCTGGGGGGCGAACTTCAGTGCGACAAGCGCCTCGGCCACGGGCATGCCGCGGACAAGATCGATGACGCGACGGACCTTGCTCGAGCTCATCCGGACGTGCCGCGCGATGGCGTACGAGCCAGGACGATCCCCGAGCAGGGCCTCTCGACGACGGCTGTTGCCGTTCTCGTTGCTCATTGGTTAATCCTCATCCTTTTCTGCTCGCCTCAGCGGCGGCGGGCCTTCTTGTCGTCCTTCACGTGACCCCGGAAGGTACGTGTGGGGGCGAACTCGCCCAGCTTGTGTCCGATCATCGCCTCGGTGACGAAAACCGGGATGTGCTTGCGACCGTCATGGACGGCAAGGGTGTGACCCAGCATGTCCGGGATGATCATTGAGCGGCGCGACCAAGTCTTGATCACGTTCTTGGTGCCCTTTTCGTTCTGCACGTCCACCTTCTTCTGAAGGTGGTCGTCGACGAAGGGGCCCTTCTTAAGACTGCGTGGCATGTTCTCTCAGGCTCCCTATCAGCGCTTCTTGCCGGACTTGCGACGGCGGACGATGAGACGGCTGCTCGCCTTGTTCTTGTCGCGAGTACGTCCCTCCTTCTTGCCCCATGGAGACACGGGGTGACGTCCACCGGACGTCTTGCCCTCTCCACCACCGTGCGGGTGGTCAACAGGGTTCATGACGACACCGCGGACGGTCGGGCGGATGCCCTTCCAGCGGTTGCGGCCCGCCTTGCCCCAGTTAATGTTGGACTGCTCGGCGTTGCCGACCGATCCAATGGTCGCGCGGCAGCGGACGTCCACGAGACGCATTTCGCCCGAGGGCATGCGCAGCGTGGCGTACTTGCCCTCGCGGGCCACCAGCTGGATGGACGCACCAGCGGAGCGGCCCATCTTGGCGCCGCCACCGGGGCGGAGCTCGACGGCGTGCACCGTGGTGCCCACCGGGATCTGGCGGAGCTCCAGGTTGTTGCCCGGCTTGATGTCCGAGCCGTCCCCTGCGGAGATCACTGTGCCCTGCGACAGGTTGTTCGGCGCAATGATGTAGCGCTTCTCGCCGTCGGCGTAGTGGAGCAGTGCGATCCGGGCGGTGCGGTTGGGGTCGTACTCAATGTGAGCGACCTTGGCCGGCACGCCGTCCTTGTCGTAGCGCTTGAAGTCGATCAGGCGGTAGGCCTGCTTGTGACCGCCACCGATGTGGCGCGTCGTGATGCGCCCGGTGTTGTTGCGGCCACCGGTCTTCGGCTTGGCAACGAGGAGCGACTTCTCGGGGGTGGAACGAGTGAGTTCGACGAAGTCGGACACGCTGGAGCCACGACGGCCCGGCGTTGTCGGCTTGTACTTGCGAATACCCATGAGGTTATTTCAGTCCTTTGCTTCTCGACGCCGTCAGTCGCCCTGGCCGGCAAAAATGTCGATGCGATCGCCTTCAGCGACGGTCACGATGGCGCGCTTGGTGTTGGCCTTCTTGCCGATACCGAAACGCGTGCGACGGGTCTTGCCCTCACGGTTGAGGGTGTTGACCGATGTGACCTTGACCTTGAAGATGGCCTCGATGGCGATCTTGATCTCAGTCTTGTTCGCGTCGGGCGACACGATGAACGTGTACTTGCCCTCGTCGAGGAGGTTGTAGCTCTTCTCGCTGACGACGGGGCGCAGAATCACGTCACGGTGGTCGCGAATCTTGAAGTTGTTCACTTCGCATCCTCCTCGTTCTCGGTGGCAGCCAGTTCAGCGGCCTCCGACTCGGTGGCGACGGCCTCAACACCGAACGACCCGTGGCCACCGATGAAGGTGTCCAGCGCCGCGGAGGTGAAGATGACCGCATCGTTGACGAGCACGTCGTACGTGTTCAGCTGGTCGACGGCGAGTGCGTGCACCTGGGGGACGTTGCGCAGGCTGAGCCATGCAATGTCCTCGTAGCGGTCCAGCACGACGAGAACCTTGTTCAGGTCGGCAATCGTCGAGAGCGTCGCGAGTGCGGCCTTCGTGGAGGGGGTCTCCCCCGTCACGATCTCGGAGATGATGTGGACCTGGCCGTCGCGGGCTCGGTCCGACAGGGCGCCACGCAGGGCGGCCGCAATCATCTTCTTGGGGGTGCGCTGCGAGTAGTCACGCGGCTGCGGGCCGTGGGAAACGCCACCGCCCACCCAGATCGGCGAACGGGACGAGCCGTGACGTGCACGACCTGTGCCCTTCTGGCGCCAGGGCTTCTTGCCACCGCCGCGGACCATGGCCCGGGTCTTGGTGGCGTGCGTGCCCTGTCGTGCGGCAGCAAGCTGCGCGGTCACGACCTGGTGGATCAGGGGGACGTTGGTCTGGACGTCGAACATCTCCGAGGGGAGTTCGGCCTGACCGGTCTTCTTGCCCTGGGAGTCGACGACGTCGACGACGCGTGTGTCGCTCATGAGAGAACACCCTTCTTTGCAGCGCTGCGCACGACGACGAGCGACCCGTTGTTGCCGGGCACCGCACCGCGGACCAGCAGGAGGCCACGTTCGGCGTCGACGGCGTGAATGGTGAGGTTCTGCACCGTCACCTTCTCGTTACCCATGCGACCAGCCATGCGCATGCCCTTGAACACGCGACCGGGGGTGGCGCATCCGCCGATGGAACCCGGCGAGCGGTGCTTGCGGTGCACACCGTGCGAGGCGCGCAGACCGTGGAAACCGTGACGCTTCATGACGCCTGCGGTTCCTTTGCCCTTGCTGGTGCCTGTGACGTCGACCACGTCGCCGTCGGCGAAGGTCTCGGCCGTCAGCTCCTGGCCCAGCGTGTACTCGGTGGCATTGGCGGTGCGCAGCTCCAGCAGGTGCTTGCGCGGGGTGACGTCAGCCTTGGCGAAGTGCCCAGCGGCAGGCTGGGTGACCTTCTTGGCCTTGATCGCACCGAAACCGAGCTGGACGGCGGTGTAGCCGTCGATCTCGGGCGTGCGGACCTGCGTGACAACACACGGGCCGGCCTGGATGACGGTGACGGGGACCACTTTGTTGTTGTCGTCCCAGAGCTGGGTCATGCCGAGCTTGGTGCCCAGGATGCCCTTGACGATTCGTTCGTTCATGTTGGTCAATTCCCTCACGGAAGCTTGATCTCGATGTCGACGCCAGCCGGCAGGTCGAGGCGCATCAGCGAGTCAACCGTCTTCGGGGTGGGGTCGAGGATGTCGATGAGCCGCTTGTGCGTGCGCATCTCGAAATGCTCGCGGCTGTCCTTGTACTTGTGGGGCGAACGGATGACGCAGTACACGTTCTTCTCCGTCGGCAGCGGCACAGGGCCGGCCACCTTCGCGCCCGTACGGGTCACGGTGTCGACGATTTTGCGCGCCGAGCTGTCGATGACCTCATGGTCATATGCCCGCAGCCTGATGCGGATTTTTTGTCCCGCCACAGTTTGTCCTCACTCTTCGTCCCTATGGCTATCTTCGGTCGTGCCAGCATGAGGGCTGGCAACCCTGGTTGCTCCGACCCCCGAGGTCGGGAGTGTCGTGTCAGTTCCCGTGCGCGAATCTCGATTTCCTTGGGGATTTCCCCCTCTGGAAGACCAGGATTCGCGCTGTGCAATCTGCCGACCCCGTCTGAGTTGGCGGTCCACACGTGATTCCTGCACTTGGCGTGCAAGCGTCCACGACGGACCAGCCCCCTGCGGAGCAACCTGCTTATTCTTGCATGCCCTCCCCGCGACGCCAAATCAGCTCGGCGGGCCTGTTCCTGCCCGCCGCACTGGCGCCGCGGCTCACGCGGAGCCGCCTCATTCGGCGCTCAGGCGGAGCGACCACTGCGCGGCACGCGGCCGCAACTGGAACTCCGGCCGGACATCCGGACCGCAGGAGCGCGAGCCCAACCCGTGGACAGCCGCGTCGAGGATCAGGTGGGTGGCCGTGGACTCCGGCAGCTCGTGGGGGTGCGCGGCAGCCGCCACCTCATGGGGGCTGTGGGCGCGCAGCTGAAAACCGGGGCGCGCGCCGTTGATGTGGTCGGCGGTGAGCGTCAGCGGGAGGTCGGGCAGGGACAGCTCCCGCAGCCCCGCCCGGTGCCCACTCTCCTGGGGCACGGCGTAGTCGACCACCAGGTCCCCCACGTCGCCGCTGAACCGGCCCACGACCGCGGCATGGTCCGAATCGGGATAGTTCTCGTTGGGGCCGGTCCCGAACCACTGGAGGCGACCAGGTCCTGCCGGCAGCAGGAAGTGGAGGCCGATCCTGGGCCACGTGCCGGGCCAGCCACGCGAGGGCTGGGCGTCGGCCGCCAGCACCAACTCGCCGTCGCGCATCTGCCAGTGCAGCGCCAGGACCACCGACAGGCGGCTCGCGGCGGGGGCGAACCGGTGGAGCACGCGGACACCGTCGGCCAGGGCGTCCACGGACAGCACCCTGCGCTGCAGGCGGTCGAGGCCTGCGGAGCGCCACTGCTCGGCGGAGGAGGGTGCCGGCGCGCCGCGACCACGGCTGGCGAGGGGTTCGACGTCGACGTAGGAGTTGAAGTCGCCGAGGGCGTCGTTCTCGGTGGGGGCGCGCCACAGGGCGAGCCGTGGGCCGGCCAGCGCCACCTCCCCCAGCTTCACGAGGTCGCCGGTCACGGCGTCGAACACTGCCGGCCCAAGGGTGATTCGCCCGCTCCCGTCATCGGTGGCCGCCGTGGCCGGCGAGATGGCGGGGCGCGCCTCCACGACCGTGTGGGTGTGGACCTGCGTGAAGGCGACGACGTGCCCGCGGGGGGCCCATGCCGTGTCCCGCGCGAGTTCCGCGCGCACCGTCCGCCACGCCTGACCCGTTTCGGGCTCGGCTGCCTCGGGCAGTTCGACGATGCCGCTGTCCCCCGCCGGACCGACGGGCAGGAGGTCGACCTCCACCTCGGACACCACGCGGCCGTCGTGCTCGTCGACGACGACGAAGCGCAGGTCGGAGGTGTCCCCGTCGTGGCGGCGGTTCTCCACGAGCATGGCGTTCTCCCACACGTCCAGCTTGATGGGTGAGGCCACCGCGGCGAACTCCGCCAGCATCGGCGTGGGCGTCCCGTCGGAGAGGACCATGCCGTCGCAGACGAAACTGCCGTCGTGCAACTCCTCGCCGAAGTCGCCCCCGTAGGCGGCGTCGAATTCGACCCCCTCCGGCGTCCTCTGGCGCAGACCGTGGTCGCGCCACTCCCAGACGAATCCGCCGTGCCACTGCGGCAGCGTGTCGAAGGCCTCCTCGTACACGCCGAGGCCGCCGGCACCGTTGCCCATGGCGTGGGCATACTCACACAGGATCATGGGCCGCGCCGCCAGGACTGCGTTGCGGCCCGGCGAGCCGAACTCGTGGGTGCCCGTCCCCTGCGACATGTCGGCCATCTCCTCCACCGTGGCGTACATGCGCGACACCACGTCGGTGTGGGTGCCGTCGTAGTCCGGCTCGTAGTGCACGGGGCGCTCCGGGTCACGCCGGTGCAGCCAGGCAGCCATGGCCTCGGAGTTGGAGCCGGTCCACGACTCGTTCCCGAGCGACCAGCAGATCACCGACGCGTGGTTCTTGTCGCGCTCAAAGAATCGTTCGACGCGGTCCAGCATGGCGTCGCGCCAGCGGATGTCGTCGGTGGGGTTGCCCTCCCAGTCGTCGAACACGAACCCGTGTGTTTCCAGGTCGCACTCGTCGATGACCCACAGGCCGAGCTCGTCAGTCAGCTCGAGGAGCTCCGGGTGCGGTGGGTAGTGCGCCGTGCGCACGGCGTTGATGTTGTGCTGCTTCATCAGCAGCAGGCCCTCCCGAGCCTTTGCCCGGTCGAACACCCGTCCATGGTCGGGGTCGTACTCGTGCCGGTTCACCCCGCGCAGCCGCAGCTTGGTGCCGTTGACGAGCCACTCGTGCCCGACGATCTGCACCCGGCGGAACCCCACCTGCAGGGTGCGGGTCTCGACGGCGTTGGACACCTCGGCCTCGTAGAGGCTCGGGCGGTCGGCGCTCCACGGATCGACCTCCCCCACGGGCAGCGCCTCGACGTCGGCGGCGGACGCGAACGTGACGGCCACCCCCAACCCCGGCAGGGCGACGGTGATGGGGAACGCATCGTCGGCGGCCACCAGCTCAGGTATGAGGAGCCCCTCGCCCGTGGCGGGGTCGAAGTCCGCGCGCAGCCACACGTCCTCGATCCCGGCGGCGGGCCGCGTCAGCAGTTCCACCTCCCGGAAGACACCGGGCAGCCACCACTGGTCCTGGTCCTCCAGGTAGCTGTGGGCTGACCACTGGTGCACCCGCAGGTGCAGCACGTTGGTTCCCTGCTCCAGTTCCTCAGTCACGTCCAGTTCCTGGGCCAGGCGGCTGCCCCGGACCACGCCCACCTGTGCGCCGTTGAGGGTGGCGATGCACAGCGACTCGACCCCGCCGAAGCGCAGGAACACACGCCCACCGTCCGGGACGAAGCCCTCGGGCACCTCGAATGTGAGGCGGTGGTCACCGGTGGGGTTCTCGTCGGGGACGAAGGGGACGTCCACGGGGAACGGGTATTGGACATTGGTGTAGGCGGGGTTGCCCCAGTCGGCGCGCCCCTGGAGGACCCAGTGCGCGGGCAGGACGATGCTGTCCCAACCGGAGTCGTCGAAGTCGACGGCGGCCGCCCCGTCGGGCGCGAGGTCCGGGCGGGCGGAGAAGTGGAAACGCCACGCACCGGAGAGGTCCATGGCCGCGGCGTCGGTGGAGACGTGGGAACGGGGGCGGACGCGTCGACCGGAACCGGGAGAGAAGGACGTGATTTCCTGCGACATGCTGCTCCCTGGTGTCCGCGCCCTGCACAGCAGGCAACACCGCGTGGTGTGCGCTGGCCCGACTCTTCCCAAGTCCGGCCCCGTTGGCAAGTCCCGAGGACCGACGTCACCTATCCTCGTCCATGTGCCGAATCCGCCCCTGGACCCCCACCCCGTCAGTTTCCGGGTCACGCTCGCGGACATGACCACCCCCTGGGTCGTCGAATCAGCCGGCGCCGACCCCCTCGTGGTTCTGGAGATCGCGGGCGTCGCGCCACGCGGAGGCCGCACACGGATCCGCATCACCACCCTGGGACGGGCGGACCCCACCTTCGTGGACGACGTGGCTCTCGACACGGAACTCGGCGATTTCACCGTGACCCACCTACCCGGCAGACCGCTGCGGGCCTTCCGCCTGCCGCCGGGGCACCTGGAGACGCGGCACAACCTCCGGTTGGGACTGGCGAGGGCAGGCGTGGCACTGCTCAGCCTCTCGAGCCTCCCCTTCATCCTCAGCTTCATGCCCGACAACTCCTGGCGCGCCCTGCTGGTCGCGGCAGTCGTGACCGTCGCCGTCGTGGCCATGGCCGTGTACCCGCGGAGGATGCGCCCGGCGCGGCACGTGTACCGGAGCGGATCTGGTGTGTGGCCCATGTCACTCCTTCTCGACGAGCGCCCGGCCCTGCATGCCGCCACGGACGCCGTCGAGTCCGTGAAGGAGGAGTACGGGGCTCTGCTGTCCGACGTCGTGCAGCGCATCGAGATGCCCGCCCTCTTCGACCCCGCCGTCGAGACCACGCGGCGTTTCACGTCGGCCATCATCCAGTGGGACGACAGCGGGCCGGACATGGACGCCGCCGAGAGGTCGACGCTGGCCGCCCGCGTGCGCCTCACCTTCCGCGCGGCACGCGAGCACGCGGAGACCGTGGGGATGAACCACCTGCCGGAGTCTGCGCGCGAGCCCGCCGCGCGAGCCGCCAAGGCCCTGCGCCTGGCAGCGTCCACCACGAACGCCGGTGAGAGGGACTCCGCGCTGCGGCACGGCACGGAGATCCTGGACTCCCTGATGCTGTACTACTTGCCACGTGCGTCCGAGGCGGACGCCATGATCACGGGCCGCCCCGTACTGGCGCTCCCCGGTCGTCGCACCCGACCTGAGGACGCCTGAGGTGGCGTTCCAACTGTGGGAGACGATCCCCCCCGAGACGATCGTGGCCGACCTCCTCGGCACGTCCGTGCTCATCCACACCGACCACCCCACCCACGGCATCGTGGCGACGTTCAGGCTGAACGAGGACATCGGCAACGTCATCATGCAGTTCGCCAGGGTGGAGACCATGGACTCCACGGGAATGCTCAACCTGCCCTCGTCCCGGCGCATCCGTGACCCCGCCGCCTCGTTCTTCTCGGGCGGGAGGGTGCGGGTGGTTGCCATGCCTCCGCTGGAGTGGAAGCGCCCCGGGGTGGGGATGAAGTGGCGAACCCCCGCTGTGATGGTCATCTCCCTGATCACGGGGCTGACCTGCGCACTGGCCGGCACCACGCTCCTGGCGGGCGCTGCCATTCCTCTGGCGGCGCTGGCGGGCGGGTTGGCGTGGCTCGTCCTGCGCCGCCAGGAGCCTGCAGGCATCAGAACTGCAGGGTCCCTCCATCTCGACGGCGGCAACGTCGTGGAGTACGCGCGGAGGCGGATGCTGGGCGAACGGCCGGAGATGCTCCAGGTGCAGGAACGCAGGGACCGCATCGAGGCACGCGCCGAGTCGATCAGGAGCGAGTACGAAGCGCTGCTCACCGACATCGTCTACCGGATCAACAACTCCGCCCTCTTCGACCCGTCCGTGCCGGCCACGGAGCGGTTCCAGACCGCACTGCTTCTCTGGCATGACGCAGGAGATGCACCGCTGGAGACGCTGGACGGGCTGTCCGCCGACCTCGAGATCGCCTACACGGTTGCCCGGGACAACGCGGAGACGTTGGGGCTGGCCCACCTTCCCGCCACGGCCCGTCCCGACGCCCGTCGCGCCGCCAAGGCCGCCCGCCTGGCCGCGGAGTCCCCCAACGAGGGGGAACGCACGGCGTCGCTGCACCACGTGGCGCGGATCCTTGACTCCCTGGCGCTGTACTACCTGCCCAGCGTGGCCGCCACGCCGCTGCCCCTGGACCCTCCCACTAATCAGGGCTGACTCCCGCCTGACACGCAGGGAACGTATCCTGTGCTGGTGGAACACCCACCGGAATCCCCCCGCCTCGCGTCCGACCCCACAGTGGCCGCACCCGTGCGCGCCCACGCGCACTTCGACCTGTGGGAAACGGTGCCCAGCACGACGAAGCTGAGCGCGCTGTTCGCCACCTCGCTGCTGATCCTCACCTCCCACCCCGAGACCGCCGTGCTGGTGCGCTGCAGCCCCGGAGTCGAGGAGGGCACAGCCGTGATGGTCCATTCCGACACGTCGCGTCCCAACGCACTGGGAATGCTGGGCGTGGAAGCCGACTCGGGGATCGGTGCAGAGGCGCAACTGTTGGCGCCCGGCAAGCCCATCACGGTGGTGGCCATCCCCCACATCACATGGAAACACCCGGGAGGCGGGCCACGCTGGCGCGCCCCCCTCACAGTCCTCGGCGCACTTGCGGCAGCCCTGCCCGTCGTGATGCTGGCTCCCCCGATCGGCGTGGTGGCTGCCGTACCCGTCGCGGGGGTGGTGGCGATCCTGATCTGGTTGCTGCTGCGCACCATTGTGCCCACCCGAATCGAGCCCGGCGAGGGCTCGCGATCCGGCATCGCGGAGGCCGTGGCGTACGCCCGGTCACGCATGACACCGGGCGCCGTGGTTTCGCCCTTGGCGCCGTCGTCCGCGGTTCTCCAGGGGACCCCCGGGGCCAGGTAACTCACCGACGTAGAGTGACGGCATGAGCACCAAGCAGCAGGAACACGGCCGGGGAGGGGTGTACTCCAGCCAGGGCAAGGAGTTCACACGCGACAGC
>JBDSRF010000218.1:0-27320 GCA_039929445.1 Arachnia sp. | reverse complement strand
GCGTCCTTGAGGGGATGCTCCTGGTCACCGATCCGGGCGGTGCCGTCCTGGACGATGGCGAAGGAGAGCACATCGCCCTTCTCGAGGATGGACACGGGAAAGGTCTTGGTCCCCTCCACTCGCCTGTCCGAGGTCTTGAGGATCTGCGTGATCGCCGGCTGCTTGGCGTCGTTGTGGCCGTCACCGTAGTTCGTGAACGCCACGTAGGCAGTGTTGCCCATGACGTAGATCTGGTACACGGCCAGGAACACCAATCCCGGCATGAGGTACTTGGCGGTGATGGCCCGCTTGGAGAAGTAGACGTAGTCGGCGATGGCCAGAGTGATGGCAAGGAAGGCCAGAACAAACCAGTCCTTGCTGGCCCAGGACGCCATGATTCCGTAGATGCCGAAGGCATTGACGAGCGCCATGAGGACCAACTTCACGTAGAAGCCGGGTCTGGTGATGTCGCGGGCGTGGGAAAGCTGCTTTGCCTTCGCGCGCGGTGGTTCTTCGGTGATGGTCACGATCGCGGTCCTGTCTCAACGTTGAGAGGGGCTGCGCGCGGGGCCCGGAGGCCCCGCGCGCAGCCGGTGTCCGAAGGTCAGAAAGCGCCTTCGATGTTGGTGATCATCGTGTTCCACGCCGCAGCAGGATCCTTGGCGGCGCCGTCGATGATGCTGATCTGCGCGGCGCCCCAGAAGGTCCACACGGCACCCATCTCGGGGATGGACGGCATGGGCTGCCCGTCCTTGCCCGCCTCACCGAAACCGGCGAGCACCTTGTCGTCCACGGCATCCGCCGACGCCGTGAGGGCGGGGGTGCGGCCGGCGAGCTCGTACATGGTGGTTTGCGCCTCGGGCGTGGTCATGTAGTCGAGGAACTGGTTGGCCAGCAGGGCGTTCTCCGACTTGGAGGACAGGTAGACGCCCTGGATGCCCAGGAACGGCTGCGAGGGCTGGCCACCGGCGGAGGGCACGGGCAGCACCGAGAAGTCGATCTTTGCCTTCTCGAAGTCGGCGATGTTCCAGGGGCCGGTGATCATGTACGGGCTCTTGCCATCAAGGAAGGCCTGCTTGGCCTGGTCGCCACCGATGGAGGCGCTCAGCACCTTCTCGTCGGAGAGCTTCTTCAGGTAGGCCGCGAACTTGTCGCCGTTCTCGCCGCCCATGCCGAGCTTGCCGGTGTACTCGCCGTTGTCGCCCGTGGTGAACACGGGGGCGCCGAAGGAGGTCTGCAGTGGGTACAGGTGGTAGGCGTCGCCGTCCGCCCCCTGCTGGATGAGGATGGGGAACTCCGCACCGGAGGACTTGCCCTGTGCGACGAGTTCGTCGAAGGTGGCGGGCGTGTCGGCCGCAAGCTTGTTGTTGCGAACCAGCGCGATGTTCTCGATGGCGTAGGGCACGCCGTACAGGGAGCCGTCCATGGTGAAGCCCTGGACAGAGGTCTTCGAGAAGCCGCTGACCTTGTCGCCGAGTTCGACCGGGGCGATGACGCCGTTCTTGACGAGGTCACCCACCCAGTCATGGGCGCCGACGATGAGGTCGGGGCCCTCCCCCGTGGGGGCCTGCGCGATGAAGTCAGTCTTGATGTCCGCGTTGGGCTTCTGCACGACGTCCAGGGTGACGCCGGTGGCGGCCTTGAACTTCTCGCCCAGCGCCTTGAAGGACTCCGCGCGGTTCTGGTCGGACCAGAGGGTGAGCGTGCCAGCATCCTCCATGGGGGCGGAGGTCTCGGCGCTGGCGGTGGCGTCCGTGGTGGCTGGCGGGGCGGTGGTGTCGGCCGGGCCTGCTCCCCCACCGCACGCCGTCATGGTCAGCGCCAACCCGGCTGCTGCCATGGCGAGGAAATGCTTGCGCATAGTGACGATCCTTTCGATGTGTCCGGCAACCTTGCCAGACCAGTGCGGATACCGTAACACCAGAAAATGCCAGTTGCAGCAACTTGCAGTCAGTTGTTGCGTTACTGTGACGTCTCCACAGCAAGTCCCGAGGAGTCGACGTGTCCAGTGATGCCACCAAGATGTCGGATGTGGCGGTCCACGCAGGCGTGTCGACCGCCACCGTTTCGCGCGTCCTGGGAGGGAAGCCGGGCGTGCGGCAGGCCACACGGGACTCCGTGCTGAGTGCCATGGAGACGCTCGGATACTCCCGCGACCGCCAGAGCCCGGCCCGACCCGGTCTGGTGGCGATCCTCATACCCGAGTTGTCGAACCCGGCCTTCCCCGCCTTCGCGGAGGAGATCGACACGCTCTTGTTCTCTGCGGGCCACCCCAACGTTGTCCTCGCCGCCGGTGCCGCAGGTACCAGCGAGGTCCAGCACCTCGAAACGCTGGCGCACCTGAACATCGCAGGCATGGTCTCGGTGTCGGGCACGCCGGCGGACACGTTGGCCTCCAATGAGCCCTATCGGCGGTTGATCTCCGCCGGGGTGCCGTCGGTCTTCATCAACGGGTACGCGCAGGACCTCGAGGGCGCCTTCTTCTCCTGCTCCGACGCCGAGGCCGTGACGTCGTCCGTGGCCCATCTGCGCTCACTCGGCCACACGCGCATCGGACTGGCCGTCGGTCAGTCCAAATACCTCCCGACGCAGCGCAAGATCGCGGCCTTTCTGTCCCTCGGCTTCACCGACGGCGACATCGCCTCGACCATCTACACGGCCGAGGGTGGGCAATTGGCGGCGGCGCGGCTGCTGGACTCCCGCCACACGGCGCTGGTGTGCGGCTCCGACATCATGGCATTGGGTGCCATCCGGGAGGTCAGGACCCGTGGGCTGGAGGTCCCCCGGGACGTCTCGATCGTGGGCTTCGATGACAGCCCCCTCATGGCGTTCACGGATCCAGGGCTCACCACCGTCCGCCAACCTGTCCGCGCCCTGTCCGAGGCGGCCGTCGCCGCGCTCCTGGGTGCCATGAGCGGCGCGCACCTGGAGCCCACCGAGATGCTGTTCCACCCCGATCTCATCATCCGCAGTTCCACGGGCCCCGCTTCCTGACCTGCAGCGCCATTGCGTCATCCAAGGTATTTCGAGCGTGGAAGTATAACGATCTGGTGAAGAAGACGTGCGAGTCCCGCAATAGCGCTCCCTCACACGTGGCTGAGCGGTCATCATCGTAGGATCGCCACTCATGCGTGGCTGTCCCGTCGCCGATCACGGCGGCCATGTGGATGTTGAAGGGAAAAACTGTGCAGATCAGACGAATTCTCGCTGCGGCGCTCGCGGCGACGATCCTGACCGCCACCGCCTGTGGCAGCGAGGACCCTGTGAGTCCGGACAAGGCCGCAACGCAGCAGCTCGTCCTGGGCAACAACGGCGACGTGCTCAGCTGGGATCCGGGTGAGATGAAGGAGGGCGCCGTCATCCACTACGCGGAGGCGATCTACGACCCGCTCCTGCGGAAGACGGCAGATTCCACAGTCGAGGGGAACCTCGCAGAAGAGTTCACCTACAACGACGACCTCACCGAACTGACCCTCAAGCTGCGTGACGACGTCACCTTCAGTGACGGGGAGAAGTTCGACGCAGAGGCCGTGAAGGTCAACCTCGAGGCGCGCAAGACCGGTGCCGGCAGCGCCTCGGAGGCCGCCAAGGTCATCACGACCATCGACGTCGCCGACCCCACCACCGTGAAGCTGGTGCTGAGCGAACCCAGCCCCGGACTCCTGTCCGGACTGGCCACCTACCTGGGCTTCATGGTCAGCCCCAAGTCGATCAGCCAGGGCGACATCGAGACCAACCCCATCGGTTCCGGCCCCTACGTCCTTGGCGATTCCGAATCCGGCGTGAGCTACACCTTCACGGCGCGCGACGGGTACTGGAACCGGGAAGCCTTCCCATACGACAGCGTTGTCATTCGCCCCTACGAGGAGTTCACGGCCCGCTACAACGCCCTGGCCACCGACCAGATCCAGTTCATGTACGGCACCTCGGACATGGTGCCGCAGGCAGAGAAGGACGGTCTCACCGTGCAGAGCGTGCCGGGGGAATGGCAGGGCATCATCCTGCAGGACCGCGGCGGCGAGGCACTCAAGGCTCTCGGCGACGTCCGCGTGCGCCAGGCCATCAACTACGCGCTGGACCGTGAAGCCATCCTCAAGACCCACTACAGCGGGCGCGGCCAGATCACGACGCAGACCTTCAACCCGGCCAGCCAGGCGTGGGTGGATGAGCTCAACAAGCGCTACCCGTACGATCCGGCCAAGGCCAAGGAGCTGCTCAAGGAGGCCGGTTACCCGAACGGGTTCACGCTGACCACGTCGTACAGCGAAGGGTTCATGACCCCGCTGGTGCCCATCGTGCAGCAGTACCTCTCCGACGTGGGCATCGCCATGGAGCTCGTGCCGGTCAACGGTTTCGCGTCCGGCGGACTCGAGACGTTGAAGAGCCAGCCGTCGTTCATGCTGTCCTTCTCCACCAACATCCCGGCATGGACCGACGTGCTGAACAAGCTCACCACGACCTCGCTGTGGAACTACTTCGGGTACACCGACGACACCGTGACCCGTCTCATGAAGGAGATCCCCCTCAAGCAGGGCGACGAGCAGACCGCCCTGTACCAGGAGCTGAACACCCACCTGGTGGAGGACGCCTGGTTCGCACCCATCGTCCTGCAGGAGAACATCTACCTCTCCAGCCCGAAGATCAAGGTGACCATGCAGCAGGCCCAGCTGGTCCCCAGCCTCAGGTTCTTCGCACCAGCTGAGTGACACCATGCCGGTGGGCGGCCCACCACCGCCCGCCGGCACACACCCCACGCACTACAAGGACACGGACCATGCTGGGATTCATTGCACGACGCCTCGCCATGGGTGCCCTCCTGGCGTTCACCGTCGTGACCGGGATGTTCTACTTCCTGCTGAAGACCGGCATGGACCCCGCCCGCGGCGCCCTCGGTCTCTACGCGAGTGAGGCCCAGGTGGAAACCAAGCGCCAGCAACTGGGTCTTGACCGCTCCGTGACGGCGCAGTACCTCGACTGGCTCTCCCACGCGGTGCGCGGGGACCTCGGACAGTCCACCTCCGGCAAGGCACAGGTCCTCGACCTCATCGCCACCCGCCTGCCCGTGACCGTCTCCCTCGCTCTGGGCGCTGTGCTGGTGGCGGCCGTTTTCGGCGTCGCCCTCGGCCTGCTCGCGGCCATCCGGCCCGGCACGTTCGACCGGGTGCTCCAGGTGGTCATGGTGCTCGGTTTCAGCCTCCCCAACTTCTGGGTGGCGATCCTGCTGGCCCTCGTGCTCGCCGTGCGCCTGCGCTTGTTCCCCGCCACCGGGTACGTGCAGTTGACCGACTCACCCGTGCGTTGGCTCTCCTCCATCACCCTGCCGGTGGTGGCGCTGGCCATCGGATCCATCGCGGCCATCGCCCAGCAACTCCGCAACTCGGTGATCTCGGTCTACAGCCAGGACTACGTCCGCACGCTGCGAAGCCGTGGCCTTCCCGCCCGCACCATCCTCCTGAAGAACGTGCTGCGCAACGCGTCCCCGGCGGCGCTGACCATGCTGTCCCTGCAGTTCATCGCCGCGATGAGCGGGGCGGCCATCGTGGAGCGGGTGTTCGGCCTGCAGGGCCTGGGGGCCGTGGCCATCAACGCCTCCGCTGACAGCGACATCCAGGTCCTCATGGGCCTGCTCCTGTTCACCGTCCTCATCGTGGTGGTGGTCAACCTGCTCGTGGACATTGCCTACGCCGCCCTGAACCCGAAGGTGCGAACCTGATGACCGCCACCACTGCAGTCCCCACCACCTCCCTGCGGCGGCTCCGCAACTTCACTCGCAACCCCATGGGCGTGATCTCCGGGGCGGTGCTGCTGCTCATCGTGGCGGCCAGCATTCTCGCACCGTGGATTGCCCCCCACGACCCCGGCCTGGTGGTGCTGGCCGATTCACTCCAGCCCCCCAGCTTCACCCACCCCCTCGGCACCGACGGCAACGGACGCGACATCCTGAGCCGCCTGCTGTGGGGTGGCCGGGTCAGCCTGAGCGCGGGCACAATCATGGTCGCGGCAGCCATCGTGTGCGGTGTGCCCGGTGGCCTCCTTGCCGGGTACTACTCCCGCTGGTTCGACGCCGTCGCGAGCTGGGTGTCGAACATGCTGATGTCGCTGCCGCAGATCCTCATCATCATCGTGGTGATCGCCTCCCTGGGCAGCGGGCTCGTCCCCACGATGATCACCCTCGGCGTGCTGGCCTCCCCCGACCTCTTCCGGCTCACCCGCAGCGCCGTGATTGGCGTCCGGCAGGAACTGTTCATCGACGCGGCCAAGGTGTCCGGGCTCAGCGACTTCCGGATCATCTTCCGTCACATCTTCTCGGTCATCCTCGGTCCCGTTCTGGTGCGCTCGTCGTTCATGTTCGGCATGGCCATCATCGCCCAGTCGGGGCTTGAATTCCTCGGGCTCGGCGACCCCCTGCGTCCCAGCTGGGGTGGCGAACTGAGCCTCGCGTTCCAGAACTTCCAGCGCGCACCCAACCTGGTGATCGCCCCGGGCGTCGCGATCGGCCTGACAGTCATGGCGCTGGTGCTGTTCGGGACCGCACTGGCGGACTCCCTCGGCGCCACCCGTCGCACCAAGAAGGGCAACTGGTCGGCCGCACCCGCGGCCGCGTCAGGCGCAGGACCCGACGAGGTGGCCGAGGCGCCGGCCGCATCCGACCCCGACGCCCCGCTGCTGGTCGTCGACCATCTGGCCGTGACATACCCGGGAGAGGACGGCCTGGGCAAGGCCGTGGTGGAGGACGTGTCACTGCACGTGCGGCGTGGGGAGGTCCTGGGGCTCGTCGGGGAGTCCGGGTCCGGCAAGTCCCAGACCTCGTTTGCCATCCTCGGCCTTCTCCCTGCGGAGGCCACGGTCTCGGCCCGGCGCCTGCAGCTCGACGGAGCGTCCCTCGACGTGCTCTCGGAGAAGGCAATGGAGCGGCTGCGTGGCCAGAAGATGGCCTACGTCCCCCAGGAACCGATGTCGAACCTTGACCCCTCGTTCACCGTCGGCCACCAACTGGTGACGCCCATGCGCCACAAGCTGGGGATCTCGCGCACGGAGGCGAAGGAGCGGGCGCTGCAGCTCCTGGAGCGGGTGGGGATTCCAGATCCGGCCCGCACCTTCGCGTCGTACCCGCACCAGCTCAGCGGCGGCATGGCCCAGCGGGTACTGATCGCCGGGGCCGTCTCCTGCGACCCGGAGCTGCTGATCGCCGACGAGCCCACCACCGCCGTCGACGTGACGGTGCAGGTGGAGGTGCTGGCACTGCTGCGCGGCCTCCAGCAGGAACGCAACATGGGCATGATCCTGGTCACGCACAACCTGGGTGTCGTCGCCGACATCTGCGACCGGGTGGCAGTGATGCGCCAGGGCAGGATCGTGGAGGAGAAGCCCGTGCAGGAGTTGTTCAGCAATCCGGAGCACGAGTACACGCGGATGCTGCTCGACTCCACCCTGGAGAACGCCATGCCCCGGCAGCAGAGGGACGACGAGATGGGGGTGACACGATGACCGGCCCCGAATCGGCACCGCTGCTCCGGGTCAGCGACATCAACGTGGTCTACCGAGGTGCCGGCTGGCGCCGCCCCACCTTCCACGCCCTGCACGACGTGTCGATGGACATCCGTGCCGGGGAGACCGTCGGACTCGTGGGGGAATCGGGCTCCGGCAAGACGACGCTGGGCAGGGCGGTGCTGGGACTGGCTGAGGTCAGCAGCGGCAACGTGACCTTCGACGGCACCGACATCACCCACGCCCCACGGAGTGTCCGGCGTGCGCTGAGCCGCGACATCCAGGTGGTTTTCCAGGACCCGTACTCGTCCCTCAACCCGGCGATGACCATCGCCAGCATCCTCGCCGAACCGATCACCGCGCAGGGGGCCAGCCGCGATGAGGCCGGCTCACGCATCGCCGAACTGCTGGAGCAGATCGGGCTCGACCCCGACTCGGGCCGACGCTACCCCCGCGAGTTCTCCGGGGGGCAGCGGCAACGCATCGCGATCGCCCGGGCGCTGGCGCTTCGCCCCCGCCTCATCGTGTGCGACGAACCGGTCAGTGCCCTCGATCTCTCCACGCAGTCCAAAATCCTCGACCTGCTCATCGACATCCAGGTCACCACGGGGGTGGCCTACCTGTTCGTCTCCCACGACCTGTCGGTGGTGCGCTACATCAGCCACCGAGTGGCAGTGATGCTGAACGGACGCATCCTCGAATCCGGGGACGGCGACCAGGTCACCTCCGCACCGGAGCATCCCTACACGCAGCGACTGCTCCTGGCCTCCCCCATCCCGGATCCCCTCCGGCAGGCCGAGCGCCGTCGCGAGTACGCGGAGCTCGCCTGACCCGGACAAACGAAGGGACCCCCGGACCCACGTGGGGTCCGGGTGTCCCTTTCTCGTTCAGGACAGCTGCGCGAGAGCCTGGTCGATGTCGGCGATGAGGTCGTCGACGTGTTCGATGCCCACGGAGAGTCGCACCATTTCGGCGGGGACACCGGCCGCCTTCAACTCCTCATCGGAGAGTTGCGAGTGCGTGGTGGATGCGCTGTGGATCACCAGCGACTTGGCGTCACCGATGTTGGCGAGGTGGCTGAACAGCCCCAGCGCGCCGACGAAGCCGGTGCCCGCCTCCCGTCCCGCCTTGAGGCCGAACGAGACGAGGCCACCGAACTGCCCCTCGGCGAGGATCCGCTGCGCGATCTCGTGGGACGGGCTCGACTCCAGTCCCGGGTAGTTGACCCATGCGACGGCGTCGTGGTTCTCCAGGTACCTGGCGATCGTGAGCGCGTTGGAGCAGTGCCGCTCCATGCGTAGGTGCAGCGTCTCCAGGCCCTGCAGGAGCAGCCACGCATTCATGGGGGCGATGGTGGCGCCGGTGTTGCGGAGCAGGACGGTGCGTGCACGGATGATGTAGGCGGCGGGGCCGGCGGCGTCGGTCCACACCACGCCGTGGTAGGCGTCGTCGGGCTGCGTCAGGCCGGGGAAACGGTCGGCGTTGGCGGCCCAGTCGAACTTGCCGGAGTCGACGATGACGCCGCCGAGGGTGGTGCCGTGACCGCCGATGTACTTGGTGGCGGAGTGGACGACGATGTCGACGCCGTGGTCGAAGGCGCGGGTCAGCAGCGGCGTCGCCACGGTGTTGTCGAGGATGAACGGCAGGCCGTGTGCGTGGGCCGCGTCGGTCCAGGCGTCGAGATCGATGACGTTCAGCGACGGGTTGCCGATGGTCTCGCCGAACACGAGCTTGGTCCTGTCGTCAACGAACCGGGCCAGGTCCTCCGGCTTGGCCGGGTCCACGAAGCGGACCTGGATGCCGAACTGGGGCAGCGTGTGCGCGAAGAGGGCGTAGGTGCCGCCGTACAGGGTGGACAGGGCCACGATGTTGTCACCGGAGTACGTCAGGTTCAGCACCGCGTACGCGACGGCCGAGGCGCCCGATGCCGAGGCCAGCGCACCCACCCCACCCTCCAGGGCGTTCATCCGCTCCTCGAAAACGTTCTGCGTGGGGTTCATGATGCGCGTGTAGATGTTGCCGGGTTTGCGCAGGGCGAAGAGGTCGGCGGCGTGCTCGGCGTCGTCGAAGGTGAAGGACACCGTTTGGTAGATCGGCACGGCGCGCGAGTTGGTGGTGGGGTCGGCCTGCTCCTGGCCCGCGTGCACGGCCAGGGTTTCGGGGCGATACGTCATTGGTTCTCCTCAGTGATGGCAATCCAGCTCGCAATCAAGCGATTGCCGTGGACAACCCCGAGGGTGCCGCTGCTATTCCCTGTGCGGGGAATCGTCCCAACTGGTGGGACGATGCGCTGATGGCCGACTCCCTGTAAAGTGGGCCCCGGTGTGTCGGGAAGTCTGGTCGACGACGCTGTCCGCCTACCCATTGGGAAGCTCATGACCACTGCTCCACTGCACCAACGCCTCGCCCGTTTCGTCGCCCGCGACAAGGTGGGTGGCGCCCTGATGATCGGGGCCGCCGTCCTCGCGCTCGTGCTGGCCAACTCGCCGGCCGCCGACTGGTACGCCAGCCTCTCGCAGTTCCGCCTCGGCCCGGCATCGATCCACCTGGACCTCACCCTGGCCACGTGGGCCGCCGATGGTCTCCTGGCTCTCTTCTTCTTCATCGTCGGCCTGGAACTCAAGCACGAGCTGATGGCCGGCAGCCTCCGCTCCCCCGCCCGTGCTGCGGTGCCGGTGGCCGCCGCCATCGGCGGCATGGCCGTGCCCGCCCTCGTCTACGTCGCGTTGGTGAACATTCTCGGCGACCCGGGCGCCGCGGGCGGGTGGGCCATTCCCACCGCCACGGACATCGCCTTCGCGCTGGCCGTCCTGGCGATCTTCGGCAGCAAGCTGCCGGGGGCCCTGCGCACCTTCCTGCTCACGCTCGCCGTCGTGGACGACCTGCTGGCCATCATCGTCATCGCCATCTTCTACAGCTCCGGCCTGAACCTCTGGTTCCTGCTCGGCAGCGTCGTCGTCATCGGGGCGTTCTACTGGCTGGCCAGGACCCGACGGATGCGCTGGTGGGCCATGGTGCCCATGGCGCTGCTCGCCTGGGTGCTCATGCACGAGTCCGGCGTCCACGCCACCATCGCCGGCGTCCTTCTGGGCTTCGCCGTCCCGGCGCTGCAGGTGCACGGGGAGAGCGACACCCGGACCCACATGCTGGAGCACCGCCTGCGGCCGTTCAGCGCGGGGATCGCGCTGCCGATCTTCGCGTTCTTCTCGGCCGGCGTCGCCTTCTCCGGCACGGGCAACGTCCTGGCACAGCCAGTGCTGGTGGCCATCGCCGTGGCGCTCGTGGTCGGCAAGCTCATCGGTGTGCTGGGCACCACTAAACTGGTGACCACCTTCACCCGGCTGCGGCTTGCCGACGGCCTGGGCGTCCGGGACCTGCTGCCCATCGGTCTTCTCACGGGCATCGGCTTCACGGTCTCCCTGCTGATCGCGGAACTCAGCTTCCCTGACTCCGAGCACACCGCCGCGGCCAAGCTGGGGGTGCTGATCGGCACGGGCGTGGCGACGGTGTTCGCCGCGCTGGCCCTCGCCTGGGACTCCCGCCATCCCCGGGGCGCGGACATGAACGTCGACGGGATCCCCGACGTCGACACCGCCCCCCACGACGTGGACGACTCCGACTGGACCTACACGCGCAGCGACGACGCGCCGCTGCAGTAGATTTCGCGCATGCGCACTCACCCCCTCGTCACGGCCACCGAGCTCGCCCAGATGCTGGCCGACCCGACCACCGCACCCGTGGTGCTGGACATCCGCTGGGCCGGCCCCGGCCCCGGCTCCGGCGAGGGACGGGCCGCGTTCCAGCAGGGACACGTGCCGGGCGCCCACTTCATCGACCTCGACACCGTGCTGGCCGAACCGGCCACGGGCGGTGCAGGAGGGCGCCACCCCCTTCCTGCCCCGCAGCGCTTCGAGTCAGGCATGCGCGCCGCCGGTGTGGCACAGGACCGTCCGGTGGTGGTCTACGACGACTGGAAGTCCATCTCCGCGTCGCGGGCCTGGTGGCTGCTTCGTCACTTCGGGCATGACGAGGTCAAGGTCCTCGACGGCGGCTGGGGCGCCTGGCGCGCCGGTGGCCACCCCGTCGAAACCGGCCCAGATGAGGGTGTCGAGCTCGGAGAGTTCGTGGCCCAGGCGCCACGACTGGCGGAACTCGACGCGGACGGCGCGGCCCGTGTCGCAGCCGCAGGTGTGCTCATCGACGGCCGCCCCGCCAACCGTTTCCGTGGGGAGGACGAGACCGTGGACCCCGTCGCCGGCCACATCCCCGGGGCGCAGTCGCTGCCGGCCATGGAGTTGGTGGCGCCGGACGGAACCTTCCTTCCGGCAGCTGACCTGCGTGCCCGCTTCGCAGCGCTCGGCGTCGACGGAGAGTCCCCAGCCGCCGCCTACTGCGGCTCCGGTGTCCAAGCCTGCCACGTGGCACTGGCCGCCGCCGTAGCCGGTGTGACAGACGACCTGGGCGTCTACGCCGGTTCCTGGAGCGACTGGATCACGGACCCGAGCCGCCCGGTCGAGAAGGGCTGATTCGCCGGTTGCGTCGTTGACCTATGTGGAGATCGTCATCTCTCCCCTGTACTGCGTGACCGCCACGAGGCGGCCCTGTTCGAACACAGCGGAGGCTTGCATGCCCCCTCCCGAAAAGCGTGTCGTGATGTCAACCGTTGAGCGCCGTCGGCTATGCGATGGGCGGAACGCGACGAGCCCCCTCATGGACTGGATGACCCTCACCGAATTGAATTGTGCGCGATTGAGTTGTGTACACTCGGAGAGGTAGTCACTTTCCCAGCCTCACAGGAGCATGCATGTCCTCCCTCTTCACCCCCAACCGCGTTGGCAACATGGACCTTCCACAGAGGTTCGTGATGGCGCCGCTGACCCGTAACCGTGCTGGTGTCGGCATGGCACCCACACCCCTCAACGTCGAGTACTACGCCCAGCGCGCCGGTGCCGGCCTGATCGTCACCGAGGGCACCCAGCCCAGCGCGGTGGGTCAGGGCTACCTCAACACACCCGGCATCCACACGCCCGAGCAGGTGGCCGGGTGGAGGCTCGTCGCCGACGCAGTCCACGAGAACGGCGGTCACATTTTCGTGCAGCTCATGCACGCCGGTCGCATTGCGCACCCTGACAACAAGCAGGGCCTCGAGTCCATTGCCCCCAGTGCCATCCCCGCCCCGGGAGACGTCGTCACCGCCAACGGATCGCTCCCCATGACTCTCCCCCGCGCCCTGGAGACCGACGAGATTCCGGGCGTCGTGGCGGACTACGTGCACGCCGCCCGCTGCGCCATTGAGGCGGGGCTGGACGGCGTCGAGATCCACGCCGCCAACGGCTACCTCCTCCACCAGTTTCTGGCCCCGTCGTCGAACCAGCGTGACGACGTCTACGGCGGATCCCCCGCCAACCGGGCCCGCCTCACCATTGAGACGATCAAGGCCGTGGCGGCTGCCATCGGCGCCGAGCGCGTCGGGGTCCGCATCTCCCCCGCCCACAACATCCAGGGCGTGCTCGAGAAGGACCCGGCCGACACCCGTCTGGCCTACGAGGCACTCCTCGACGGCATCGCCCACCTGCAGCTGGCCTACCTGAGCATCCTGGCCGACCCGGCCGCGGAGCTCACCGCAGATCTGCGGGCACGGTTCGACGGCCCCATCATGGCCAACTCCGGCTTCGGTGCGATCACCACGAAGGAGTCGGCCGAGGCCATGATCGACAACGGTCAGGGCGACCTGGTCGCGGTGGGACGCCCATTCCTGGCCAACCCCGATCTCGCGGAGCGGTGGCGCACGGATGCCGAGCTCAACGCCCCCGACCAGGCCACCTTCTACGGGGGCGGCGCCGAGGGCTACACCGACTACACCAGCCTGGACGCTGCCTGACATGGCCGGGACCGCACGTCTCGACGAGCAGCTCTGCTTCGCCCTGTACGCGGCATCCCGGACCATCACGAACGCGTACCGGGAGGGGCTCGCCGGCCTGGGCCTCACGTATCCCCAGTTCGTCACCCTTCTGGCTCTCTGGGAGACCGACGACCTCGGCGTCAGGGAACTGGGCGAGCGGCTCCACCTCGACAGCGGCACCCTCTCCCCGCTCCTGAAGCGGCTCGAGGCACTCGGCCTCGTGACGCGTCACAGGAGCGTCGAGGACGAGCGCCGCGTGCGCGTCCGCCTGACGACGAAGGGAACAGCCCTGCAGGAACCAGTGCAGGAGGTGCAGCGCGAAGTGGCCTCCCACCTCGACCTCACTGCCGACGAGGCAGCCCTCCTGCGCACCCTTGCGCGTCGCCTGACCGGCGACGCGCCCCAGGCCTGATCGGCCTCACGAACCACACCATCGCCCCGGAAAGACATTTCTTATGACAGAACTCCCCACCACCACCCGCCAGATCCTCCTCGCCTCGCGGCCTGACGCCTGGCCCACGCCCGCGAACTTCACGCTGGCTGAGGCCGACCTCCCCGAGCTGGGCGCGGACCAGGTCCTCGTCGCGAACCACTACATGTCGGTTGATCCCTACATGCGTGGCCGCATGAATGACAGCAAGTCCTACACGTCCGCCTTCCAGATCGGGCACCCGCTCGAGGGTGGCGCCGTGGGCGAGGTCATCGCGTCCACCAGCGACGCTGTACCTGTGGGCGCCACCGTGCTGCACAACCTCGGCTGGCGTGAGCACGCTGTGGTCCCGGTTTCCTCGCTCAAGCTCGTGGACCCCGCCCTGGCTACGGAGTCCGCCTTCCTGGGCGCCCTGGGCATGACCGGCCTCACCGCCTACGCAGGTCTCATGTTCGCCGGGCAGTTCAAGACCGGCGACACCGTCTTCGTCTCCGGTGCGGCTGGCGCGGTGGGCTCCATCGTCGGCCAGATCGCCAAGGCCTCCGGCGCCTCCCGCGTCATCGGCAGCGCGGGCACCCCCGAGAAGGTCGCACGACTGAAGGAACTCGGGTTCGACGCCGCGTTCAACTACCGCGACGGCCCCGTCGCCGAGCAGCTGCACGCGGCAGCACCGGACGGCATCGACGTCTACTTCGACAACGTGGGCGGCGAGCACCTCGAGGCGGCCATCTCCTCCCTCAACGTCCACGGCCGTGTCGCGATGTGTGGCGCCATCTCGCAGTACAACGCCACTGAGCCGACGTGTGCGCCCCGCAACCTCGGTTCGGCCATCGGCAAGTTGCTCACCATCCGCGGCTTCCTCGTCGGTGAGTTCTCCGACAAGGCCGACGAATTCGCCCAGAAGATGGCCGGCTGGCTCTCCGAGGGCTCCGTGATGTTCGACGAGACGTTCCGGGAAGGCCTCGACAACGCCCCGCAGGCGTTCATCGACCTCCTCAAGGGCGCCAACACGGGCAAGATGGTGGTGAAGCTCTAGGGCACACTTGCGGTCATGCGCGATGTGACGGTGGTGGGCAGCGGCCCCAACGGGCTGGCCGCCGCCATCGCCATGGCGCGTGAGGGGCTGGACGTGGTGGTCCTCGAGGGGGCCGACACAGTTGGTGGCGGGCTCCGCACCCGCGAGCTGACACTCCCCGGGTTCCGGCACGACGTGTGTTCCGCCATCCACCCGGCGGCGGTGACGTCACCGTTCTTCCGGGGCATGGGCCTGCTGGACGCCGTGGAGTGGATCACCCCCGAGGTGTCCTACGCCCACCCCGTCGACGGCGCACCCGCGGCTGCCGCCTGGCGTGACCTGGCGTACACCGTCGAGTCGCTGGGACCCGACGGCGCGCGCTGGCGGCACCTCATGGAGCCCCTCGTGCAGAGGATCGACGGCGTGGTGGACCTCACCGGCCACCAGTTGCTTCGCATCCCCGGCGACCTGCGCGCCACGGTCGACTTCGGTCTCCGCACCATCACGCTCGGCTCCCGGCTTGGAGCCCACCTCTTCGACGGCGACGCCGCACCTGCGCTGCTCGCCGGATGCGCGGCGCACGCCGCCGGACGGATGCCCTCCCTGGCCCAGGCCGGTGCCGGTCTCCTGCTGGCCGCCCACGGGCACGCCGGCGGCTGGGGGTATCCCCGGGGAGGGTCGCAGGCCATCGCCGACGCCATGGTGGCCGAGCTCACGCGGCACGGGGGTCGGGTGGAGACGGGGCGCCCCGTCACCGACCTGCGCGAGTTGGACTCCAGCCGCACCGTGCTGCTCGACACGTCGCCGGAGCTCCTGCGCACCTCGCCGTCTGTGCCGTGGTCCTACCGTCGCGCGCTGTCGCGCTACAGGTACGGCTCCGGCGTCGCCAAGGTCGACCTCGCCCTGGCCGGACCCGTTCCCTGGCGTGACCCGGTGCTGGCACTGGCACCCACCCTGCACCTGGGCGGCAGCGCGCCCGCCATCGCGGAGTCGGAGAACGCGGTTGCCCGGGGGCGCATCAGCGACCGTCCGTACTTCCTTGCCGCGCAACCATCCATCCTCGACGACTCGCGGGCCCCCGGCGGCGGGCACACCTTCTGGGCCTACATGCACGTGCCACCGGAGTCGGGCGTCGACCCGCTTCCCCTGCTCCTGGCGGAGTTGGAGCGGCATGCCCCCGGCGTGCGTGACCTGGTGCTGGCGTCCTCCACCCGGCGTGCCCACGAGCTGGAGGCGTACAACCCCAACCAGGTGGGCGGTGACATCTACACCGGGGAGCTGTCGCTCCTCCAGCTGGTGAAGCGGCCCGTCATCTCCCGGACTCCGTGGCGAACCCCACTTCCGGGGGTGTACCTGTGCTCCAGCGCCACACCGCCTGGACCGGCCGTCCACGGCATGAACGGGTGGTACGCCGCCCAGCTGGCACTGCGGGACATGTACGGGATCGCCTCGGAGCTTCCCTGACACCTGCGAGGCACGGTACGGCCGGGACGCACGCCGGAGGGCGTCGTCCGGCAGAACATGATGGCTCACCCGGGGTGCCTGTAGCGTTGCGTGAATGACCAGGCAAGCAGACGACCGTTCAAACGAAGCACGCACAGACATCGGTGACGACATCAGCGAGGAGCTCCCCGAGCTGAGCTTCGACGACCACCGGTTCGCTGCGCGGCCGTCCCGGCTCAGGCCCAGGGCCAGGCGGCGCGACGACGACGCCAGCCCCATCACCCCCCCATTCGAGCCCGTCGGCTCCAACCGCGCCTACGTCGACTGGTTGGAGGAGCAGTCAATGCTCCACGACGCCCAGCAGGTGGCCCGCCAACTGGCGGGAACCCACGCCATGTGGGCCAACCCCTACGCCCACCCGGACCCCCGTGCCGCACTGGCGCAGGCCTCCGTCTGGTACACGGCCTACCCCCTGTCGCACATCACGCAGCCGGGCACCTCGTTCCTCGGCGCCCTGGGCTCTGCCGAACTGTGGGACGCGTTCTCGCAGATCGGCATCGACGCCCTCCACACGGGGCCCGTGAAGCTGGCCGGTGGCCTCGACGGGTGGGAGCCGACGCCCAGCGTCGACGGCCACTTCGACCGGATGAGCATGGCAATCGACCCGCTCTTCGGCACCGAGGACGAGTTCCGCGCCATGTGTGAGACCGCCGCGCGCCACAACGGCACGGTCATCGACGACGTCGTCCCGGGTCACACCGGCAAGGGCGCGGACTTCCGCCTGGCGGAGCTCAACTACCGCGACTACCCCGGCATCTACCACATGATCGACATTCCGGAGTCGGCCTGGCACCTCCTCCCGGAGGTGCCGGAGGGCCGCGACTCCATCAACCTCACGACCGAGGCGGAGGCGGCGCTGGCCGAGGAGGGCTACATCATCGGCGCCCTGCAGCGCGTGATCTTCTACGAGCCGGGCGTGAAGGAGACCAACTGGTCCTGCACGCCGCCCATCAAGGACCACAAGGGCAAGGTACGGCGCTGGGTGTACCTGCACTACTTCAAGGAGGGCCAGCCCACCATCAACTGGCTGGACCCCACCTGCGCCGGTATGCGCCTCGTCATGGGCGACGCGCTCCACTCCCTCCTCGACCTGGGCTCCGGCGGGCTGCGCCTCGACGCCAACGGGTTCCTCGGCGTGGAGAAGACGTTCGGCCAGTCCCCCGCCTGGTCAGAGGGCCACCCCATGTCCCAGGCGGCCAACCAGCTCATCGGATCCCTGGTCCGGAAGGTGGGCGGGTTCACGTTCCAGGAACTCAACCTGGGCATCGACGACATCCAGCGCACCGGCGCCGTCGGCCCCGATCTGTCCTACGACTTCATCACCCGGCCCGCCGCCCAAGTGGCGCTCTGCACGAGCGACACAGAGTTCCTGCGGCTCGTGCTGCGCGAGGCCATGGAGATCGGCATCGACCAGGCCTCCCTCGTGCATGCCCTGCAGAACCACGACGAGCTCACCTACGAACTCGTCCACTTCGCGGCAGCGCACCGCGACGACGTCTACACCCTCGGCGGTGAGGACTTCACGGGGTCCGAACTGGCGGTTCACATCCGTCAGACGATGCGGGACAAGATGACGGGCGACGCGGCGCCCTACAACGAGGTCTTCACGCAGAACGGCATCGTCAGCACCACCGCCTCGATCGTCACCGCCAGTCTCGGGATCACTGACCTCGATGCGATCTCCGACGCCGACGTCCGTCGCATCACCACGGCACACCTGCTGATGTGCATGTACAACGCGTGGCAGCCCGGCGTGTTCGCCCTGTCCGGGTGGGACCTCGTGGGCGCACTCCCGCTGGAGCGGGACCAGGTCAGGTCCCTCATCAGCTCCGGCGACACCCGGTGGCTCGAACGCGGCGCCTACGACGTGCTGGGCGTTGCCCCCAACGAGAAGAAGTCCTCGTCCGGCATGCCCCGCGCGAGGACGCTCTACGGGCCCATCCCGGACCAGCTGAAGCGCGAGACGTCCTTCGCGTCGCGACTCGCGGCCATCCTCAAGGTTCGCAAGCGCAACGGCCTGGCGTCCGCCAAACTCATCGACGTCCCGGAGGTGGGGAACAAGTCACTCCTCGTCCTGGTCAACGAGCTGGAGATCGGCGCCATCCAGGTGACGGCGCTCAACTTCGGAGCGGAGAAGATCGAGGCGCGCATCCAGTCGGAGCGCCTGCCCACTGGCAGGGCCTTCGACCTCAGTACGCGCCGGAAGGTGGGCACGGTCGACGACCTCCGCGGCTTCTCCGTGGAGCTGCCCGCCTTCGGCGGTCTGGCCATGATCATCCGCGACTGAGCCGCGCGACGGTGGTTCACCCGCCACGGGGCGTAGCGGGTGGGCCTCGGGACGGGATACCTTTTGCCGGTGGCCCATGACGCAACACACGGATGGCGGCTGACCCGTCCCGCGACGCGGAAGGCGCGCCATCGATTCCTGCGCTCGCCGGGTCAGGCGATCGTCACTGCGTTCGCGGCGGGCGTCCTGATCGGCACCCTCCTCCTGATGCTGCCCATCAGCAGGGTCGGGCCGGGCGGTGCCCCCTTCATCACGGCCCTGTTCACCGCAACCAGCGCCATCTGCGTGACCGGGCTCATCACCGTCGACACCGCCACCTACTGGACGGGCTTCGGGCAGGTGGTGATCCTGGCACTCATCCAGGTGGGTGGGCTGGGGATCATGGCGCTGGCCTCCCTCGTGGGCCTGCTGATGTTTCGAAGGATGGGCCTGCGCACCCGCCTCACAGCCGCCCACGAGACCAAGAGCACAGGCCTCGGCGACGTCCGCTCTCTCCTCATCGGGGTCGGCAAGGTCAGCCTCCTCATCGAGGCCGTCGTCGCCGTCCTCCTCACGGGACGCTTCCTCCTGGGCCATGGCGAACAGCCGGGCCGGGCCATCTACCTCGGCATCTTCCACGCCGTCTCGGCGTTCAACAACGCCGGCTTCGCCCTGTACTCGGACAACCTCGTGGGCTTCGCCACGGATCCGTGGGTGTGCCTGCCCATCGCCGCTGCCCTCATCCTGGGGGGGCTGGGGTTCCCGGTGCTGCTCGAGCTGCGCCGCGAACTGGTTCGACCGCGGAAGTGGAGCATCCACACCCGGCTGACACTGGCCACCTACTTCGGCCTTCTCGTGGTGGCCGTCGTGTTCGTGACCGCCAACGAGTGGAACAACCCCGCCACGCTGGGGGCTCTCGACGAGCCGGGCCGGCTCCTGGCCGGGTTCTTCCAGGGGGTGGTGCCCCGCACGGCAGGCTTCAACAGCGTCGACTACGGGCAGATGAAGGACGGGACCATACTCGCCAGCACGGTGCTGATGTTCATCGGTGGCGGCTCGGCGGGCACGGCCGGTGGCATCAAGGTCACCACCTTCATCATTTTGTTCTTCGTCATCCTCGCCGAGGTGCGGGGCGGCCGTGACGTCAACGTCGCTGACCGACGCATCGGCTCCCGCGTGCAGCGACAGGCACTGGCCGTCGCGCTCCTGTCCCTGGGGTTGGTGATGTCCACGACGCTGCTGCTGCTGGAGATCACCTCCCTTCCGCTGCGCGACGTCCTCTTCGAGACGGTGTCGGCGTTCGCGACGGTCGGCCTGTCCACGGGGATCACAGCCCAACTCCCGGTGCTGGGACAATTGGTCCTGGCCGGGATGATGTTCGTGGGACGACTCGGACCCATCACACTGGTCTCAGCGCTCGCGCTGCGCGAGAAGGAACTCGGCTACACCCTCCCGGAAGGACGGCCCCTCATTGGCTAGACACAAGATCCCCAGCGACGCACCCGTGGTGGTCGTCGGACTCGGACGGTTCGGCAAGTCGCTGGCCCTGGAGTTGGTGGAGGAGGGCGTCGAGGTGCTCGGCATCGACCAGGACATCAAGGTTGTGCAGTCGCTCGCGGGGCGGCTCACCCACGTCGTGGAGGCTGACACCACCAACGTGGAGGCCATGCGCCAACTGTCGGTGCACGAGTTCGACAGGGCCGTCATCGGCATCGGCACCAACCTCGAATCCAGCATCCTTTCCGCGTCCGTGCTGCTGGAGCTGGGTGTCCCACACATCTGGGCCAAGGCCGTCACCGCCTCCCACGGGCGCATCCTCACCCGGCTGGGCGTCCACCACGTCGTACGACCCGAGCACGACATGGGCAAACGCGTGGCGCACCTGGTGCGGGGGCGGATGCTCGACTACATGGAGTTCGACGACGGCTACGCCATCGTCAAGACGCGGCCGCCGCAGAGCATGTGCGGTCTGTCGCTGGGGGAATCCACCGTGCGGACCCAGTACGGGGTCACCGTCGTGGGCGTCAAGCGTGCGGGGCGTGGTTTCTCGCACGCCACAGCCGAAACCATGGTGGAGGCAGGGGACCTCATCATCGTCTCCGGCACCGCGACCGACGTGGAGCAGTTCAGCAAGTTGAAGTGAAGTGGTGCACACTGCGCACCATCTGGGAGCATGGCCCATCATGAGCACATCCAGCCTGACGGCGCAGCACGGCGCCCGCAGGTCCGAGGTACGCACGGGTGTCCGGGCGTCGCTGGCCGCGGGTCTAGGGCTGTTCCCGTTGGGTGTTGCCTTCGGCCTGCTGGTGGTCAACTCCGGCCTGTCCTGGTGGGTGGCCCCCGCCCTGTCGGTGGCGGTGTTCGCCGGATCCATGGAACTCCTGCTGGTGGGGCTGCTGGTGGCGGTCACGCCGTTGGCAACCATCGCCCTCACCACCCTGCTCGTGAACTTCCGGCACGTCTTCTACGCCTTCTCCTTCCCGCTGCAGGTGGTGAGCCACCCCGCCGCCCGCGCGTACTCGGTCTATGCGCTCATCGACGAGGCGTGGGCCATCACCAACGCCCGCCCCCGCGGCTGGACGTCGTGGCGGCTGGTGTCGATGCAGCTTGCCCTTCAGGGCTACTGGGTGGTGGGTGGACTGGTGGGCGTCGTCGCCGCCCGGCTCATCAACCGCCCCATCGAGGGGCTCGGGTTCGCCCTGTGCGCACTGTTCATCACGCTGGCCCTGGACGCCTTCCGGTCCCGTCGGCAGCTGCCCCCCGTGGTGCTGGCAGGGCTCAGCTTCACCGTCGCGGTGCTGCTGGCGCCCGGCTCCGCCCTCTTCGTGGGGCTGCTGCTGTTCGTGGCCGGTCTGGTCGTGTTCCACCTGCTGGGCCTGCGCAGGGGTGCTCGTGCCTGACACCTCCTATGTCCTCGCGGCGCTGGCCATCGCCTTCGCCATCACCGTGGCGTTGCGGGCGATCCCCTTCCTGCTGCTGAAACCGCTGCGCGAGTCGACGTTCGTCCGCCACATGGCGCTCTGGATGCCGGCCGGCATCCTGTGCATCCTGGCGGCCACCACCTTCCGTTCCTCGGCCTTCGACCAGGTGACGCACCTGTGGGAGGCGGCGCTGGCTGCCGCCGTCACCGTCGCGGTGCACCTCGTATTCGGGCGGCGCACGCTGCTCAGCGTGGGTGCCGGCACGGCTGTCTTCGTAGCACTCGTCAACCTCGTGTGAAGTCCCTCGTTGCCGGCCACTCATGCTTGCGCCTGCGCAGCCCGCTGGCAATGAGCCGTTGGACGAGGTCCTTGGAAGGCACCGGGAGAGCACCCATGGTCACGAGTCGGTCGTACATGTGGGCGGGGACGTCGTAGTGGTCCCTGTCGAAGGCCCGGGGCGACACCTCGGCGCGGGTGGCGAAGTCGTGCAGCTCCTCGTGCGACGCGTCCGAGACCAGGTGGGAGAAGGTGGTGCCGTGCGCTGGCCAGGTGGGTGGGTCAATGAGGATCGCCATGACACAAGAATGCCTTCCCACCGGGGCGGTTCCCGATCGTGGACCATCAGGGCACTTATGCTCTGACGTGCATCATGGGCATGTACTCCTCGGCCCTGACGCCTGTACATGCGGCCCGCAGGGGGGCCACGACCGAAGGAGCATGACGTGTGGTTCGACTCGTGGACGGATTTGATCAGGATCCTCGTGGTGGGTTCAGCTGGCTACGGGTCCCTCATCCTCGTGTTGCGCGCCTCAGGCAAGCGGACCCTCAGCCAACTCAACGCCTTCGACTTCGTCGTGACAGTCTCCCTGGGTTCCACACTGGCGACACTGCTGCTCAGCGCCGACACCTCTTGGGCGGAGGGGGTGCTGGCGTTGGCGCTACTGGCGTTCCTGCAGTTCCTCATGGCGTGGGTGTCTACCCACTGGCCGCGGGCTCGCAAGGCTTTCACGTCCGAGCCGGCGCTGCTGCTGGCTGACGGAGCGATGCAGGGCGAGGCCTTGCGTCGGAACCGTCTGACCGAGTCCGAGGTGCGTCAGGCGATCCGTATGCAGGGCAACGGTGACCTCGCACAGGTACGGGCCGTTGTCCTGGAATCCAACGGAACGCTCAGTGTCATCACGTCGGAGAACTACGGTAACGGTTCAGCCCTCGTGGACGTGCGTGGGGTCGGTGCACTGTGACGTCGCGTGACGTGAACGACCCGCCCGACGCCAGACTTGATGCCGCTGAGGTCCTGGCCGCCCGCCTCGACCGCCCCATGGGGTATTTGGGCTTGATTTTTCTTTTCGTGGTGCTCGGTCAGTTGGTGGTCGCGGATCCGGGATGGTCCTCGGCTCTCCAGGTCACCGGGTGGATTTTCTGGGGCGTGTTCGTGGCCGAGTTCCTGTTGCGCGCTTACATCGCCCGGTTCCAGATCAGGTTCTGGAAGCGCAACTGGTGGCAGGTCCTCTTCCTTCTGGTGCCATTCCTGCGATTCTTCCGCGCGTTGCAGAGCCTACGGCTGCTGCGCTTCACACGCTTGGCCAGAGTGGCCCGGTTCGGGGGCATCCTTTCGGCGGGCGTGCGCGGATCCCGGTCTGCCGGTCGGCTTCTCTCAAGCCGCATCGGCACCCTGGCCGCCGTGACCCTCGTCGTCATTCTGGCCGCCAGCCAGCTCCTGTACGGGTTGACCCCCGAGGCGTCCTACGGTAGCGCCCTGTACGAAGCATCTCTGGCCACCATCACGGGGAGCGGCTTCACCGTCCAGACAGGATTCGCCAAGATCCTGCACGTGGGGCTTGCCACCTATTCCGTGGCGGTGTTTGCCACGCTGGCCGGCACGCTGGGCGCCTACTTCCTCAGGGGTCAACCACCGCAACATCCGTCGGTAGGGGTGGACGGTCGCCCGGGCGGGGGCACAAAGCCGGAAAGCGTGTCGCCGTCGCCACCACACGGCTTCGGCCCTACTCTGATGCGATGAACCGACTCTCCAGCTGGTGGTACAGGTTGCGCGAATCCTTCTGGTTCGTCCCACTGGTCTGCCTGGTCGCCGCCCTCGTACTGGCGCAGGGAATGGTGTCACTGGACAAGGCACTCACCGACGACCTGTCCTCAGCGTGGTTCAACTGGGTGTACGGCGTCGGTATCGACGGATCCCGGGCCATGCTGGGCGCCATCGGCACGTCCATGCTGGCCGTTGCCGCCACGGCGTTCTCCATCACCATCTCCGTGGTGGTGACCGCGAGCGCCACCTACGGCCCACGGCTGGTGGGCAACTTCATGGCTGATCGCGGCAACCAGATCGTGTTGGGCGTGTTCGTGGCCACCTTCGTGTACTCGCTGATGGTGCTGCGCACCATCCGGTCCGAGGCTGACGACCAGTCGTCCTTCGTCCCCCACCTGGCGGTGAACCTCGCCGTGCTCATGGCCGTGGCCGACGCGGTGCTGCTCGTCTGGTTCATCCACCACATCGCTGCCTCCGTCCGGGTGGAGACGCTGGCCCACGGCGTGCGCACCAACTTCCGGGCCGTGGTGGAGCGCATGCACCCCGAGGAAGCACCGGACGACGTCACGCTCACGAGTACGTTGCGGGCGGGTGGCACAGAAGTGTCGGCGGGCGCCGTCGGCTACATCGTGGAGATCGACTTCCATCGCCTGCGGAGCGTGGCAGCGGAGTCGGATGCGATCATCGAGGTCGTGCCCCGCGTGGGAGACCACATTCTGTCGCGCGAGCCGTTGGCACGCATCTGGCCCGGCGGGGCCACCGACGACGACACGGTGGAGAAGATCCGCAGCTGCGTGCGCATCGGTGATTCCCGGTCCGTCTACCAGGACATCCGGTTCGCCGAACAGCAGGTGCTGGAGCTGGCGGTCCGTGCCCTCTCCCCCGGCACCAATGATCCCTATACGGCCGTCAACGCCATCGAGGAGGTGGCGGCGGGAATCGTGATGGCGGTGTCGCAGGACCGCCCGGGCAACACCCTCCTCGACAACGGAACCGCGCGGGTCCACTTCGGGACGGTCAGCCTCGAGGAGATGGTCGACATGCCGTTCGACCAGGTCCGCCCCTACGCGATGGACCACGTGATGGTGTTGACGGCGCTCATCGACCTCGCGACCCGCATCTGCCGCACGTCCATTCACCCCGAGATCGCTGACCGGATGCAGCACCAGGTGGAGGTGTTGGTGCAATGCTTCCGCGCCACCGAACCGCCCGCCCACGACATGTCGATTGTGGAGGACCACTTCGACGACCGTCGGGCCGCGCTGTCACCGGGTGGCAGGCCAGCTGATCAGCCGACGACCTCGTAGGCGACCTTGACCACGCCGGCGGAGGTGCCACCGATCTGCTGCATGGCCGCCGTCGACAGGTCCAGGCAGCGCCCGGAGATGTAGGGGCCGCGGTCGTTGATCCGCACGATGGCGCTCTTGCCGTTGGCGAGGTTGGTGACCTTGACCTTGGTGTTGAACGGAAGCGACTTGTGGGCGGCCGTCATGGCGTTGGTGTTGAACTGTTCGCCGTTGGCCGTGGGCTGGGCCTCCCAGTAGTAGGAGGCCATGCAGGTGCTGCCGGATGCCGGTGTCAGGTTGTTGGAAGCAGCCGGCGTGGAGGTCGCGGGCTTCGGCGTCACGACCGTCGGCTCCGGGGCCGGCTCCTTCGTGCCGAGCGTGGTCACCTCGTGGACGGGCTGCCGTGACATGACGGCCTTGGCCAGCGTTGAGCTGACCAGCTTCCCGTCGTGGTACACGTCGGTGTAGGTCTCGCGGGACATCCCCACCGCACCCTTGGTGGTGACCTTCTTCGTGCCCTTGTCCATCGTGGCCGAGCTGGCGGTCGTCTCCTTGAAGGGGATGTCGACCTGCTTGGTGCTGGTCTTGACCTCGACGTCGACGAAAGTGATGGCGAGACCCTCGGTGAGCGGGGTGTCTGCGGCGGGCGTCACGGTGTCGTCGGCGTCGGGGGTGACCCCGGCCCGTGTCAGCGCGTCGGCAACGGTGCCGGCTACGGTGAGCTTCGTCGGTGCGCCTGCCACGGTGAGGGTTACGTCCTGGGCGGTGGCGACGTCGACGGTCAGTCCCTCCCGCGAGATGCCTGTGGAACGCGACGTGGACAGCTTGGAGTCCGCAGCGTCAAGGTTCAGGAAGGCCAGCGCCTGGCCGACGTCGGGCGCCGTGGTCCAGACTGTGCGCTGCTCACCGTCCACGGTCAGGTCCAGCGGACGCCCGTAGGCGACCGCGATCTCCATTCCCTGGCTGATGCGGGTGTCCGGCCCCGGCAGCACGATGTCGTGCTCCCCCAGCTTGATGCCCTCCAGCGCCAGCACATCCGCGACCGTGTCCTCGCGCACGGCGATCGACGTGGCAACGTCGTCGACGACGAGCTCCACATCGTTCTTGTGCAACGCCGTCGCAATACCGGCCGTGGTGACAAGCGCCACGGCCGAGATGCCGGCGACGGCGGGGATGAGGAATCTGGGTGCCATATGTGTCGGGACTTCCTGTGCAGACGGTGTGCCGGGCAACCCGGCACCTTCACAGTAACTCCGACCTGAATAATTCCCCAAGAAATCCTGAGAATTTCTCAGCAGCCCGGCGTGTCGCGCATCAGTGGTGCGCGTGCCGCTCGTCGCGGGCGCGCTCGGGATGCTCGAACTGGAACGTGGAGTGCTCGACGGCCACGTCGAAGTGTTCGGCGACGCAGTGCTGCAGCCGGTCCAGCAGGCCGGGCAGCGAGCCGTCGGAGAAGGATGGCGGCGAGACCACCACATGTGCGGTGAGGACGGGCAGCCCCGTCGCGATCTGTGACGCGTGCAGGTCGTGCACCTCCAGCACCTCGGGAAGGCCGAGCATGTGGTGCCGCACATCAGTTAGGTCCAACCCCGGGGGCGTGGACTCCAGCAGCACGTTGCTGGTCTCGACAAGCAGTTTGATGGCGCGCGGGATGATGAGGATGCCGATCAGCAGGCCGGCGAGGGAGTCGGCACCTCCCCACCCGGTGGTGGCGATGACGATGGCGGCCACGATGACGGCCACGGAGCCCAGGGCGTCGTTCACCACCTCCAGGAAGGCCGCGCGCAGGTTGAAGTTGGCGCTGCGGCTGGAGGCGAGGACGAGCAGGGACGCCACGTTGCCCAGCAGGCCGATGATGCCGAACACCAGCAGTTCCGTGGCGGGGATGGTGGGCGGTTGGGAGAGCCGGCCGATGCCCTCAATGATCACGAACAACCCCACACCCAGCAGGACGGCGGCCTGTGCGGAGGCGGCCAGCACCTCGGCGCGACGAAAGCCCCAGGTGCGGCGGTCGCTCGCCGCCCTGGTGCTGAGGTGGGAGGCCGCCAGCGCCATGGCGAGGCCCGCGGCGTCGGTCAGCATGTGTCCGGCGTCCACGAGCAGGGCCAGGGATCCCGTCCAGATGGCCCCCACGACCTCGGCCAGAAGGATGGTCACGGTGATGCCGAACGCGATGATGATCCGCTTGCGATGCCGCCTCGCGGCCCCCGCGAAGTCACCCAGGGAACTGGCGTGGCCGTGGTCGTGCGGCATGTCTGATCACCTCTCCATGGTTCACCGTTGATGCTAGCTGCTGGCCGGGGCCGTCCCTCCTCCCCGCGACGGGCGTATGCACGGCATTCGTCGGGCCTGCGGGGTGCTGTGTATCGTCGGGGGTGGCCTGTTCACATTCCCGGCCCGTCCTGCTCCGCCGTTTCCGGCGGTTCGTGCGCTGTGAGCCACCCAACCAGCCGACACCCCAGTACGCCCAGGAGATTTCGCCTTGA
>JBDSRF010000217.1:0-15324 GCA_039929445.1 Arachnia sp. | reverse complement strand
ATGATGGATGTCATAGCTAATTCTCCATGAACGAGCGCGAGCTCGCAGGAGATCAGACGTCGATCAGCGGACCTGTGAGGACACGCGAAGCAGAAAGGTGTGACATGATGCGCCCCCTTTCACAGTTCGAGACGTCACTGGGAACGTACCACCCGCTGAGTCGGGTGTAGTGGGGAACGCGTGTCAAAGACTTCAGGGCGCAACATCGCCCAAGTGGCATCATGGCGTGGTGCCACAGACCGTCGATGAACTTATCAGCCTGTTCGAACTGACGCAGACCGGCGACCTCACCTTCCGGGGACCGCAACCCAGAACGCTGCTGCAGCGACTGTTCGGCGGACAGGTGCTGGCCCAGAGCCTGATGGCCGCCATGCACACGGTGGACGGGGATCGCGTGGTCCACTCCCTCAACGCGTACTTCCTGCGGCCCGGTGACCCTGAGACCCCGCTCACGCTCGACGTGGAGGTGCTGCGCGACGGCCGCTCGTTCAGCGCTCGCCGGGTGGTTGCCAGGCAGGGGGAGCGCACGATCTTCCAGGTCAGCGCCTCCTTCCACACTCCCGAGCCTGGGCTCTCCCACTCGGCGGCCCAGTCACTGGATGTTACGGCGCCGGAGGACTCCCGGCCTATGCGTGAGGTGCTGGAGGAGCGGTTCGGCCGGCAGGTGCGGCGGCTGTCGGAGTGGGACGCCCTCGACGTGCGCCTCGCAAGCCCCCCGCGGCCCAGCCCCGAGGGCGGGATCATGCGAGCCTGGGTCCGCACGCAGGGTCCACTGCCCGAAGACCCCGGACTGCACGCAGCCGTGCTGGCCTACCTGTCCGACATCACCCTGCTCAGTGTCTCCACGGTGCAGCACCAGGTGGAGTTCATGTCCCCGAACATGCGAGCGGCCTCCATCGATCACGCCATGTGGTTCCACCGCCCGTTCCGCGCCGACGAGTGGCTGCTCTACGACATGGTCTCGCCGTCGGCATCCGGCGCGCGTGGCTTCTGCACGGGGCGGCTCTTCCAGGACGGGCTGGCCGTGGCGTCCTGCGCCCAAGAAGGACTGATCCGGGTGGTGGCGTGAGCCAGCACCCGGATCAGTGGGGTCAAACGACGTCCGCGCTCGCGCGTCAGGCAGCCGCGGCCGCCTCCAGCGCAGCCTCGGCCTCGCGCATCTTCGTCAGGGCGAGGCGCTCGATCTGACGAACCCGCTCGGCGGTGATGCCCCAGTGGGCGCCGATATCGGCCAGCTTGGCCTGACGGCCGTCCAGCAGGCCGTAGCGGCGACGCACCACGTCGGCGGAACGATCGTCCAGTCCCGAGAGCATCCCGTCAAGTCGTGCTCGCTCCTCGGCGTCCAGCACCATCTCGTCGGGGCCCGGGGAGGTCTCGCGGGCGATCAGGTCACCCAGCGTGGTGTCGCCGTCCGCCTCCACGGGGGCGTCAAGGGAGATGTGCTCACGGGAGTAACGCAGGAGGTCGATGATCCGGCCCTCCGGCAGGTCCAGCTCCGAAGCGATCTCGGAAAGCTCCGGCTCGCGACCCAGCTGGCGCTCAAGGTTGCGTCGCACCGCGGAGACCTGATTGACCTGCTCGGCCACGTGCACCGGGAGGCGCACGATCCGGCCCTGCTGGGCGATGCCGCGGGAGATGGCCTGGCGGACCCACCACGTGGCGTAGGTGGAGAACTTGAATCCCTTGGCGTAGTCGAACTTCTCGACGGCGCGGATCAAGCCGGTGTTGCCCTCCTGTACCAGATCCAGCATGGGCATCTGCGCGCGGCCGTACTTGCGGGCCACGGACACCACGAGGCGCAGGTTGGCCTTGGTGAAGCGCTGCATGGCGGCGTCACCCGCGGACACCACGCCTTCCAGCTCGTCGGTGGTGGCCTCAGTTGTGGATTCGACTTCACCCGCTAGAATTTTGGAAGCGAACAATCCCGACTCGATGGTCCGGGCCAGTTCGACTTCCTCGACAGCGCTGAGGAGCGCGGTCTTCGCGATCGCGTCGAGGTAGAGTCCAACGGCATCCTTGCCATCGATGCCATCGTTCGTGCGGTTGCGTACTGTGGAGATCATGTGATTCAGCCTTTCTCACGTCGTCATCTGGTCCAACGCACGGCCCGCGCAATTGGTTCCCGGTTCAACTAACCTTTTTTCCGTGTCCGATATCCGCCCGCGTTTGAGTGTTGGCGGTTGGCGTGGAAGGATTGGCGCGGACGTCCCTTGACTGACACGGGACGCCGCGCGCGCAAAATACTGTCACCCCCCAGGAGAGGACCGTTGTGACTTCTGGTTCCAGCAATGAGCAGAGCCCCGCCACCGCCACCGCCACCGCCAAGGCACCCAGCCGCTCTCGCACCACCACGAAGACCGCGAAGGCCGAGGGGGCCGCCGAGCCCACCACCTCGACGCGAGCGGCCGCCGGCGGAACAGCGGCCGCCAAGACCGCCACCACCACCGCGGCGAAGAGGACCACCGCCACAGCAACCAGGACGCCCGCAGCCAAGGCTGCCGCGGCCAAGACGGCGCCGGCTGCCAAGGCACCCGCGAGGAGGGCACCAGCCCGCCCCACCGCCGCAAGCCTCCGCAAGGCCGCGGCTGCCGCCGAGGCCACGATCGCCGAGGCCTCCACCGGTGAGATCGAGGTGGAGGTCAAGCGTGAGGGTGATGAGGTCGTCCTGACCGTCGGCGGCAAGAAGCGCACGTTGGACGACGTCGATGACGCCACCTTCGTCGAGGCCAAAGAGGCCCCGCTCGCCAAGGAACTCGTCGAGGACCAGGGCTTCACGCTCAGCAGCAGCGACGAGGCCGACGAGCCCGAGCAGCAGGTCATGTCGGCTGGCGCCACAGCCGACCCCGTCAAGGACTATCTGAAGCAGATCGGCAAGGTCGCACTGCTGAACGCCGTCCAGGAGGTGGAACTGGCCAAGCGCATCGAGGCAGGCCTGTTCGCCGAGGAGCGGATGACCGAGAGCAAGGTCAAGCCCAAGGACAGGGAGGACTTCGAGTGGATCGTGGCCGACGGTCGTCGCGCCAAGAACCACCTGCTGGAGGCCAACCTGCGCCTGGTTGTGTCCCTGGCCAAGCGCTACACCGGTCGCGGCATGCTGTTCCTGGACCTCATCCAGGAGGGCAACTTGGGCCTGATCCGCGCCGTCGAGAAGTTCGACTACACCAAGGGCTACAAGTTCTCCACCTACGCCACGTGGTGGATCAAGCAGGCCATCACCCGTGCCATGGCCGACCAGGCCCGCACCATCCGGATCCCCGTCCACATGGTCGAGGTCATCAACAAGCTGGCCCGTGTCCAGCGGCAGATGCTGCAGGACCTCGGCCGCGAGCCCACGCCCGAGGAACTGGCCAAGGAACTGGACATGACGCCCGAAAAGGTCGTCGAGGTCCAGAAGTACGGCCGCGAGCCCATCTCCCTGCACACGCCGCTGGGCGAGGACGGTGACTCCGAATTCGGTGACCTCATCGAGGACTCCGAGGCGGTTGTCCCCGCCGACGCCGTGAACTTCACCCTCCTGCAGGAGCAGCTCAACGACGTCCTCGACACGCTCAGCGAGCGGGAGGCGGGTGTCGTGTCCATGCGCTTCGGCCTGACCGATGGTCAGCCCAAGACGCTCGACGAGATCGGCAAGGTCTACGGGGTCACCCGTGAGCGGATCCGCCAGATCGAGTCGAAGACGATGAGCAAGCTGCGCCACCCGTCGCGGTCGCAGGTCCTGCGGGACTACCTCGACTGAGCCCTCCACCCACCCACGACATCGCGCCAGAGCCCATACACGGGCTCTGGCGCGCTGCGTTGTGGGGGGAATCCGGGCGGTTACCACCCACCGTCGCCGTCGGCCCCCAACGGTGTCACGGTCGCAAGTGCTCGTACCAAAGAGCGCACCAGGGGCCGGGAGTCGTCCTCCCGGGTGATGGCGTGCACCATGAGGGGCGGCACATGACGACGACGAGCCTGTGCGTGTGGACGGTCCGCCCTTCTGGGGGATGGACGGGGTCCCGGCCGACATCATCGATCCGACGGATGTCGCCATCGTCGTGTCCGTGCTCGAGTACGACAACGGCGGACCGGCGCAGTACTCCGAGTTGGTCAACGCCAGGACCGCGCTGTCACTCGGTGCGTCCGCGGGGGCACCTGGCCCCGCCGAGCGCGCGGCACGCCTGGCTGCCGACATCCGCAACGTTCTGAACGCCGTCGACGTCCCCATTCCGTTCTCGTTCGATGACGACCACATCGACACGCTCCAGATGGTGCTTGACCAGTCGGACCTGATCCAGTTCGGATCCAAGGACAGGGTGATGGTCTTCGAAGGTGATGGCACCACCGTCGAACTGGTCCTCTCGATCTCGGACAGCATGGCTCCGCCCCAGCCCAACTGGCGGTTCTGCGGCAAGTGCAACGCGCTGTTCTTCGACGGGTTCCCCACCAAGGGCGTCTGCCCTGCCATCGGCCCGAGCGCTCACGAACCTGCGGGCTACAACTTTCGTCTAGACCATCTCTGATCCTGGTCTCTGACCACCCGCCCAAGCGAGTGGGTCCGGCGCCACGGTCACATGATCCGAAGTCACCCGATGAGTTCGGGCGTCGTCACAGCAGCAAGGATTCCACAACGATCAATTTCCGCCATCCCATGACCTGGGATGGCGGTCACACCTGGAGGTGTTTCGGATGCCAAGAATGGATCTCAGTCAGAGCGTCAAGCTGCTCGCACTGGTGGGCAGCATCCACCCGGAAGCGTGGGATGCGTTGAAGCCACAGTGGTCCGCCGAACGCGGATACCTCGACTTGGCGTCACTCAATCCGCAGCCGCTCCCACCCCATCCGACAGACAAGTTCGTGCTTGCCGCGGTTCGCATGACCAATCGACTGGTCACCCTGGCCGTGGAGGATGCAGCACGCAACCAGGGGAGCGTTGAGTGGTTGTCCGAGATGATCGACGACTGGTGCCCCACCCCGTGGCCCCCCAAGTGGCCGTGGCCCGGGCCCGGCTTCGGCCCGAAGGACGGCCCGCAGCCCGAACCGTGGTCCCTGGCGATGGCCAAGGCGGCCGGAGCTGTGGTGCTCGCGTCCGTGGCCGTACGACTGGGCGAAGGTGAGTTGGGTGACGCTCTCGTGAAGGGGGCCGAGAAACTTGCAGAAGCCGCCGTCAAAGAGATCTGAGGCGATCGGGTGGGGGCGCGGCCGAGTGTGACGGCCCCGCCCTCCCGGTCACCGTGTGTAGTGCTCCACGAACCTGCTGAGGATGGTGTGCACGGCCGGTGACACGTTCGCCGCGCGGGCCTGCTCGCTGAGGTCCTCCAGCGTTTCTGGCGCGAAGTAGCCGGCGTGACGGTAGATCTTCATCCGGTCGATGAAGTGCTCGGCGTCCAGTTCGGGATGGAACTGGGTCACGTAACAGTTCTTCTGCACCCGGAACATCTGCACGGGGCAGGCGTCGCCCTCCACCAGCAGCACCGCGCCCTCCGGGAGTTCACGGACCGCCTCCTTGTGGCCGACGAACGCCTGGAAAGTTTCCGGCACCTCGGTCAGGAGGGGGTCACGGTGCCCTGCGTCGGTCCGCCGGAGCGGGATGGGGCCCGCAGGCTCGCCGTAGGTCCGGTCCACGACGCCACCCATGTGCGCCGTGACCGTGCCGATGCCGTAGCAGAGGCCCAGGAAGGGAACATCCTCGGCGAAGACATCCTCGAGCACCCGGCGGAGGTCGGCCTCCACCCGCAGCTGCAGCTCGGACTTCACGGGGTCGCTGGAGTTGTACGGGCCACCGCCGAGCATGATCCCGGAGTAGTCGTCGAGGTCCAGGGCGGGCAGGGGCGCCACCTCGACGCGGATCTGCTGCAGGTCGGCTTCCCCCAGCCCGGAGAAGTGCAGGACCGAGAGTCGTTCGCCCTCGGCCGCCGCGTCCTCGGGCCGGCAGCTGAGCAACAGAAATGGTTTCACTTGGTGTCCTTGAAATGTGGTCTGCCACCCATGGTCTCCGAAATGGTGGATCGGAGCACGGCTGAGAGGTCGCCGTCGGTGGCCTTGGCAACGCGTCGTTGACGGACGTAGCTGGGACCACGATGCACCAGTTCCACGCAATCTGCCAGTTGCTGGGCGCAGCCTAGCTCGTCCGCGATCGGTGCCAGCCTCTCCAGCCAGTGCAGCAGGCCCTCGCGCAACGCCAGTGTGTGCTCGTGGGGCCGTGGTGTGACCACCTCGGCGCCCAGACCGTAGCGGGCGGCACGCCACTTGTTCTCCCGCATGAACCAGAACGGCAGCCGCTCAATCTCCCGGCCGGCGTCCAGCTCACGCGACATCCACTCCACGAGGCACTGTGTCAGCGCGGCCAGTGCGCCGATCTCGAACACCGTGGGCACGCAGTCCATGGACCGGTTCTCCACCGTCCCGAAGGTGGACGGGCGCACGTCCCAGCGGATTTCCGACGGGCTCTGGATCATGCCGACCCCCTCCAGTTCCGTGGCGTAGCGCTCGAACTCCTTCCACGACGACATGTGATAGGGCAGGCCGTTGGTGGGCAACTGCTGGAACATCATGGTCCGCTGGGAGGCGAAAGCGGTGTCGGTGCCCATCCAGAACGGCGATGAGGCGCTCAGGGCGATGAAGTAGGGGATGAAGCGGGCCAGGCCGTAGGTGACGGGCAGGGCCTTGGAGCGGTCGTCGATGCCCGCGTGGATGTGGACGCCGTTGACGGCCATCTGCGCACCCCACCAGCCGTTGCGTTCCCTGACCCGTCGGTACTGCGCCTTCTTCACCGGTTGCTGCTGCGCCGGGTCGGCGAACGGGTGCGCCCCCATGGCCATTACCGCCAGGCCGTGCGGCTCCAGCGCCTCGATGACCTGGTGCATGAGGGCGTCCATCTCCGCCACGACGCCGTCGACACCGGTGTGCACACCGCTGACAAGCTCGATCATGCTGCGGAGGTACTCCGCGCGAATGGGGCCGTTCACGGGGTCCTTGACCCCGTCGAGGACCCGGTGGGCCTCCGGCACCTGCTCCAGGGTGGCCAGGTCCACGACCGTCAGTTCCCACTCCACGCCGAGCGTGGCGCGGCGGGAGGGCTTGAAATCGATCTTCATGTGCGTGACTCGCTCTTGGTTGATGTTGTCGCTGCACCCCTGATCATGCCGGGTCGAGATGCCCGGCGTGGCTCAACCGTGTCCAGCGGTACGCTGAGGGCGCAGACACGTATCTCCTGAGAGGCGACGTATTCCCATGTCCTTGTTGCACACCGTCCAGTTGGCCCCGGCCGATCCGATCCTCGGCCTGAACGAGTCATTCGCCAAGGACCAGCGCACCGACAAGGTGAACCTGGGGGTGGGCGTGTACCTCGGTGAGGATGGCACGCTGCCACTGCTTGAGTGCGTTCGCATCGCCGAAGAACGGATCACGGCCGCCAGGAAGCCGCACGGCTACCTCGGCATCGACGGCCTGACGGGCTTCGTGGCGACCACGCGCGAGCTGGTCTTCGACCAGGGGGGGGCCGTTCTCGAGAGGGTCGCCTCGGTCCAGGCACTGGGCGGCACCGGTGCGCTCAAGGTGGGGGCCGATTTCCTGAAGCAGATCTCCCCGGATGCGAAGGTGATGATCTCCACACCCAGCTGGGAGAACCACAAGGCGCTGTTCACCCGGGCAGGCTTCGAGGTCCAGGGCTACCGCTACTACTCGCCCGAGCGCAAGGGCGTGGACGTCGACGGCATGATCGAGGACCTGCAGGCGGCTGATGAGGGCACCGTCGTGGTCCTGCACGCCTGCTGCCACAACCCCACGGGCTACGACCTGCAGACCGCCGACTGGGAACGCGTCATCGAGGTGGTGATCTCCCACAAGCTCGTCGCCTTCCTGGACATGGCCTACCAGGGCTTCGGTTTCGGCATCGACGAGGACAAGTCCGTCATCGGCCTGTTCCTGGATTCAGGCGTGGAGTTCCTCATCGCCCAGTCCTTTTCGAAGTCCTTCAGCCTCTACGGGGAGCGCATCGGCGCACTGCACGTGGTGGCCGCGGACGCCGGCCTCACGGCCAAGGTGATGTCCCAGCTGAAGATCTGCATCCGCACCAACTACTCCAACCCCGCCAAGCACGGCGCGGCCCTGGTGGCCGAGGTCCTCTGCGACCCCGACCTGAGGCAGATGTGGGTGACGGAGCTGGCCGGCATGCGGGAGCGGATCAAGGACCTGCGCGGGCAGCTCGTGGAGCGCCTCGAGGCCGAGGGAGTCACCGACATGGGCTTCATCGCCGATCAGCTCGGCATGTTCAGCTACTCCGGCCTGACGAAGGACCAGATGGTGGCATTGCGCACCGAGCATGGCGTCTACGGCACCGACGCGGGCCGCATGTGCGTGGCAGCGCTCAACTCCCGCAACATCGAGCACGTCGCCAGGGCCATCGCCGCCGTCCGCTGACGAGCCCTTCGGCCACGGGCGGGGTGACGGTCAATCGTGGTTGGTTGTCCGACCACGATTGACCTACGTCTATTCACGCGGGCTCGGTTCTGCGGCCCAGGCCGCTGGCCCGCCTGGCGGGCGTCTCGACGGCGGTGCGGAGCGCGGCCTCGGTGCCGTAGAGTCGCACGCTCGTTCTCGCCCGGGTGATGGCCGTGTACAGCAGCTCCCGCGTCAGGAGCGGCGACCCGAGCGGCGGGAGGATGACGCTGACCACGTCGAACTGGCTGCCCTGCGACTTGTGGATGGTCATGGCGTGCAGGTCGGTGGCGTCGTCCAGGAGCACCGGGTCCACCAACAGGGTGCCCTGGGCGCGATCGACGGCCGCCAGTAGACGGCCCTCCCGGCGCACCACCACGGCGGTGTCGCCGTTGGCAGCCGTGTCGCTGTTGCGGGTGATGAGCAGCGGCTGACCGGGCCACGCCCCGGCGCCCCGTCCGTAGTCGTCGAACTGCTCCGAGAGCCACCCCCGTGCGGCGCGCGACCAGTGGCCCACCCCGAACGGTCCCTCCCGGTGGGCGCACAGCAACCGGTGACCGCCCAGCGCCGCATTGGCGGCGTCACCGTCGCCCCCCAGCGCCGCGGTGCGTACCGTATCGGCGGTCGCGCGCAGATCGGCGAGCAGGACGCGGTACCCGGTCAGGGGCTCGGAGCCGGTGTAGTCCTGGAGCGTGCAGCTCGTGCCTCCCGTGAGAAGCCCCAGCACGGCGTCCGCGTCGCCCCCCTGGATGGCCGCCGCGAGGCCGGTGATCTCCTCGTTGCTGCGGAAGTTGCTGCGCAACTCCACGACGGCGTCACCGGTGGCCGAGGTGATCAGGTCCGGGGAGGCGGCGATGTCGGCCAGCACGGCCCCGGCCTCCACGGAGGCAAGCTGCTGGGGGTCGCCGATGAGGATGAGCCGGGTGCGCCGTGACACGGCCTCCAGCAGCCACGACATCATGGTCAGCGAGACCATGGAGGTCTCGTCGACGATGACCACGTCGTGGGGCAGAAGATTGTGCGACCCGTGGGTGCGGTGGGCACGGCCGGGTACGACGCCCAGCAGCTTGTGGAGGGTGTAGCTGCGCAGACGCAGCCCCGCGGCACCCTCGGGCAGCGACTCCGCCACGGCGCTGGCGAGCCGGGTGGACGCCTTGCCCGTGGGGGCCGCCAGGGCCACGAGTGGTGAATTCTCCTCGTCGGCCAGGCCGCCCAGGATGCGCGCCACGGTGGTGGTCTTGCCCGTGCCGGGACCACCCGTGATCACCGTGGTGGCGTTGCGCAGTGCGGCGCTGACGGCCGCGTCCTGCAGTGCGTCGGGCTGACGGGAGGGCAGCGGGGCCGTGGCACGGGCGAGGCGTGCGTCGTCGACGGCGGGGAGTTCAATGCCGGAGCGGCGACGCAGGCTCGCCTCCACGCTGCGCTCCTCACACCAGTAGCGGTCCAGGTACAGCCAGGAGCCCACGAGTCGGAACGGTCGGCTCGCGTCCTGCTCGCCGGCAACGGCGGGCGATGCCGCCACGGCTGCCAGCCAGTCGTCCGTCTCCGGCCACGGCAGGTCCAGGTCCAGCCCCTCGGCGACGCCGTCCTCGATACCGGCCTCCGGGGACAGCTCAGTGGCACGTCGCAGGTCGAGGTAGACCGACCCGAGGCGCAGCTCGCGGGTGGCGAGCGCGAAGGCCAGCTCCACACGCGGATCGGACTCCTTGCACAGCGCCGCCATGCGGCGGGCCAGGTGGAAGTCCACGGGGGAGATGAGGGTGGCCTCGGCGAACGCGCGCAGAAGGCCCGTCGCCGCCACCGGTACCTCGTGCCTGCTCATCGCATTCCTCCCAGTGCCTCGGACGCCGCCAGCACCAGGTCGGTGGGCGGATTCCAGGTGAAGACGCCGCACGGCATGCCTGCCGCCGGTGGGGCGTCGGCGCCCCCCATACCGCGCACGAACAGGTAGCCGGCGCCGCCCAGGTGGGTGTCGGGGTCGTAGCCGGGTAGCCGCCAGGCGAGGAAGCGGTGGAGCGCCACGCAGTAGAGCAGCGCCTGCAGCGGATAGTGCGCCCGGATCATGGCCTGCGTCATGGCGCCCGCCTGGTAGTGCCCCACGCTCAGGTCCTCGCCGGCCCCGGTGGGGAGGCGGTTGGTCTTGTAGTCCACCACCACGTGGCGACCCGACGGGGACAGCAGCACCGCGTCGATGGAGCCCGTCAGGAATCCGCGCAGCACACCCGTGGCCGCGGGGGACGACGCGAGGTGCAGTGGATAGCCCGCCAGGGGGTCGCCGGGATCGAGGTGCTCGGACATGAGCTGCGCCAGGTGGCCCACCGTGGCAGCATCTCCGCACTCGGCCATGGGCAGGTCGAAATCCAGCTCCGGGAGCCTGTGCGCCAGCGGCACGTCGGCGAGACTGACGCCGTCCATGAGGGGACCCAGAGGTGTGGTGCAGACCGCCACCAGGGCTGAGGCCAGCGTGGCCGCGTCCTCGGCAGGCATGCCGAATCGTGGGGCCAGCCCCGCCATCACCCGGGTGGCGCTGTCGGTGAGGTGGCCGGGACTCCAGTCCACCTCCTCCAGGGCGGCGTGCACGAGGGTGCCGAATGCGGCGCCGCCGGGAAGGTGGGCCATGGGGGAGGGCAGGGAGAGTGCCTCGTCGGGGCTGGGCTGCCACACCTCCACCTCGTCGGGCTCGTCGGGCAGGGCCGAGTGGGCCAGTTCGTGCAGCCCGGCTGTCAGTCCGGAGTACGACGTACGGCGCCACGTCTGATCGATGACGCGGTCCATGCGGGCTGACGCCAGCGGAGCCGACGAGGCAGGGGGCGCGGCCAGCGGCTCCGGTGGGTCGTCGCCCAGGTCCGTGACGTTGATGAGCTGGGGATTGAAAGCCGTGAGGTCGGGCACCCTGGCATAGCGGTCGTTCAGTTGCGTGGTGCCGCGGTCCCGGGCCAGCAGGGCAGTCAGTGCCCCGGAGGCGGACCGCTTGCCGGTGACGTGCCACGCGATGGCCATGTACTTGGCCCGGGTCAGGGCCACGTACAGCAGCCGCAACTCCTCCTCGCGCTGCTGCCGCTCGAAGGACACCCTCGTGGGGTCCCGCCAGTCCAGCGGCGGACCGACGTGGAGGTGTCGGACGCCCTCCAGCACCACGGGGAAGGGTTTGCGCGACTGCGCCACGAGATCACTGACTTCCGGCAGCAGCACCACCCCGAACTGGAGTCCCTTGGCCGAGTGCATGGTGGTCACACGGACGGCAGGGGCGTCCGTGGCGAGGCGGGCGTCGGCACCGTCCACTGTGGCGCCGTCCATGGCGCTGGCGAGCCACTCGTGGAGGCCAAACAGGTCGCTGGCGGGGGCGGTGGCCAGCAGTTCGGCGACGTGGTGCAGGTCGGTGAGCCTGCGCTCCCCGTCGGGCTGCCCGAGTATCCGGGCGACGAGGCCGGTGTCGGCGGCGAGGACGGCCATGACCTCCGGGATGCCCCCGGACTCGTGGGCACGGGCCAGGCGGTGCACCAGCACGGAGGCGGTTACCGAGTCCTCAGCACCGTGGACCAGGGCCTCCAGCGGGAAGCCCAAGAGGTCAGTGGCGGCGGCCAGCACGATGTCGGAGCGGGTGGGCGTCAGCATGGCGGACAGCACGGCCGACCAGTCCCTCGCCGCGGGGCCGGTGAGGACGCTGTCGGAGCCGTGGAAGACGGCGGGAATGCCGGCCTTCTGCAGGGACGCCACCACCTCGCGTCCGCGCGCCCGGTTGCGGACCAGCACGGCGATGTCGGCGGGCGACAGGGGTCGGTCGCCGTGCCCGTCGTCCGTGATGCGCGCCTGCCCCAGGAGTCGCTGGGTGAGCCGCACCATGTCGTGTGCAATGGCCTCGTGGGGTGGGTGGTTTAGCTTGTCGCCGGCGCCGCGTCGCAGGAGGATCCGCGCGGGCACGGCACCCATGGTGAGGCGGCTGCCGTGCGTGCTGAGGACGTCCACCACCGTGATGGACGGGTCCCCGAGGGGGAGGTTCCCGAACAGCTCCTGCACGCCCTCCACGACGGCGCCGTCGGAGCGGTGGTTCCTGGGCAGCGACTGCTTGGCCATGGAGGAGGCGGCCTCGAGATAGCTCATGAGGTCGGCGCTGCGGAATCCGTAGATGGACTGCTTGGGGTCGCCGATGAGGACGGTGGTGCGCTCGGGTCGGACGAACGCGCGCTGGATGATGCGCCACTGGAGCGGGTCGGTGTCCTGGAACTCGTCCACGAGTACGACGGCGAAGCGCTCCTGCAACGCGGCCACGGCCCAGTCCCCGGTGCTGGGGGACTCCAGTACGTCGCGGAGCCGCAGGGTGAGGTCGTCGAAAGTGACGAGCCCGAGGGTGCGCTTGCGGTCGGCGAACCGGCGGCGTACCTGTTCGCAGAACTCCTTGTCATCGTCTTGTTGCGAGACCAGTGGGAGCGTCGACTGGCAGGCCTCGCGCGCGATGGTGCGGGCACGCTTCGGGTCAAGGGTGGGTTCCGCGACGTCCTGGTAGCGGGCCACGTAGACGTCGGTGGCGCACTCGTCGATGAGGGGGAGTGGGTCGGAGATGATGACGTCGCCCATGTCCCAGTCCCCGAGGACGCCCAGTTCCTTCAGCATGTTCTGGCAGAACACGTGCGTGGTGCAGATCAGGGCGCTGTCGAAGCCCTCGAGCGCCCGACGCAGGCGCGCACGCCGGCGCTCCACCTCGTCGGCATCGGCGTCGCAGAGCAGCAGCGCCACCGCGTCGTGCCGCGGCGGCTCCCCGGTTGACTGGAACTCCGCGAGCGAGCGCTCGGTGCCCGCGAGCCGTTCGAAGACACGGCTGCGCAGCTCCTGGGCGGCCTTGTTGCTGAAGGTGATGAGGAGGAACTCGTCGATGGTGGCGCCGGTCTCGGCGATGAAGCGGGCCGTCAGGGCTGCGATTGTCCACGTCTTGCCCGTGCCGGCGCTGGCCTCCAGCAGCAGGGGACCCTCGGGCAGGGGTGCGGTGATGTCGAACATGTCAGCGGCCTCCCCGCAGCAGCGGGACGTAGAGCGCCCGGGTCCATGCACCAAAGGCGCTGTCCTCCTCCGACGACGGGTCGCGGGAGGTGCGCTTGTCGGCGAAGAGTTCCTTGGGGGCCTGAGGTCCGTAGAACAGCAGCCACTGGGGCCCCAGGAACTTCCAGGGCGCGTCCCAATCGCGTGACGGCAGCTCCCACTGGCGCATGTCGGGGGTGCCGCCACCCAGGAGTTGCCCCGCGTACGCCAGGGCAGGTTCCAGCGGCACGGGGACGAGTCGGCTTCGTCCCTGCTGGAAGGCCCGGGCCGCGACGTCGAGCAGCTCCCGCGCCTCGTCCGCGGCTGGGGCGACGATCTCGCGTCGGGTGGGCACGTCGAAGTAGTTCTCGCGGTCCATGCGGTGCACCGTGGCGCCGGCGGGCACACCCATGGCGGCCAGTGCCAGCACCTGGAGCCACGGCAGGAGCTCCTGCTTGACGCCCTTGCTGGCGACCACGCTCACCACCTGGCCGCTGCGGGTGCTGACGGTGTCCTGCAGCCGCAGACCGCTGCCGAGGTCAAGGTCGATGCGGTGTTCGACGACGTCCCCCACGAGGTCCTTCTCCGCCGCCGCCCACAGCCCCATCACGTGCCGCATGGGTTCGCGCAGCAACGCTCTGCCGATGAGCTTGGGTGGCAGCGACTCGCGCTGGAACTCGGCGGTTGCCGCCTGCTCGGGGGTGAGGCCCTTCCGCAGGGACTGCAGCAGCCTGTCCTTCACCGACCAGGCCTCCAGACCACCCAACTCCAGCGGCAGCTCGTCCCTGAGGTGGGGCGGCTCGAAGATCCGGACGGCGGCCGCCGACTGCAGGAACGCCTTGGCGGGATCCGAGAGGAAGCGGTGGAGGTCCGCGATGCCCGCCTCCGTGGGCTCGCAGGGAGCCTCCAGCGCGATGGCGGCGCGCCGGCGTTGCTCGTGCGGAGGTGGTGCATCCCGTCGGAGGTGACGTCGTGCCTCCGCCGCGTCGCGCCCGCGTCGCTCGTAGCTGCGCCGCTCATCGGTGGTGAAGTTGGCCTCGCTGTGGGCGTGGAGGGGATGCCCGGGCACCAGGACCGGGTGGGGGCCGAGGTCGCGCAGCAAACTGGTCACGGCGGTGGCCTCGGCCATCTCCTCATTGGTGTGGGCGTCCCGGTCCTGCTGCACCACCACCACGTTGTCCGCGGCGCGCGCATGGGCCAGAAGCTGGGCGGCCAGCAGACCGCGGCGGGTGGGCACGTGCGCTCCGAGCTCGACGGTGTCGGCGTCGCCCCCTGCCACGGGGTCCGCCACCCCCAGGAGGCACACGAGGCGGTGCGCGACGTGCTGGAGCTCGCCGACCCCCACCACCTGCAGTGCGCCGTTGCCGACGGCGGAGCGTGGCGCCAGCTCCCGGGTGGCGGTGGCGAACAGCCGCGCGAACTCGGCGCGGGTCAGGGTCGCCTGCGACGACGCCAGCTGTTCGGCCATGTCCGTGAGGACGCTGTGGGCCTCGAGCAGCATCCACTCGTCGTCGAAGGAGGGGCGCACCAACTCGTCGAGGGCGGTGCGGACGCGGCCCACCCACTGCTCGGCGGTGGCGGTCGAGGCGGAGCCGTGGGTGAATTTGCGGAGTCGCGACACCAGTTCCGACAGGGTGCCCACCAGTTCGAGGTCGGAAGTGCCGACTGTCTCCACGCCGGTGATGGGCAGCGCCGTCGAGTCCGGACCCATTGCAAGGCCGGCCAGGAGGCGGTCAAGGCCCCGGAGCCACGTGTTCTGGGTCACGCCGCCCAGCCCCAGCAGGGCCCGGTGGCGCTCGTCGAGTCCCCAGCGCACCCCGGCAGAGGCCACCAGTTCGGTGACATCGTCGCGGCGGTGGCTGAGACGCCAGCGGTGGGCGACGGGGCGCAGGA